>JANXYP010000089.1 GCA_025355955.1 Chloroflexota bacterium
ACCCCCACCCCTTGCGGAGCATCCGCTGCCTGGGTTAGCGGCATGGACTTGCCTACAACCCGCACCCGCGAACTTGGGGTCTACTATCCCCCTAACGGCAAGTTCTATGCGCTCGGTGGCCGTACTGCCGATACCGCCGGCACCGATGTGCTCAACCCCACTGAGTACAACATCTCTACCAATACCTGGACCCAGAAGAACGCCACCTTCCCCACCAACTTCGTTGACAACATGGCGGGCGGGGTACTCACTATCAGCGGTACCCAGCAGATTGTGATGGCGGGCGGCAACTTCGCGCTCGGCACCACCTCCACTGGTGATGTGCGCCTCTACGACCCCACCACCGATGCGATCAGCACCCTTGCCTCCGACCCCTGGCCTGCGGGCGCGATGTCCTCCACCATCCCCGGTGGCTTCGCGGTGGTCAACAACAAGCTGTACATCCTGGGCGGCTTCCAGATCAACGTCGCAATGACCAACCAGATATGGGAGTTCGACCCAGCGCGGGCAGCAGGGAGCAAGTGGGCGCTGAAGAGTTCGACCCTGCCAGTGCAGTTGGGTTACGTACCTGCAACCGCGATCGGCAACACCATCTACACTGGTGGTGGCTCGACCTACGTGGGCGCGTTGCTGGCGGACAGCACCAACTCGTACTCCTACAACCCGGCCACCGACACGCTGACCACGCTGGCAAATCAGATCCCACGGGCGACTGCGGAGACGAGGGCAGTAACGTACAACGGGATGATGTGGGTACTGGGTGGCGGACGCACGGCACCGAACCCGAGCAACGAAGTAGACATCTACGACCCGGTAGCGGGAACGTGGAGTGTGGGAACGCCGTTTACGAACGCACGGCGCAACGACGGAGCAGACACCGACGGCACGCACATCTACCTGGCAGGCGGGTACACACCGACAACGGCGGGAGCGAGCCTGGAGATTTACAATCCGGCGACCAGTTGCAACACGCCTACGATCACACCAGTGCCGCCAACCGACACCCCGATGCCACCAACCGCAACCAGCACGATGGTGCCACCAACCGAGACTGCAGTGCCGCCCACAGACACCGCAGTGCCGCCAACCCAGACTCCGGGCGGCCCCACGGCCACAACGGCACCACCGACCGCCACGACCGCACCGCCGACGATAACCCCAGGCGGCCCGACGGTCACGCCAGTGCTGCCAACCGTGACCCCGACAGACTGCCCCAACCCGTTCATCGACATCACTGGCAACATCTTCTACACCGCCATCCACTACCTGAACTGCCGTGGCGTAGTCAATGGCCTCGACCCCAACCACTACGGTCCGGCTGGCACTTCGACCCGCGGCCAGTTCGCCAAGGTGGTCGTGTTGGGCTTCGGCACGCCGTTGTTCACCCCCACCACCCAGGACTTTGTGGACGTGCCACCCAGCTACTTCGCTTACGTCTACATCGAGAGCGGCTTCCACGCGGGCATCCTCAGCGGCTTCGACCCCGCCACCTGCACCGCACATGGGCTGGGCTTCCCCTGCTACCTACCCAACCTGCCCATCACCCGTGGGCAGCTTACCAAGCTGGTCGTCAATGCAGGTGGCTACACGCTGATTACGCCCCAAGGCGGCATACCCGACTTCGTTGACGTACCACCCAGCAACGTGTTCTATGTCAGCATCGAGACGGCTTACCACAACGGCATCGTCAACGGCTACCCCGGCCACCTGTTCCTGCCCAACGCCAACATCCGCCGCGACGAAATGGCGCAGATCGTCTACGAGGGCATCATCCACCGGCCCTAGTTCGAGGACTGAGAACTGAGGACTGAGTAAAAGCAGCAGGAGGGCGCATCGTAAGATGCGCCCTCCTGCTGTGATCGCAGGAAGTGGTTGTACCTCTCACCGGGAGGGGTTGGGGTGGCGGCGAGTCGTGCTGTCACACCTACCACGGCCTCTCGATGTAGGATGTAGTTACCGGCGAAGGGCGTTACTATTGCTTTGCGCTTGCTACACACGTTGGGCAATAAGCGTTCAGAAGATACAACTATAGCTCTATTTTGGCAACCTACAGGCGGGCAGTCTGGTATTGATTAGTGTGAAGAGCAGCATATGCAATTACTATCAAATAGCCGAGGAGTTCGTGATTTTCCTGTAGGAGCGAACCGTTGTTCGCCCTGGCCCAGTTTTTCACCAGCACCAAAGCTATTTGGTATAAACCTGCCTTGCACGCCCGAAAATTGGCCTGTAGGATTCAGTTATAGGAGGAATGGAATGTTCAAGACCCTGAAGCAGTACGCCCGTGTCTTCGCGTTCGCGCTCGTCGCCCTCATGCTCAGTATGACGGCGATGCCCGCGATGAGGAGCGCGGCGCAGACCAACTCCATGAACGGCCACAGCGTGGCCGCCGACTTTCTCAGCTACTGGAACGCTCACGGTGGCCTGCCCATCAACGGCTTGCCGATCACCGATGAGAGCAACCAGGTTAGTCTCACCAATGGCAAGAGCTACGCCACCCAGTGGTTCGAGCGCGCCCGCTACGAGCGCCACCCTGAGAATCAGGCTCCCTACAACGTGCTGCTTGGCCTGCTTGGCACCAACCAGGCGGAAGGTCGCAGCTTCGATGTGGCGAGCGACACCAGCAACACGTCGAGCCATATGTACTTCGCGCAAACCAAGCACAGCCTATCGGACAGCCCCGGCCCGTTCATGACCTACTGGACCACCAATGGCGGCCTGGCGCAGTTCGGCTACCCCCTGAGTGAGCAGATCCAGGAAGTCAGCACCGACGGCAAGACCTACGATGTGCAGTATTTCGAGCGGCAGCGCTTCGAGTTCCACCCGGAGCAGGCGCAGGCTCAGTACAAGGTACTGCTCGGTCTGCTAGGTGTGCAGCAGTACAAGCAGCAATACGTCGCCCAGAAAGATGTAACCTCTGGCCTGAGCAACAACGTGGATAGCATCACCATCGGGATGAGCCAGGAGCCGGACACCCTGTTCAGCCCCAACGCGCAGGCACAGGTCGCTGCCGATGTTCTGGCCGCAATCGAGAACAATCTGGTTGGTATCGACGACAAGGCCCAGTTTTATCCCGACCTGGCCGCCTTTGTTCCCAGCCTGGAGAACGGCGCGGCGCAGTTCATCGGTGCTGATGGCAGCCCCGACCAGTACCTGCAGATCAAGTGGAAGCTGCGTCACGGCATCAAGTGGGCCGACGGCGTGGAGTTCACTGCTCAGGATGTAGTCTACGGCTGGCAGAGCATCTACGAGAACGCCAATGTACAGGTGGTTAGCCGCAGCATTTCCGACAAGTACAGCAGCTTCACTGCCGTCGACGACTACACCGTGGTCGGCAAGATGCTCAGTCAGAACCAGGCCAAGGCGCTTTACGCCAGGGACAACAATCGCTACGGCGCATATCAGTCTCAGAGCGGCCCGGTGGTCGACCCGCTGTTCGCCACCGACACCTTTGTTTATCCCGAACACGCTTACGGCAAGCTCGATGCTACCAAGATCCAAGCTAGCGATTTCGGTCGCGCTCCGCTTGGCACTGGCCCTTATCGCGTGCGCCAGTGGGTTGCTGGGCAGGCCGTTATCCTGGAGCCGAACCCCAACTACAACCTGACCCCCAACAAGCCTGCCCTCGGCACTGTCACTTTCAAAGTGATCGCCGACACCAACCAGTTGCTCGCTCAACTGCAGACCGGCCAGATTGATATGGGAACCAACGATGCGTTGAGCATCAACCAGATTCCCCAGTTGGATAGCCTTGCCACCGGCGGCAAGCTCAGACCCTACTACCTGCCCAGCACCACCTGGGAACACGTCGACTTCAACTTGAGCAACCCGCTGTTCCAGGATCGTCGTGTGCGCCAGGCGTTCGCCTACGCCATCAACCGCCAGCAGATCGTGGACAAGGTCCTCTATGGCAAGACGGTAGTGGCCCACAGCTGGATTACCCCCAACATCACCCAATTCTACAACCCAGACGTGCCGAAGTATGCTTACAGCCCCGACAAGGCGCGTGCGCTGTTTGCCGCCGCTGGTTACACCGCTGGCCCCGATGGCATCCTCACCGGCCCCGGCGGTAAGATGAGCTTCAAATACAACACCACCGCCGGAAACGTGTACCGCCAGGCTGTAACCCAGCTGGTTGCCGCTGACCTGAAGTCGGTTGGGGTCGATGCCCAGCTAGAGTATATCCCCGCCCAGCAGTTCTTCGGCCCACAAGGCCCGCTCACCCTGCGTACCTTCGCCTTCGCGGAGTATGCCTGGATTAGCGGCGCTGACCCGGGCGGCCTCAGCCTCTACAGTACCGCAGGCATTCCGACCCAGGCCAACGGCTTCACCGGCCAGAACAACCCCGGCTGGAGCAACCCTGAGAACGACAAGCTGCTGCAGGATGCCAACAACGTCAAGGAGATCGCGCTCGACCCAACCAAACGGGCAGCTGCCTACAAGGCGGAGCAGGTACTCTTCGCTACCGAGCTGCCAGTCCTTCCGCTGCATGTGCGCCTCGACATCTCTGCCGCACCCAACGGCCTCAAGAACTACCGGCCCACCGGATCCAGCGTCCCGCTGACCTGGAACATCCAGGAATGGCGGCTTAGTCGCTAGCCTGAACTGCACAAACAGCCTCTCCCCATTGGGGAGAGGCTATTTGCTTGCGCCTAGATCTTTCAATTTGGCGTGCAATGCGATATAAGTCAGCATTCCACCCTCACCAAACCTCTCCCTGCTATGGCTAAACCTTACCCACAAGTGGGAAATGGCAGTAGTGGGAGGATAGCCTGTCGCTAGCCATGTTATACAAATAAGCCAAAGCGATGCTATAGTTCTGTAGGGGCGAGCCGTTGTTCGCCCTGGCTCAATCAATAGCGGCACCATCGCTAATTGGTGCTGCTGAGGGTTAGGAGCGTAGCTTCTTGCGCTCAAGCGCATCAATGCTGGTCGAAAGCCTAAATGCACCAACTATGGTAGCGGTTTGAGGGTTGACAGCGGGAGATAACCTGGCGCAAAGGGGCGAGTTGGATATAGCGCCAACCCGTGCTAATCTTGGGCAGGTAAGCATTCGATAGTCAAGGAGGCTACAACCAGGGGCTACGCCCCCAACCCCCGGGTAGCTGAGAACGCCGCCTGCCGTCTTGCAGCATCGGGTGCTATCGAATGTTTCTATTTGTGGGTAGCGTTTAGCCCTTCTATGGAGAGGCTTTTTGCTAGCGCCTAGCCCTTGCAATTCGATGAACAATGCGGTATGATGGCGGTATGTCAGGGCGTTGGTAGCGAATAGGGGGCAGCCTGGGCGCTGCCCCCTTCCTGTGGGGCGATAAGGCAGCTTATGGGTGTCCCCGGCACATCGCTCTGGCATAGTAAGGCTCACGTCCCCGTTAACCTTGATCGGCGCACTGGGTTGCGCGTTAGCTCACGAGGAGGAAAGACCTTTTATGCAGTATCGAAACAAACTGGCTGCCCTGTTGGTAGCCCTGGTTATATCAGTGGTATTGGCCGCCTGCGGCGGCGACAGTAGCACCGCGACCCCAGCTGCGGGCGGTAACGCTGGCAGCGCAACCCCGGCGGCTGGAGGCGCTACACCGGCGACTGGCAGCTCCACCCCGGCAGCAGCTGGCAGCCCCCAGCCGATCAGCAAGTCATTCGGTAACGGCAGTATCGTAGTCAACCTCGACTTCACCCCCTCTGCCTCCGGCACCAAGGTCATCGGCAGCGCGGGGCCAATCGCCGACTATCTGGCGCAGAAGACCGGCTATAAGTTCAACGTCACCGTTCCCACCAGCTACCAGGCCGACATCGAGGCGTTGGGCAGTGGCAACACCGACATCTCCTTCCTCTCGCCCTATGCCTACGTGCTGGCGAACCAGCGCTATGGCGTAATCGTCAAGCTCGCCACCGTGCGTAAAGGCCAGGCCAGCTATCCTTCGGTGATCATCGCCAAGGACCCCAACATCAAAACCATCCAGGATCTCAAGGGCAAGAAGTTCGCTTTCGTGGATACCGCCTCCGCTGCTGGCTACCTCTACCCCTATGCCTACCTGAAGGCGAACATCCCCGGCTTTGACCCCAGCACCTACTTTAGCCAGGTGATCAACGCAGGCAGCCATGATAAGGTGGTCAAGGCAGTCTTCAATGGCGACGTGGATGCGGGCGCGATTTTTGGCAATCAGAGCGACCCCAAAGGCGATGCCCGCCTGTTGGTAGTTAAGGACATCCCCACCATTTTCGAGGCTACCCACATCGTCGCCACCACCGACCTCATCCCCAACGACACGGTCAGCTGCCGCAAGGACATGGTTCAGAGCGTCTGCACCAACGTGATCAACACCCTGCTCGACTATAGCAAGACCACTGATGGGCAGAAGGCGCTCTATGCCCTCTACCAGATTGACGGTCTCACCCCCACCAACGATGCCGCCTACGACCCCATCCGCCTCAAGGCGCAGCAAGCGGGCGTGGACATCGGCAAAGCGGTCAAGTAACTACAGTGCTGAGTGCTGAGGATTGAGTTTGTTGGGGCGGGCGGCTGGGTAGGATAAATCCCGCCCCTACAGCCTATTCGTTGACCACAAGAGTGAAGGGGGTAGTGGCGGGGGATAACCCGCCGCTCGGTGCAGCAAATCGCTGCTTATCGAAAGAGTAAATGCGCCCGTGCTAGTAGCATCTGTACGGCTGGCGATAGAGCGCGATGAATATACTGCAAAGTGGCGGCATGGCTGCAGTGCCAAGCCGTAGGGTAAACCTTTAGGCAGGTAAGCATGATAGGCATTAGTAGCGCGGCAAGTAAGGGCTACGCCCCCAACCCCCAGTAACTCGGCAAGCCGCCTGCTTTCTTGCAGCCTCGTACTATATTGGACTTTTGTTAGTGAGTAAATGATAAGCCCTACAGTAGGGAGCAACAATCCAATGATCAAGGTCGAGCATCTGACCAAGGTTTATCCCGATGGCACCAAAGCGCTGGACGATGTCAGCACCACCATCCCCGACGGCCAGTTTGTGGTCGGCATCGGCTTGAGTGGCGCGGGCAAAAGCACCTTCATGCGCTGCCTCAACCGCCTGATCGAGCCAACCAGCGGCAAGGTGATCATAGATGGGGTGGACATAACCGCTGCCAACCCCAGGGAACTGCGCCGCGCCCGCCTCAAGATCGGCATGATCTTCCAGAGCTTCAACCTGGTGCGACGTAGCAGCGTGCTAACCAACGTGCTGAATGGCAGGCTAGGCTATCTGGACACCTTCAGCACAATGTTTGGCCGTTTTCCTGCCGCCGAGCGGGAGCGGGCGCTACGCAACCTGCAGCGAGTGGGCATTGCCGAGAAGGCGTGGAATCGTGCCGATGCGCTCTCTGGCGGGCAGCAGCAGCGGGTGGCGATCGCCCGCGCCCTGATGCAGGAGCCGCGCCTGATGCTGGCCGATGAGCCGGTCGCCAGCCTCGACCCTGCCACCAGCCATTCGGTGATGCAGTACCTGGAGCAAATCAATAAGGAGGAGGGCATTACCGTTCTCTGCAACCTGCACTTCCTCAGCCTGGCCCGCCGCTACGCCGACCGTGTGTTGGCCTTCAAGGCGGGGCGCATCGTCTTCGATGGCACGCCGCACGAGATTGACGATGACCGCTTCCGCGCCATCTACGGCGAGGATGCTGTGCAGGTGGAAATTGGGATTGGAGGCACCTGATGGCAACTGCCGACGCTCAGGAGCCACGCAAATTGGGCGAGGCCGAAATCGAAGCCGAACGCATTGGCGTTGATCGCCTCGCTGAGATGAGGGCGATGCAGGCCCGCAAGCCCGTCACCACTCTGCCGCCGCGCCGCACCCGCCGCTGGCTCAACTGGCTGATGTTCTTTATCATAATCGCCTCAGTGGTTTATGGCTGGACGGTTAGCCAGGCCGACCCGTTCAAACTGTACGAAAAGCGCGACGATTTCGCCCGTATCCTCGGTCAAGTGCTACGCGCCGATTTCCTCGATCAGCAGCAGCAAATCTTCGTCGCGCAGTTTACCAGCCCCGGCCAGAGCAACTACGCCACCCAGATCAACCAGAAGATCAGCGCCGACCTCGACAGTGTGCTGCAGACAGGCCAGCAGATACAGGCCGCGATCAAGGCTGGCACGTTCACGGTGGGTAATGACCAGATGACCACCATCCAGCAGTTTGTACACGATGCCAGCGATGTGCAGATCGTGGTGCAGGGCAACACCGACCCTAACTCCACCGTCAGCGCGGCGCAGGCGGGCAAGCCGCAGCTTACGTTGAACCCGTTGCAGGGCAACCCCGGCGACAAAATCACGGTAAAGGGCCGCAACTTCGCGGCTAACACCAGGGTTGACCTCACCTGGATTGGCGGGCAGCAAGCCGAGCTGCCGCTGATTCGCATCGACCCCACTGCGCCGGTGTCGGTACAGAGCGACAGCAACGGCAACTTTACCACCTCGTTCATAACCCCCGCTGCCGAGTCGGGCCGCCTGTTCAACAGCAATCGCATCAAGGCCACTGCACTGGTAACGCTGTTCGCGCCTAGCGACTCGCTGAAGAACACCTGGGGGAGCATCTTGGTAACGGTGTTCCAGTCGTTCCTGGCCTCGATTATCGCCATCTTTGTCAGCGTGCCGCTGGCCTTCCTCGCCGCCCGCAACATCATGCCCAACAAACCGCTGGGCAATGCGGTCTTCTACGTGGTACGCACCTTCCTCAACATCATGCGCTCAATCGAGGTGCTGATTATCGCGGTCATCTTTGCCGCGACGGTGGGGGTGGGACCGTTCGCCGGTTTGTTGGCGCTCACGGTTCAC
>JANXYP010000100.1 GCA_025355955.1 Chloroflexota bacterium
CCAGCCCAAAGCCCGCACCGCTTTGAGGTTGTCGAGGCTGGCGTACCAACTGCCGAAGCAAACATAGCGTGGGCTAAGGCCACGCCCGACTGCCACCGCTATGAGGGTCAAGACCTTATTCATAGTGAAGCCACACCAGCATCGGTCATTTGAAGCAGCGGGGCAGCGGACCGATCCACCTGTTCTACAACGGGCCAGTGGCGCTGGCATTGGCGCTGGGCGCCAGCGCGGGCTACAACCAGCATGAACTCCACTTTCACCATTGGAGTGGCGGCGCCTACAACGAGATTTACCAGCTAGGCGGCAGCGCGAGATAGTAACTGAACAAGCACAGCACTGGCTGTCAGCAGTTTCACATAGATGGCAAGCTGGATACGATCAGCTTATCAGGCTGAAGTGTGGCGCAGTGTGGAAGAACTTATCGCGCAGGTGTATGGTAGCGCTAAGATAACTTATGTTATTCATCAGAGCGTGTTACCAACCAGCTCACGTTTTGCTATTATCCTCAAGATGGTGACTTAAATCTGCTTCATTCAGCCTCATCGCTGTGCCTGGGCAGAAATCCAATATGAGAAGGTTAGCAGCACTCAACAATCACGGGCAAGAAGAGACCTCATTTTCTACTGAGGGTCAAACTCCATTAGCCACCTAAACGGCATAAGCTACAGGTTTGTATCGAACGAGGTTGCTACTCCCAGGCATAAGTCTAGTGGCAGGGCCAGCTCGTACCAGCCTCTGAACCCTCGATTGAGGATTCCCGCCACAAGCAGCATCTGGAGCATTAGTCTTGCGGTCGCAATGCTGACCCCTTCCTCACTTGTAAGCTTCTCGCACAGGCTTCTGAACTCATGCGTGCCTTGCCTCACTGCATTGATAGTTGCCTGCGCCAGCGGGATCAGCTGGCCGTCGACACTCGTCAGGTAACGCTTTGAGCCATGTACTTCCACGGATAGTGCGCTGGCTCGGGCGGCGTGGGGTAGGCGAGTACGCTGCCTCGGCACAACCTCTTTTCTTACCCAGCGGCTGGTGGTTGGTTGTAGGGCCGGATTGTCAATCAATCTCATCAGCATCGCCGCAAGGTCGGAGCGGCACCCCACAATGCCGCTGGTGTATAGGGTGATCATCTCGCCGCCAGCATCCAGCCGGGCTGCGACCAGATTTGAGTCCTCGACAAAAGCATAGCCGAGCTGCTCGCGTAGCCAGATAGTCAGCGCAATTGGGTCATCGGTCTTGAGCTTGCCGTCTTGCTTGTATAGATTAGGTTGGGTCATCGGCTCCTCCTCTGCCAGAGTATCAATAGCTAGCGTGTGCTGCTAATCTACAGGCTGCTAATCTACAGGCTGCCAATACGCTGATCTTCGCAGCCTTGTATTCTGCTCGTTCGTTACCCATCAACTGCTTTCTCGGTATATTATACCACCTTTGTTTCTGTCGATCGAACCTTTCATCGAATCGTCGAAAGCTGTTGAGGACAGTATTGTTCGCCTTGGTCGGATATGCAAAAACGTGACGCGCACCCTAATCCTGTGTGTTATAATTACGTGCTTCATAACGTTGTCTACGGGATAACCTGCCGAGGCCAGCACTAGCTAAGGAGCAAAGCCAATGCACAGTCTGTTGCTCGAAGCACAACTCGCCCAAAGCTACATCGTCATCTTCGAGGTGGACGACCCCACCGAGGTACTCGCGGGCCTAACCGACTTTGCTCGTCGCTACGAGATTACCGCCGCTAGCGTCACCGCCATCGGGATGTTCACCCACACCGTCATCGGCTACTTTGAGCGCGAGCTTCAGCAGTACCGCCCCATCACCATCAGCGAGAACGTCGAAGTTATCTCCCTCCTTGGCGATATCGCGCTGGACGTAGAAAAGAACGAACCAAAAGTTCACCTCCACGCTCTACTTGGTCTAAGCGATGGCGGCACCAGAGGCGGTCACCTCCTCGAAGCCCATGTTGGTGTCACCCTCGAAGTGGTGGTCAACGTGCTTCCCACCACCCTGCGCCGCCTACCGAACAAAGAGGTCGGTCTCACCCTGATCGAGCTTGGGAATAACCGTTCGTCCTGAGCCTCGCTGATGGTCAGACTATGCGAAGGGGCTGCTCTGATATTGGAGCGTGAATTAGATTGCTGTAGCGCCAGATCGGCGGTTAGAATGAGTGTTGAAGCTGGACTGGATTCACCATCACCCCACCCTGTGCTTGCCAGGGAAAAGGTTAACGACGCGCCACCGATGGCATACACGCTGCTGCCGCTGCTGATTTGCATGGTGGTGGTGGCGTGGCAGGCGTTTAGCGCCGATCCGCACAGCAACGGGCGTGACTTCGTGCAGAACGGCTGGCTTCCTGCGAAACTAATCATCGCAGGGGACAATCCGTACCAGCCAAACCAGGCACTGGTGCATCGCCTTGCCGATGCTTATCTTACGCCGGTGGTGGCGAGCGACACCGAGTTCAACTCCGGTACGGACTATAACGCTATTTATCCTTATTGGGCGCTATTGCTGCAAACGCCGCTGGGTCTGCTCGACTTTCCCACTGCATTCGTAGTTTGGACACTGCTGAGTGGCGCACTACTGCTGGCCGGGCTGTATGTTGCAATCGAGGGGGCGCAGCGGCGACTCGCGTTGATGTTCTCACCGCTGGTGTGG
>JANXYP010000101.1 GCA_025355955.1 Chloroflexota bacterium
CCAGCCCAAAGCCCGCACCGCTTTGAGGTTGTCGAGGCTGGCGTACCAACTGCCGAAGCAAACATAGCGTGGGCTAAGGCCACGCCCGACTGCCACCGCTATGAGGGTCAAGACCTTATTCATAGTGAAGCCACACCAGCAAAGGTATAGATTAGCTGAAGGATGCAGGACGGTGCGCTAACCATGCGCCGCCTATTCAGTTGATAGTTCCTGAACCGGCGGCAATGGGGCTAATGACGCTAGCCAACCCCGCTGCCATGCGGCTCAGGTTAATGCCTAATGCCCCTTTGCCGTTGGCCCACACCACCAGTTGGCAACCTGCAGGGGAACGATCATGGCGTGGTAACGCCTTTGTAGACGATCTGGCACATCTGGTCGCGCAGGATGTTCTGGTTGGGCAGAAAGATGCCCCCAGGATAGCCGTTGATGATGCCCTTCTCGTGCGCGGTCTCGATGCTGACGAAGAACACGTTGCTAGGCGGCACATCGCTGAAGGTGGGGTTGCCGCCAGTAGGGGTGAACAGCGGGTAGTGCGCCGCATTGACCACCAGTTTGGTTAGCTGCCCACGAGTGATCGGTCGATTGGGCAGGTAGCAAGGGTAAACGTGACCGTTCGCGGTGCAGGTGCCTGGGTCGAAGCCGCTGAGGATGCCGTTGTGGAAGCCGGTCTCGATGAAGGCATAAGCGTAGTAATTAGCTGGCACATCGGTGAAGTCAGGGTTGCCGGTTGGCGTATAGAGTGAGAGGCCGAAGCCGAGTACCACCACTTTGGCGAACTGGGCGCGCGTCGAGGTGCCGTGCGGGCTGAAGTGAGTGGAGTCGGTGCCGTTGACCACGCCCCGGCAGTACAGATAATGGATAGCCGGGTAGAAGATGTCGCCATTGGTATCCACGAACGGGTTGGGGCAGTCGGTAGGCGTGACCGTCGGCGGCGCGGGCGTATCAGTCGGCCCGCCAGGGGTTTCGGTGTTGGTCGGCGTGTTGGTGTTAGTCGGCGTGTTAGTTGGTGTATCGGTTGGCCCGCCGGGGGTTTCGGTTGGCATGGGTGTGTTGGTGTTGGTCGGAGCCGGGGTGTTGGTGTTGGTTGGCGTGTCTGTTGGCGTGTTGGTCGGCGTATCGCTGGGCTGGGTAGTAGCAGTAGGGCCGCCAGGGGTCTGAGTAGGTAGCGGCGTGTTCGTGTTGGTCGGTGTATTGGTCGGTGTGCTAGTTGGTGTGTTGGTTGGCATAGGGGTTGGCATCGGGGTAGCCGTCGGCGTGGGGCTAGGCGGGGTGAAGTCCTGCTGGTAGCCGACATGGAGCAGATAGTTGCTGCTCCCAATGTCGCCCGCCAGCGCCTGGCCGGTGGTCGCGCTGCTGAAGGCATAGTTGGTCGAGCCGAGGCTCTCGCTGCCAGTTGCCCCGAACTGGAACCAGTCGAAGTTGTAGTTGGCAGAACTGGCCGCCAGCACGGTGCCAGCGAGTAGCAGGGCCAGCATTACACCCGGCAGGCTACGCGGCAGGCGGCGGCGTTTTGGCGTGTTCATCGCGGTTTCCTTTCATGACGAAGGTAGAAGGTGGAAGGTAGAATGATGATAATCTCCACTCATGCCTCATGCCTCATCCCTCGTGCCTCACTTGAGATTGACGAACACGGTAACGTTGCCGTTGCTGTCGGGCCTGCTGGCAACCTTGCCAACGTAGACACCGTCGGTTTGATTGCCGCTGAAGGTGGTTACCGTACCGTTATTGCTCAGAGCTACATGGCTGCCGATTTTGACGGTGCCGCTAACCTTCATGCGAGCCTCACCCACGACTACGATATAGGCGCGGTCGCCAGACTTGACCTGGGTTGCGCTGCTGTCAATGTAGGTCTTGTCCAAGCCGTTTACCTTGCTGGTGTCGAGGCGGTAGGCCAGCACCCCAACCGCAGCGTCCGAGTTGTTCGCATCAGCCTTGACCACGCCTAGCACAGCTGCACCTTCTACGGTCTCGTTACTACCATCGAGCGCTAGCACATCGCCAATCTGCGCGGCTTCGCTGCCGTGATAGCGGACTTCGACTTCGTAGCTGGCCGCAGTGATGTTGCTGCCGCGGATATGAGCCGCGCCGTTGAGGGTGAAGTTGGCATCGCCGCTGGGCTGGGATGAGAAGATGGCGAAGGAGGTGCCCCCGTGACCCCCTACATCGAGTCCGTCGTTGTTAGCACCCATAGTCGCGCCGCTACCGTTGGCAAGAATGCCATCATAGCCAGTGAAGCGCCCGCCGCTGCCGCCAACAGCAGCGCTGCCCACCGCCGCCACGCCGATGCCGCTAGAAGCAATGTCGGTGAACACTCCGCCGAAGCCATTAGCGCCGTTACTCAGCCCCACCACGCCTGTGCTCTGCTGGCTAG
>JANXYP010000111.1 GCA_025355955.1 Chloroflexota bacterium
GGGGATTAGCAAGCGGCGGCAAAAAGCCTCGCCCAGGCAGGGAGAAACCCCTTGCGGGTTCCCTGTGGGTGTTTGGTGAGGGTCGAATGCTGACGTAGCAACTACGCACGCCTTCAGCCGCACCACCTGCGATGGCATCGAGGGCAGTCAGCGCCCACCCTCACCCCCAACCCCTCTCCCTGCCAGGGCGAGGGGAGAAAGTTATACCAATTAGCTAAGGAGATGCTATAAATTAAGCCAGGGCGAACCGTTGTTCGCCCCTACAGAACTATAGTATCGCCTCGGCTAATTGGTATTACACGTTTTCCTCTTCAGGAGGATAGGTAATTGTAGCGCCATCCACTCTGGCGAAAGAGGTGAGCTTATGGGGACGCACACTGGTGGGCGATATGATCTCTTCGGCGGGGATGCCACGCACCAGCAGTGCGTCGGCCACCAGTGAACGGTGACAGCGCCAGGGTACCGCCTCGGCGCACATGATCGCGGTTGGCTTTTCGCAAGCAAGGGCGATTAGCTGATCGAGCGCGGTGGCGAACTCGGCGGTTTGCATATAGTCGGCGTAGCCGCGAAACGAGGCGTTGCGCCAGCCCATGTTTGGCGAGTCCTTCACGGTGCGGCGCAGGCCGCCCAGCCCCTGAAGGTAAACGTACTCTATCCTCGCTTCGGCCAGCGATGCGGGCAGCATTTCGCGGTTGTACTGCGGGTTGTGGCGCGAACGCGGCACGGTGCGGATGTCGGCCAGTTGCGTCACCCCGTTGGCCTGCAGCAGCGTGATAAACTCCCCGATAGGGCGGGTGGAGTGGCCGATGGTATATATAGTCTGCGCTGATTTGTCCATCATGGCAAGTACCCAGGGCGAGTGACACCAGCCCCATAGGTATCAAGCTAAGAAAGTAGTGGTTGAGCTTGGGGATCTGGGAGTTCAGCCCCCAGCGGTTCAAGCGCATCAATGCCCATCGTATGCAACCCGCTGACGGCGCGGCCAGGGGGTGTGGCAATCCCACAGCATTGAAGTAGGGCAGCAGCTGTGGTCTGAACCCCCAGACCCCCAGAGAGCCATCACCATTAGGCACAAATTAGCAGGGTGTGGGCTGCTGTTGCCTTAGCTTGATGCCAATGGGCGAGTGCAACCAGCCCATACATTACAAAGCAACATTTACCATTTACCATTCACCATTTACCATTTCGTCAGAGGCCCAGGCGGGCGATTACCCACTGGTCGCCCGCGGTGAAGCCGAGGCGCTGGTAGAGGCGGGCGGCGGGTTGGTTGCTGGCGAGGTAGAAGAGGCAGACACGCCGCTTGCCCTTATCGAACAGGTGGGTGCAGAGCGCGCCAACGCAAGCAGCCGCGTAGCCGCGCCCACGCCGCAGCGGCAGAGTGGCAACCCCGCCGAGCATCGCGTGGTCGGCGGTCTCCGCGCTGCACTGCGCGGATGCGATAACCCGCCCGCGCTCCACCATGATAAAGGTGTCACGCTTCAGCAACTGATCGAGCAAGCGCTGCCGCCACAGATCGCGGCTGGGCAGATGCGTCAGGGTATAGAAGCCGTGCTGATAGAAGTCAATCAGCGGTTCGATGTCCGACAGCACGGCGCGGCGTGGCGCGGGCAGAGTGGGGTTCGGCACTGCAATATTGGCGTTGGCGGGGCTATCCAGCCAGCAGAAGGTGCAATCGTCGCGGCTGAGGCACGCGCCCGGCCCCAGTGCGGCCAGCAGACTATCCACCTGCGCCTTAATGCCGCTCACCCCTTCGGGACGGAGCTGGCGCACCTGGACGGCCAACAACGGCAGGGCGGCATGGTCGGTACAGTAGAGCGCAACTGCGCCGTTGAACATACTGACCTCGGCCACCAGTTGTCCATCCTGCTCCACTCCCCAGACGTTGAAGATGGGCTGGGTGCGGCGGCGAGCGCCCAGCCCGTATTCGCGCAGCCGTGATAGCTGAAACAGGTTAGCCGCAGGCGCTTGGCCCATCAACCCAGTCAACGCGGGCTGGTCGTCGGCAGACAGAAGGCGGAGGGTGATGGATGTGGATGAGGGTTCAGCGGTCATGGGGTGGCACGGCCCCCTCCCAGCCTCCCCCGGCGGGGGAGGAGTGGATCTCTCCCCTCCCTTTGGGAGGGGCTGGGGGTGGGTGCGTGTAGTGCAACTGACCCTCTCCCAGCCTCCCCC
>JANXYP010000123.1 GCA_025355955.1 Chloroflexota bacterium
GCCGCATAGGGGTTGTACGGCGCGAAGTCGCCCGCTGGTGGGATGCTGGTTGCGCCCGCATCTGGCGGCGCGCTGTTCGGTTGCTGGGGTTGATCCATGTTTACCCTTGACTAATGTCAGTTTACCGGCTTGCCCTCTGCTAGATCCTTGAGTCGTTGCAGACAACCGGCCAGACTATGCGAATTATTAGCTGCTACACCCGGCCGCCATAGCGTCGGTCTCTTTACAAACTTACTTAGATCCTGGGTATAAAATCGACCCTCGCTGATCTGATTTCCTGAGCGCTTAACCACTCGGCTTCTCACGCTGGGGTTTCTTGATTGCTCGGCCAGCAGGAGCATTGCGAGCTTTGGATTGAGCTGAATACCCGGATTCCTGTCTTGTTCCTTTAGCAGCAGTGCTGCAAGCCCTGGCGATAGAGCATCTGGTAGTCTATCCGGGTCAGGCGGTATATCTTGTATATCTACGTCCAGGAAATAGGCGATCCTCTCGCGATCGGCGAGTAGCCACGCTTCTACTGAATGTACCGCGATGCGAAAGCACATATAAGCACCAGGGTTCGGCAGCCACTGGCTCCGTGCTGCCCCAGCACAGGGAAACTCGTAATCAAGGTCACGAAGGGCTACCCACTTCTTACTTTTGCACATTGGATTAACCAGTTGCGCCACTTCGTTCACCAACGCTTTCCCTGATTGTTGAGTCAATGTCACTGGATGGCCTTCCACCTGCAAGGTGATCGGCTGGCCTTTTGCACTAATCGCCTTACCATTTAGCCATGCCTGACCGATACCTTGATGCACATCATTATCGCGGAGAAGACGACGCAGCACGGCATCATCTAGCCCGCCTTCGACAACGTAAGATACAGATGCACTCACCTATCGTTGCCCCCTATTGCCCGCTGCTTGGCTCAATAAGGGCCAATTCATCGGCATCTTCAGGTGAGGTCATCGAGAGTACGATGCTGCCGAGATCGTAGCCACCATCGAGCAGAGTTCGTACCTCTTCGAATGAGCTAGCTGGACGAACGAGGGTGGCTTGTTCGGCTGGAAACAGCATTACTACTTCGTCAAGTTTTATGTTGGAGTCTTTCAAGAGGTCGGTCGAGTGGGTGCTGAGTAGGATTTGGCGACCAGTTGTGTAGCAAACTTGCGCCAACATTTGAGGTATATGCTCTACCAGCCCAGGATGCAGCGACAGCTCTGGCTCTTCCAGTAGCAGAGGACCAGAGCCGCTTTGGATTGCCCATAGCAAGCCAATGAGCCGCAAAGTGCCATCGGATAGTTTATCATCTTGCTGCCACGTGCCTTTGACCCGCCAGTTTTCATACCTAACGTACAACCGCTGTCTGCCAAATGGGTCTGACGCAACCCTGAGTTCCGTGAATCTAGGGAGAATGTAGTGAAGCACCCTTTCAATAAACTTTAGCCGCTCCTGCCGCAGATCCGGAGGAGTGGCGGCCATTTCATCAATGAAGCTATTGCTATAACGTTGATAGCGGCTGCCCACAAACATAGCTGGTTGGCGGACGATTTGGGGTACCACGTGTTGATAGCGTATCGAAGCGAAAAAATCTGCCAGCACGGAGAAATCCTGTCTGAATCCAACCTGCTCCAGATATGTTTGGGTCAACAGTAGAGGGCTGCGCCGATCGTCGGCGTTAGGTCGAGATACGAGTGGCTCTTTCTTGCCAGCCATATGCACGATCTCCTTATGGACAATCGGTCCCAGCTCTGTGTGGTGGCCGAAGGTGAGTTCATAATCCCAGGATGGCTCATCTTCATTGCCCACTGTGACTTTAATCGTGATATTGGGGTTTTTCCGTGCATCAAGGTATCTCAGACTGCTAACACCGCCACGCCTGGTGACGGCTTCCTGGAAGCCGCCACCGACGGAAACGATATCGAAGAGGAAACGGAATACATCAAGCAGGTTTGATTTACCAGATGCATTCGGCCCAACAAGAAACACCCGCTGCTGCAAGTCAATGCTTGCACTGGCGAAGTTCATCCAGTTTGTAAGCCCTAGATTTCTAAACCTTAGTGTCTGCTCTGGCGGTGACATCGTTAGCCTCTATCTTGCTGTCCATTGCTTGAACGGTTAAATTGTACCACAATTGCGTAACCTCGTCACTGGCTAGCGCGAAATCTGGATTGGCCCTTCCGGTGGTAGCGGCGGCTCCGGCGGTCGCTTGGCCCGCCGCTGCGCCAGCCGCTTGCGTAGGCGGTTGACCAGCCAGAAGGCGGGCAGCAGGAAGATGATCAGGAGCAACAGGGCCAGAATCGGCACGAATAGGGCCAGCACCGACGATAGCGCGGCGACGAAATCCTCGGCCAGACTAACAAGGGGGTTGCCCAGCCCGGCGGTGCTGAGAGTGACAATCGGGCGCGAGGTAGCCTTCAGCACGTGAACGCCGCCCGCTGCCGCCGCCCCCAACACTAGCGCGACGACCGGGTTGACGTAGTTGTACGCGCTGTTGTGGCTGAGGTAGAGCAAAGCACCAGCGGCGGGACGAATCAGGGTGTTGATAATGTCGTTGAGGTGGTCGATGCCGGGGATCTTGTCCACCATCAATTCGACTGTAACCAGCACCAGCAGCAAGCCGATTGCCCACCAGTCGGTCAGCACATTGTAAGGGCTAGCCAGGTGGATCGCCCCGAAGCGGCCTCCCAGGGAGAGGATCAGCAACGGCAGGTAAGCGTTCAGACCGGCGGGGGCCGACAGCGCCAGCCCGCCGATTAGCTGGGTAATATCCATCGCTGGCTATCTCGCCTTGTCGCCACCACCGTCGGTGGGCGGCTGACTATATGGAAGTTGACCGTAAGGCGGCTGACCGTAGGGCGGGGGTGGGGTTTCGCCGCCGATGGTCGAGGGCGGATGCGGATAGTTGGGGTCGTTGGGGTTGTAGCTCGCTGGCGGCTGGCCGTATGGCGGCTGGCCGTACACCGGCGGCTGCCCATAGGGCGACTGCTGTGGATAAAGCGGCTGGCCGGGCAATGGCGGGGTTTCGCCGCCAATTACCGATGGCGGGTGGGGATAGTTGGGATTGACCTTGTCGTAGCCCATTGGCGGCTGCCCGTAGTAGGGCTGGCCCGCACCGAGATAGGGCTGCACCGCAAGCGGCTTCTGCGCCTTGAACGATTGCCCAATCATGCCGCCCAGCGCCCCGAACATCGCCCACAGAATCGCCCCGCCGCCGATGCAGCACAGGCCAATACCAAGCGGGCCAAAGCTGCGTATCGATTGGACGACTTGCTCAGGGTTAACACCCGCACTGGCTAGTTGTGAAGCAGTGCTAGGTTGGTCATTTATCGCCGCTACCAGTTGCGCGTCGTTCAGGCTGTTCAGGTTGATTGAGGCCAGCACCGTGACCACCGCCCCGAAGAGGATGCCCGCGATAGCTGCGCCAATCGCGCCACTGCCAGCGCCGCCACCGATACTGCGTGGGCCGAGCAGGAAGATACCCGCCAGCAGGCCAGTGACCAGCGGCATGATCAGCACCAGCAGGCCGCTATAAGGAATGAAGTTGCCGATGAAGATCAAAGCGATGGCAATCACCGCCCCTACTATCCCGCCCTTTACCCCTGCCATCAACATCGCTGCTGCGCTCCTTTCATAAGACCGCCTGCTTTATACCGTCAAGTTGTCGTTGCTTCTATTATTATAGCCAAGCATAGCAGATAGTCGGCCAAAGGTCAACCTTTGGCAAACTGGGAGTTTATGTTACGTTTTTGCATATCCAAGCAGGGCGAACAACGGTTCGCCCCTACGGATCGCTTGCGCTGCTAAACGTGACGCAAACCCCAAATTAGCGGCGCTTCAGGTGCGGCCATGCCCCGCGCTGGGTAACTGCCCGCGCCCCGGCGATACCAGCGTGGCGCATCGCCTTGATGATGGTTGGCTCATCAAGTTGCGACGGAGCCTGGCCGCTGTCCAGGATGCTACTGAGCAGCGCGGCAGTGAAGGCATCGCCCGCGCCGGTGGTGTCTACCACCCGCCTGACCGCACGGGCTGGCACCTGGCCGCGCACTCCGCTGAGGCGATGTAGGTAGAGGCTGCCCGCGCTGCCGCAGGTGAGCGCAATCAGGCTGGGGCGCGGTTGTACACCGAGGTAGGCGGCGATCGCGTCGAGCGCGGATTCTGGCTGCCCGATGCCCGTCAGGTAGGTGGCCTCCTCATCGCTCAACTTCACGATGTCGGCAGCGCTGATACCCCGCCAGCATTGCTCGGCGATTTCCTGCGCCCTGGGCCACAGCGCAGGGCGGATGGTTGCGTCGAAGTTGATGATCGCCCCGCCGTTGCGGGCCGCCTCGACTGCCTGCCAGGTGGCAGCGCGGGCCGGTTCGCGGCTGAGGCTGACGCTGCCGAAGTGCAGCGCCCGCGCATGGCTGACGTAAGCCTCGGCCTCGGCGTTCAGTTCCAACCGTGCGTCCGCGCCGCTGACGAACTCGAAGTCGCGATCGCCCGCTGCCGTGAGCGACACGAACGCCAGCGTGGTCGCCGCGCCCGCGCAGACCTGTACCTGGCTGGCATCTACCTGTCGCTCGGTCAGCGCAGCGCGTAGGTAGCGGCCAAAGCCGTCGCTGCCTACCGCGCCGACGAAGCCAACTGTCTGCCCCAACGCCGCCAGCCATACGGCCACGTTGGCCGCTGCGCCGCCCGCGTTGCGACTGAAGCTGCCCACATCCTCGATGCGCCCACTGTTAAGGGCTACGAAGTCGATCAGCATCTCGCCAACGCACACAATCATCGTTTGTTACTCCGTTTTAAGTTTGCTATCATGTAATGGGTTTACATAATCAGGGCAGATCGAATAGGAAAAAACAGGCTGGCGTTATCTTACCGCCAGCCTGGGGTGGTGTCAAGGTGCTGCGGATGAGCATTGAAGGGTGGCTAGATTCTCCCTCGCCGCTGGGAGAGGGCTTTTTGCCTGCTACTTCAGGTAATCGGCAGGGTTCACGTTGGTGCAGCTTCGTGCCGCGGTTCCGGATACCTGGGGGTCGCCGCTGCACTCCCACACCTGGTAGTTCAGTTCAGGGCTGCTGACCGCGCCGCTGCTGCCCAGCGTGCCGATGGCATCGCCGCGCTTGACCGTCTGCCCATCGCTGACGCTGATGCTCTGCAAGTGTCCGTAGATGGTGGTGTAGCCGTTGCCAATCACGTAGACGAGGTTGCCATAGGTGGGGTCATTGTGCAAGGTCTTGATTAGCCCGACATGGGTGGCGTGGATGGGAGAACCGAGGCCGCTCTGGGCGAAAGCAATCTCCACCGCGCCGCGATTGCCGGGGCCGCCAGTGGCGGCGTAATCCTTGATGATTGACCAATCGCTGCGGCTGGGATCGGTTGGCGCGCCGGAGGGTCGGTCGGCATTGCCCGCCGGGTTCGCCGCCGCTGCGCCCGCCGCGGCGTTCGCAGCTGGCTGGTTGGACGATTGCGCGGCCTGCGGCTGACTGAACGAGCCGGACATCGCGCTCATACCCCCACTGCCGTTGCTGACGAACGCGGCGGGCTGGGACGCGGCGCTGCTGGGCGCGTGCGAGATAATCACCAGGGCAATCAGCAGGAAGAGGCCCACGGCGGCATACCCGCCGATGGTCAGCCACTTCTTGCGGCGAGCTGCATCGCCCCCGCCGAAGTTGGGGCGGCGCAGATTGATGATGGGAAGGTTGAACTTGGGACGGGACATCCTCATGATACTCCTCCTGGCTGAATGTAGAATGTTGAGTGATGAATGTAGAATGTAGGGGCGGGCTGCGCTCGCCCTGAGCGATATAATTGTGGGCGGGCTGCGTTCGCCCTGTGGCGCTACACGACATTGACGATGGCGCTGCCGCCTGGTTGGGCTAGCAGGGCCTGGTTCTTTGCCAGGTTCGGAACGGCGTGGGCGGCGCGGGACGATAGCGCAGCGACGGCGGCCAGCTCACTGCTGCCGTCCTGGCGCAGCAACAGATGGTTGGGGATCATACTGAGCAATACGACGTGGGCTGGGTCGGCTAGCAGCTCATCGGCCTGGTTCGCCAGTAGCCAGAGATTGACCGACTGCGCCCCATCCAACGTGCGGCTGATGGAGCGACTGAGTGCGGCATCCTCCAGCGCATTGGGCGCGGCGGCGAACAACATAGTGGTCGGCGTAGCAGGGTGGCGCAGGGCGGGGAAGCCGGGCATCGCCACGCCGGGGGCGACATCGAGCAGCGCGGTGAGCAGGCGGCGGGCGGTCAGATTGGCGAGATAGGCGGCCAAATCAGGCGGCGTATCGTCATCGGCGCGACCGATGAAGACCAGCGGCGCGGCGGGAAGAGGAGTGTTGTCATCGCTCTTGCCCAGCGTTTTGGGCTGCTCATCAGCGAATAGCGCCCGCCAGCGACCCCGCGCAATGATGTTGAGGGCGCGGGCGAGGGGGGTGTAGCCGCCCGCCCGCACGTCACCGTAAAGCCGCTGCAGGGTGAGCGGTTGATTGCGCTCCAGGTAGCCGAGGCCCAGCTGGAACAGCGCTGCGCTGAGGTTGCTGACCTGCTCCTCGTCCAGGCCGCCCGCCAGCTTACTGAGCAGCCCCGCTGTCTCCGCCACCCAGCGGGCAAAGCTGGTGGGATCATCCAGTTCGGTGCGCGAGGTGGCGATCAGGTTTAGGTCGCCACCCTGCGCCAACCCGCCGGGGATGATGTACTGTCCGCCCAGGGCGGCGCAGAACTCGCGCCACTCGCCGTTGGGGTCGTAGCCATAGAAGTCGTAACCTGCAACGTAGTCGAGCAGCGCCCACTGGTGGATGGTGTAGCTGCGCTGCGGTTCGCTGCCACCGCTGATGGTGCGATGGCCGCGTTCCCCACTTGCCTGCGGTGCGAAGCCGATTACACTGCGGTCGCGGGCCAGGCCCAGTGGCGGCAAGTCGGTGTTGGTAGTCTGATTGTTCGCCAGCCAGAGCAGCGGCGCGGCGGCAGCAGCGGTGAGGGTGAACTGTCGCCCCACCGAGTTGCGGTTGATCGGCAGGCTGCTACGCAGGCCACGCTCGACGTTCTGTCGCCGCTTCAGTTGCTGAGGGTTGAAGCCCAGCCGTTTAAGCTCGGCGTGGAAGCGGTTGCCGGTCGCCACCTCCTGTCCGTGCGCCGCCCGCAGGGTGAACAGTATACTAACCTCGCGTAGACGCTCCTCGCCACGCCGCAGTTGAGCCAACCGTTGCTCCACCTCGCGCCGTTCCAGCAACAGGCTCTCATGCTCGGCATCATCGTCGCGCAACTCTGGGTCGCTGTAGACCACCTGCAAGCGGCGCGTTGTAGACCCCTCCCCCACAGGGGGTGGCTGGGAGGTGGTGCGCGAGCCTCTGGCAAGCTCAGGCGCAAGTCGCGAGGAAGGGCGGGTGTCAAGCCCCTCCCCCTTTGGGGAAGGCTGGGAGAGGGTGATCGGGCCACGAGCAAGCTTAGGGACGGCCTGGCTGTGGGGCGAAAACCCCTCTCCCTCTGGGAGATGCTGGGTGAGGGTAAGTTCATCCGCTGCCAGCGCGTCAATCTCGGTCAGCCGCGCCTCGATATGGGTGAGGCGACGCTCAAGCACCATCTGCATCTCCACTTCATAGCGAGCAGGCTGGATATGCACGCACAGATCGTACTCGCTGGCAGCCAGTGCGTCGCTACGCAACACCGGCCACAGCCACTCGCCAGCGGGCGCGGCGGGGGTGGGTGGCTGCGCGGTGAAAAAGCTGAGGTCGACGCTACGTTCTAGCAGGATGCCATCGTTGCCCAGGTATAGACCGTTGGGGCTGAGGAGGCTGAGAGGGTTAGCCGCATCCGCTTCCGGCACGGCGGGGTTGGCAGGACGCAAATAGGCGTGTAGCAGCGCGATAATCTGGGCCACGCTCAACGCCTCGGCCTCGAACGGCAAGCTGGTGTAGAGCAAAGCCAGATGCTGCGCCAACTCCGCCTCGCTCGATGCACTCACCGCCAGCCCGCACCAGACCTCCGCCGCGCCATACTCACCCCAGCGGGCGACCATCCGCTCCTTGAAGTCAGCCCACACCATCTCGCCTGCAGCTGGCTGTGTCACGAAGCGAAGGGCGATGCGCTTGCGCCACTTTGCCAGATATGCCTCGCGGTCGAGCCGTCGCCGTTGGAGGATGAATTGAACCGGAAAATCGGGCAAATGCTGCTGGATGCGGCTCAATGCATCGCGTTCGGTCGCGCTGCTGCCCAGCCAGTAGTTCAACCCGCGCAGGCGCATCAGCGCAGTCAGCCCGCCGCTGGTTAGCTGCACTGCGCCAAAGCGTTCGCCGCCCGCGTCGTTAAGCACGGCGTAGACATCATTAAAGCCTAGCCGTCGCTCGATGGCGCGGGCATCGTATTCGGTGCTGAGGATGGAGAGAAGCATAATGGTAAATGGTGAATGGTAAATGGTGAATGGTGAGTTGTAGGGGCGGGTTGCACTCGCCCTTGCGTTGCCATATGGTGAATGGTGGGTTGTAGGGGCGGGTTGCGCTCGCCCTTGCGTTGCCCTGCCGCCTATCTTACTGCTTGCTGCGCCATTGGTCAACCAGGCGCTCTACAGTTTTAGCGTAGCCGTTAGGGTCGTTGTTGTCGCTGCTAGGCGCATAGCGGGGGGTTATCTGGTCGGGGGTAGTCAGCCCCGCGCCGATGTAGAGCGAGCCGGTGACTAGCTGATACCAGTCCTCCGCCGCCTGCGTGTAGTTGTCGTAGGCACGGAAGCGGCCGATACAGTTGCCAGCCCAACCCGCACAGATGATGTTACCAACCGATTTGGTAGCCACCGCCGCACCGGCAGTACCAGCCGCCGACTCGTGGACATAGAAGGCTAGCATGAAGGCGGGGTCGACCCCATACTTCACACCCAGATCGTAGAACGCCTGCCCATTGCCAGCAGCGGGCGAGTTGTATTGCTTCAGCACCTGTTCGATGATCGCCACGCTGATGCTTGGCTTGCCCAGCAGGTTGTAGTCGCCAGGGCCAGTCTGTCGCTGCACCACTGCGCCAGTGGGCGCGGACGGCTGCGCCTGGTCTTGATTTATAAGCAAAGCTGGGGCCATCTGCCCTGCTACGCTGACTATTGGATTGCCCATCATCCCACTGAGGATTGTGCCGCTCTTGCCGCCAAGCTGGCTGGTACCGATAAGCAACATGACGAAGACGATCGCTGCAACCGCCAACATGGCAAAGACGGGGCGGCTGCGACGTACAATTGGCAGCTCGTCAGTATTGCCATCGTGGGCGATGCCACCGGGAGCGTTGCGGTAATCATACTCTGGTTGTTGCTGGTAATAAGCGGCGGGTAGCGGCGGCTGCGGCGCGAACGGCAGCGCTTCTTGTCCGTGGTCGTAAACCTCATGCTCGGCCTCGGCCACTTGCCGCGCCCACTGGTAGGTGGCAGGCGTGGGCGGCTGCGGCTGGGCCACCGCTGCACTCTTGCGCCGCTGGGTTGCAGACGCGGAGGTCTTTTTGAGGGCGGGATTCTTCACCGGCGCGGGCCGCGCAATCTTGAAGCTGCCGCCGACTAGCTCGCCCTGGTGTTCGATACGACTGCTGAAACTGATGGCGTTCTCCATGGTTCTTTTCTCTCTATCGGTTTGCTAAAACGTCATCAAATCATTGGAAGGCTGCTTGGATAGGGCGTGATTTATCACGCCCTATGCTTCTTATTTGTTGGTAGCAGTGACACTGGCCGCGCTACTCATCGCCTTCTCAATTGCCGCCCGCTCGTCGGGGTTCATGGGGCGGAACTTGCTGCCATCGTTGACGTATACCGTTTGTGCGCCCTTAGCCGTAACGATCAGGTCGGGCTTACCATCGCCATTGATGTCGGCGACGCTGACGTTGACCGGAGCTTTATCCTCGTCGGCTCCGAACAGATAGGGGCCGGTGATGACCATCGCTTTGGAGGGGTCGCCGCCGGGGTATTCGATAATCGCAATCTGACCGCGAATATTCTGCGCGGTAAAGTGGGTGGGGTTGCCAGGGGTCTCGTTGTGACCGACATAGGTATCGAGATTGGTGGTGCGGGTGGTAGTGTAGGTCATGTCGTCCAGCTTAGTGCCGACGAACGCCGCTGCCGTGCTGACCAGCAAATAGGCGGCCAGCAACACCACTGCGCCGAGCGCGACGAATGCGACCGGCTTGGCCTGACCCAGCGCGTTGCCAGCGCGGCCCAGCCGCGTCACTGCTTCCTGACCAGTGGCCGCCTGCTGGCGGGGTTGCGCCGCCGCAACGGGCATCGCCCGCAGGTTGCCAGTTGGCTGACCGACCGGGCGCACTGGGCGCATTGGGCGGGCCATCGTGCCGGTACGCTGCTCTTCCTCTTCGTCCATCATCCCCAGGCCGCTGTTCATCATCTGGCTCCAGTCGCTGCGGTTGCCCCGAGTGGCCCGATCATCCTGCGGCTGATAAGCTCGCTGTGCTGCACTCGCCATCTTACTTCCTCCCTTTCATACTTTGCTGGCCGCGCCAGCCTGTTCGATAGAACAAAGGGCTTACGCCCCTACCCTCACCCAACCTCTCCCAGCAGGAGAGAGGTAATTTGGAACCCTCACCCAACCTCTCCAAGTTAGGAGAGGAGTAATTTGGAACTCTCACCCACCTTCTCGTTGTTGGTGAAGAGCGATTCTTAGTTTTCGGACAGGCGGCGGATGACGCACATCAACTTGCCTTGCACCCGCACCTGCGTGTCGCTGGCATGGATGGGCTGGTAGTTGGGGTTGGCAGGCATCAGGGTGATTTGATGCCCATCGCGGTAGAACCGCTTGAGGGTAACATCATTGTCGAGGCAGGCGACCACAATCTCACCGTTATCGGCGGTGTCACTCGGCTGGATTAGTACCAGGTCGCCATCGCCAATGCCTGCATCCACCATGCTCCACCCGCGCACGCGCAGGATATATGCGTCATGGTTGCCATTGAGCATCGCAATCGGCAGACTCACGTACTCGCCACGCTCCTCGTTGGCGGGGATGGGCGGGCTGGCGGCAATGTCACCCATGATGGGAACGCGCACCACTGCGGCGGTGATCGGCCTGGGCTGTTCGTTGCGCGGCACAGTCGTGATCGGCTGAATCAGCAACTCGATGGAGCGGGCGGCGTTATCGGTGCGCCGCAGGTAGCCCTTCTTCTCCAGAGCATCCAGGTGATAGACCACCGTAGATACTGAAGCCATCTTCAGCCCCTCGGCGATCTCGCGGTAAGTGGGAGGGTAGCCCTTGTCGTGGCCCCACTTGGCGATATACATCCACACCTGCTTCTGGCGTTTGGGCAAACCTGGTGACGTTGCCATGCTTGCACTTCCTCTCAAGTACGTAAGGCTAATGGTTGGTTCAGCGATAAAGTTAGAACATCTGTACGAACGCATTGTATCATAGAACAATTGTTCTTGTCAATACTTTTGATACCGATTTTAGAATATTCGTTCTGTTCCCCCCAAATTGCCGAACATTTGCACTAAAATTGTGGAAAACCCTCTTGTCGGGCATGGCGGGATGAGCTACAATGCTGCTGATAATTTGGTAGAAGTTGGTGCCAACCGTGCAAAAAGCCCCCAGCGGGGGGTTGGGGAGAAAGCTCGAATTGCTCTTATGCTTAAAGGAGTGTAACTTCTATGGAAGAATGGTTGGCGCAAATCCGCGCCGCGCTGCAAGCGGGTGATTATGCGCGGGCGTTGGCGATATACGACCAGCGGGCTACACCGCACGCCAGCGCCCCTAACGCCAAGGATAAGCGGGCGGTGATTGACCTTGTCCACACTATGTTGCCCTCATCGGCGCAGCGGCTGGCCTTCGCTAACGCCGCGATCGCCTATGATACATCGGGCTGCCGCTCACTGGCGGCGTTCGTGGCCCGCCCCGCCTACGCCGAGTTTCCCACTGAGGTGCGCTCATTGCTTCATCGCCTGGCCGACGACCCCAACTGGGAGGTGCGCGAGTGGGCGGGTTCGGCAGCGGGCTTCGTGCTGCACGACAACTTCGACCAGTTTTACCCCACCTTGCAAGCCTGGACTCACGATGCCAGCGCCAACGTGCGCCGTGCCATCTGCATCGCCACCATGGAGGCGGCCAACCGCAAAATGCCGCAGCGGGCCGAACCGCTGCTGGCCTTGCTCGACCCCCTAATCAGTGACCACGACGAGTACGTGCGTAAGAACCTCGGCCCATTCGCCATCGGCGCGTGCCTGATTGCCTACTACCCGCAGCCAACCCTCGCCCGCCTGCAGCGCTGGTTCGAGAGCGATGATCGGGAAGCAACCCGCTGGAATCTGGCGATGGTGTTCAGCGCGGGGCAGGCCCGCAAGCAACTAGAGTTCGGCCTGCAAATCCTGACCGCACTGGCTGCCGACCCGCGCCGCTTCGTCTGGCGGGCAACCGTGCTGCCACTCCGCAACCTCGCCAAAGCCGACCCCGCCCACGTCACCGCCCTGCTCGAATCCTGGCGCGACGACCCAGCACGACAACAGGTGGCAGCAGAGGCGCTGAAGTACATCGAGAAGGACCAGGGATGAGGGATGAGTGTCTCGTAAACAAAGTTTTGATGAGAAGCGTAGTTTCCCCTCCCGCCGGGAGGGGTTGGGGTGGGTCCGTGCAGCGCGATGTAGACCCACCCCTGCCCCTCCCGGCGGGAGGGGAGAACATCAGAACTTTGTTTATCTGGTAATGAGGCATGAGGCATGAGTGTGCGATGCACATCCTGGCACAAGGTAGGGGCGGATTGCGCCCGCCCTGGTGGGGATCGCTTTCCAGCCTGGCGGACCTGAATGAGTGTGTTATAATATAGTTAACCACAAAGCGATGACAGGAGTGCGTACAGGGTGAACGAGAATGGCGAAGACAAGGGCGCAGGGGAAGAAGACATTCGCGCCAACTTTGGGGTTACTCCCTACCAAAGCAGCTTGAGGGCGAACTCGACGCAGCATCACTCGCTGGCTACTATGATACGCAACGCTATCACGAGTTTGCGACGAGCATACAACATGAGGCTGGCACACGAGGCGTGCAGGTGTTGAGCGTTACACGTTATTGGCATCTGGCTGGGCGAGGTTGAACCGGCGGACTCGGTTGAAGTCGAGGGACAGAAACCAGCAGTCTACAGCTTGGCCGAGCAGCTACGCTCGGCGTACTCACAGGATGCGCTGATGGTCATTACCCCTGACCCAAATGCAGAAGGTCGGGTATATACCCTCGTTGATGTACGCGATGTAGAATACGCCACCGAGATTCTCCTTAACTTCGGGATAGATGGGGGTAGGTTCGTTGGTGGGAAACTTGAGATTGCCGATAATAGCGGCAAGCTAGGGGGCAGGCTACAGCTTTTGGCAGAGACCTTCGGCCTTGAGCTAGATGTGACCCCGGCGCGTATCGAGTTCATCTCACGAGAGGAGCATCACAATGAAACCGACTGAAGAAGAGTTGCAGCGGTTGCGGCAGCGGCTAACCGAGATTGAGGCGGAGATGCCACAAAACATGAATGCTGGGGAGACCGCTGAATACCTTGTCAGCCATGGTTATGCACGCGAAATGACCCCTGAGCAGGTAAAAGAACGCTATGGTGGTTATGGCGTGACCACCCTCACCTTCTTCGGCGTGCCTAAGCTACGCATCCGACGCGGCGACATCGTAATGGTGCAAGAACCAACAGGTATCTGGCGCAACAACATGGTTGCTGCAGCTAGCGCCGATGGCCTGATCTATGTTGCTGAGGAAAAGGAGTGGCGGCAAGCAGAGGCCGAAGGTCGCGAAGCAACCACCGCTGCCTATCCGGCAGAGCGAGTGAAGCGGATAGAAGTTACAGTCAGTGATGAGTGATGAATTGGCAGTGCGTGGAGCGCGCACCAGGGCGAACAACGGTTCGCCCCTACAGGTCATCTCCCACTTTCAACTTTCAACCTTCAACTTTCAACTTGATGCTAACCGCCCTAACCTTCGACTTCCATAACACCTTGGCCCTGTGTGACTCCTGGCTCGATTTGGAGATCCGCACGCTGGCCCGCGATGCGTTGCGCTACATCAGCGAACACGCGCCCGATCGCTGCGCCCGCAACCTGATGGCCGGGCCGGACGCTGAAGCATGGCTGG
>JANXYP010000190.1 GCA_025355955.1 Chloroflexota bacterium
GCAGGGGCTACGCCCTGGGCTGGCCTGGCGCAACCTCGCGTTCAGCAGCACGCAGGGCAGCGGCCAGTTGGGGGGCATGGGTGCGGAAGAGGGCAACAGTATCAGTGCGGGGCTGGTGTTCAGCAGCGCCGATGGTGGGCAGTATCTCGCGCTGGTGCAGCCGGAGGGGCGGCGGGTGGCCTGGTATCGCTGGGCGGGCCAGCCAGGGGCGATGCTCACCAGCGCGATATACCATCCCACTTTCGGCGCGGCGCTGGTTAGTCTGCTGGGCGAGGTTGCGCTGCTGTTCTTCTACGCGCTGGGCGCATTGCTGCTGCTCGTGCTGCTGGCGCTGGCAATCAAAGCCATCACCGGGCTGACCGCCCGCCGGGTGCGGGTAGCATTGAGCGTGCAGACTGGGCAGGCGGTTAGCCGCTTCTTCCCACTGCTGTTGTTCGGGCTGGCCCTATTGCTCACGGGATACGTAGCCTACGGCGTGCTGGCCGCAATGCCACACGTGCAGGACAGCGCCGCCTACATCTTCCAGGCGCGGATGTTCGCCGCGCGGCGGCTGCTGGTGCCTGACCCGGGCCTGGGCCTGCACGACTTCCTCGACCACGCTTATGTGCTGTTCTACAACGGCGCGTGGTTCAGCAAGTATCCGCCCGGCTATCCGCTGCTGCTGGCGCTGGGCGTGCTGATCGGCCAGCCTGCGATTATTGACCCACTATGCGGCGCGGCGGCGCTGCTGCTCATCTATCTGACTGGCAGGCGACTGTTTGGCACTGCCGTAGGTGTGTTGGCCGCGCTGCTGGGGCTAGTCTCGCCCTTCTTCCTAACCATGTCGGGGGCAATCCTGTCGCATAGCGCCAGTATGCTGGGGACGGCGGCATTTCTCTACTTCTTCGTGGTGGCACAGCAAGCCGATTACCCCACTGCTGTTGATGGCAGCGTCACGCCCTCTCCCAACCTCCCCCGGCGGGGGAGGGGTATTACCGATTATGCGCCGCTGCTGGCGGGGTTGAGCATCGGCTGGGTAGTAATTACCCGCGAACTGACCGCGCTGGGTATCGCCGCACCGTTCGTCGTCTACGCGCTGGCCGACCTGGCGACCCACCACAACTGGCCGACCCTGCGCCGCTATCTGTTGATGGTAGTGGGAGCGTTGCCGCCGCTGCTGTTCCTGCTGCTCGACAACTACGTGCTGACTGGCGGCCCGCTCGACTTTCCCCAGAACCTGCAGACCGGTTTCGATCTGGTGGGTTTCGGGCCGGGACATGGCGGCGACCCGCTGGGCCACTCGCCAGCATTGGGCCTCGCCAACGCCATCGTCTACCTACGCGAGATGGCGAAAGACCTGTTCGGCTGGCCGGGGCCATTCACCTTCATCTTCGTTGCGCTAGCGTTCCTGCCCCTCACCCCAGCCCCCCCCCGAGATGGGGGAGTGGGTCAAGCATCCCCGGCCCCAGTTGAAGCAGTGGCTACCGCTTTTCCAACTCATAACTCAAAACTCAGCACTCAGCACTCATCCTTGCCCTACGCCCGGCTGCTGCTGCTGGGCGGGGCGCTGGGGTTGGCGGGGGCATATTTCTTCTGGTGGGCGGCGGCGCGTATCTTCGGGCCGCGCTACTGGTACGAGATGCTGCCCTTCCTGCTGCTGCTGACTGCGCTGGGAGTGGTTAATGCGGGGCGCTGGGTGGGCAATCTCGTCGGCTCTGCCCGAGTGGGGATGGCGGCCAGCGGGCTGCTGCTGACGCTGCTGGTGGCTTACGCGGCGTTGCAGTTCACCCCGCAGTATATCGCCAGCTTCCAGGACTACAACAATATGGACCCTGCCGAGCGCGACACGGTTGCAAACGCCGGGCTGCACCATGCGGTGGTGTTCGTCCAGCTCGACGCGCAGACCAGGCGACGCGACTACAGCCGCGTGTTCTGGCTGAACGACCCCCTGCTCACCCACGGCGCGGACGTAATCTGGCTGCGCGATTTGGGCGCTCAACGCGACAAAGCGGCGATGCAGCAATACTTCGCGGGCTGGAGCGGTTGGGTGGTGAACCGCACGGCGCTGCAGCCCTTGAAGTTACAAGTTGAAAGTTGAAGGTTAAAAGTTATACACATTAGACGAGTAGTTGTTTTTCAGTAGGGGCGAACAACGGTTCGCCCTGGCCCAATTTACACCATCTCAGAATAAAGGGCAAAGATAGAGCGTGGCTGCAAATCTGCCTCGCTTCTACTTTCAACTTTCAACTTTCAACTCAGACTTTGCGCCCGATCGCCACCACCGAGATGCCGACTGGCACCTTGATGCGCTCTTCGATGCCGCGCACCAGCGGGGTGATGACGTTGAACAACTTTAGCTGGCCGCTGGGCAGGATGTGGCGGCGCAGGATGCGCGAGTTGAGATACCAGCCAAGCATTCCGGGGATGTTCATCGCGAAGGAGTGTTCGATGCTGAAGCCCGCCGCCCGCATCAGGCGCAGCACCTCTTTGTACTTGTAGCGGCGATAGTGATCGAGATAGTAATCTAGTGTGCCGTAGAGGGCGCGGCCCTGGGGAACGAGCAGCAGCAGTCGCCCACCCGGCGCTAGCGCCTCGTACATATTTGCCAGCGCCTTCTCATCGTCGGGGATATGTTCGAGGACGTTGAGGCAAATGGCGGTGTCGAAGTTGCAGCCCTTTAGCCTCTCGATCAGCGCGTCGTCGGTAATATCGCCCACAGTCGGCACAATGTGGTCGTGATGGAGGAAGCGTCCAGAGACGGTTTCAATTGCCTCCGACACCGGGTCAACTGAGACAACCAGGTCGCGGTCGAGGAAGTAGTGAGTAAAGTTGCCCAGGCCGCAGCCCACTTCGAGGATACGCCTGCCGACGTAGGGCTTGAGCCGGTCCCAAATCCAATCGTTGTAGCGCTCTACCTGCGCCATGCGGCGTAGGGTTTCGCTGCCCACCTGCAAATCCTCGATCGACTCACCCTTGCTCAAACGCTGTTCGCGCAGTTGCGCGGCGCGATCGCGCTCACGAACATAGGCGCGGAGCGCTCTAATCTTTGCCACTTAATCACCCTTTCATCGTCAAAAGACGGCGTACCAGCCGCAGCGAGGTCCAGCAACTTTCCCGCAGGGGGTTAGCTGACGAAGCGATACTTAATCAAGGCCCACAGCGCCTCCGGCCCATCCTTCCAGATGTTCAGCTTTTTGCCCTCCAGCGCATCGCGCCCCGCATAAGAGATCGGTACCTCATAGATGCGATAGCCGCGCCGCAGCACCTTGGCGGTGATCTCTGGCTCGAAGTTGAAGCGTTCGCACTCGATGTTTATGCCTTGAATCACCTCGCGGCGGAAGGCTTTGTAGCCGGTCTCCATGTCAGTGAGGATAGTGTTGTAGAGGATGTTGGTAACGAGGTTGAGCGCCTTGTTGCCCATGTAGTTGGCGAAGGCAAATGCGCGGTGAACGCCGAGGAAGCGCGAACCGTAGACTACTTCGGCCTTGCCATCGTCAATTGGCGCGATCAACTGAGGGTAGTCGCTGGGGTCGTATTCCAGGTCGGCATCCTGCACGATCACGATGTCGCCGGAGCAATACTTGAAGCCGGTACGCAGTGACGCGCCCTTGCCGTGATTGCGGGCGTGGAAGAAGACCCGCACGGGAGTGTCGTCGGCGGTCAGGTTCTTAAGGATGTCGCGGGTTCCATCGGTGGAGTAATCGTCGACGATGATGATCTCCTTATCGAACGGCGCGGCCTTGACCCGCTTGATGATCTGCTCAATCGTGTCTTTCTCGTTGTAGCATGGGATAACTACGGATAGGTGCATTGGGGATATTGCTCCTTCTTAGATAAAGTACAAATGCGGCGCTCAATCGCGCCCAGCAATGCGTATGAGCCGCCAATATGATACTGGATAGCGCCGATTCTGTCAAACTTCGTTGACAGTTCTGCGTGCCGCTGCTATAATCGTGATTAGATGTGGGTCTAATCAATGTACCGCAGCTTAGATTGAATCGAGGCGATCATGGCAGAGCAAGAGGTAGAGCTGGTATTTCGTTTCGCCCCCGCCTACGAGCTGGCGATTGGCCTGGATGTGGTTACCCATCCCGGCAACTATGGGGTGGACGAGGGCTGGGCGCGGCAGGTGCGACGGCGAATGTCGGTGGCCGCCCGCAACGACCTGCGCGACATCTTCGCGGGTGGCGATTATCTAGGTTGGGATCTGGTCGACCTGGCCGCCCAGTTTGCCGATGAGGGCGATGGTGACGCGCTGATTGAGAAGCTGCGAGCGATGCCCGCCACCGAACTGGTACTGCGTACCATCCCCCGCCATCGCCGCCGCCACGAGGATCGGCTGCTAACCACTATTTTCGAGAAGCGACTGAGTGGCGCGAAGCTGACTACTGAGGAGCAGGCGCACATGGACCGACAGTTGGCCGCCCACGACAAAGCGTGGCGATTGCGAGTGCTGCAGGCGCTGGATCAGCCGGAGGAGTTGAAGCGTAAGTTCGTCAGCCTGCTGGAGGAGTTCAACCAGAACTACTACGCGGCGGTGGCGAGTCGCATCCGCGTCTTCCTCGATGCAGGGCTGGAGCGAGGGCAGAAGCTGGCCCGCACCATGCCGCGCAAGGATCTAATCGCCGAGATGACCGGCGGCCTCACCATGTCCGACGATGCGGAAGGGCTGCAGCGCGTCACCTTGATGCCCTCGTTCTTCATTACCCCGTTCGTGCATAGCTACGAGCAGGACGGTGAGGTTGTGCTAATCTACGGGGTGCGCCCTCCCGATTTCGATATGAATACTCTGACCGCCAACAACCGGGTGATGAATGCCAGCACCATCATCGCGCTAAAGGCGTTGGCCGACGAAACTCGCCTGCGTATCCTTACTCTGCTGGCGGAGCGCCCCCGCTATGGCCGCGAACTGGCCCGCGAGCTGTCGCTCACCCCCGCCACTATTTCCCACCACATGGCCCGCCTGCGTACCGCGGGCCTGACCCGCACCGAGGTACGCATGGGTGCCGAGGACAACGACTACTACGTGATCGTCTACCCCGCTGTCGAGCAGATCACCCGCGAGATCCGCGAACAGTTCCGCCCGCTGGGCAACCGATAGGGCTGAGTGCTGAGTGCTGAGTGCTGAGATGAACGCCGCCGGAGCCTTAAACTAAGCCCTCAGCGGGGGTTGGGGGGGAATCTCGCCCAGCGTTAATGCCGAAGTAAACACGCTTGAAAGTAATACCAAATAGCCGAGGAGATGGGGTAATTTCTGTAGGGGCGAACACGGTTCGCCCTAGTCCAATTTACCCTAGCTCCAAACGCAATTTGTATTATTTGCTACCGAAGCGCTAGTATTACAGCTTCAGTTGCTGGGCAAGATAACGTAGTCACGATTGGCCTGGACACTAGGCGGCAGGGCGTATGCGATTCGCCCCTACACCAATCTGGCGCATTTATGCTAACTGAGGCTGTAATACTAGGATGCTTCAAGATTCTCCCCCAACCCCCGCTGGGGGCTTAGTTGATCAAGCTTCGAGCCGACTCGTATTTGTGCGCCTATAAGTTGGGGAATGACTCGCGTTTTCTTTAACGGAGAGTGGCAAAGATGCTAGTGCGCTTTTTCATCTACGGGGCGCTGGGCTGGTGCATCGAGATTATCTGGACGGCGGTCGTTGGTAAGGTCTCCAACTCTTCCCCCTTTGGAAGAGGCAAGGAGGGGGGCGCAGGATGGCGGCTGGTTGGCGTTACCTACCTGTGGATGTTCCCCATCTATGGCCTGATTGCACCGCTCTACGAGCCGCTGCACGACGCGATGCGCCTGTGGCCCTGGCTGCTGCGGGCGGTCATCTACGCCGCTGGCTTTATGGGCATGGAGTACGCCACTGGCTGGCTGCTGCGCCGCCTGACTGGGGTCTGTCCCTGGGACTACACGGGCCGCGCCCGCTGGCACCTGCACGGGCTAATGCGCCTCGACTATGCACCGCTGTGGGCGCTGCTCGGCCTCGCTCTGGAGCCAATCCACGATTTTCTCGTCCGTCTCACCCCGGCAATATATGCTGCGCTAGGTGGGTTAGCTCCTCAGCATTCAACACTGCATAAACTGATATTTGAAGTTCTCCCCTCCCGCCAAGAGGGGCTGAAGTGGGCCAGAGTCGCGTTGCACCCCTACCCCCCCCCTCCTACCCATCCTAGTAGGGTTATCCTTACCCACTTAGCTTAATGCCTATGGGAAAATACACGCCCGCTATCAGCACTCAGCACTCAGCACTCAGCACTCAGCACTCAGCACTAGCAGTGCGCCTCTGACGAGCAGCCTCGAAGGCGATCACGCTGGCGGCGACGGCGGCGTTGAGCGACTCGCTGCTGCCCACGATGGGGATGTTGGCGCGAGTGGTGGCAAGGGCCAGCGCCTCATCGCTGAGGCCGCGCCCCTCGTTGCCGATCAGGATAGCAGACGGCCTGCGCCAGTCCACGGCGTAGATGCTGGCCTCAGCCTGCATCGTGGCGGCGACGATCTGGCCGATGTTGGCAGCGACGAGGCCCGCCTCGATGGCGTTCCAATCGAGGTCGGTGAAGAAGGGCAGGCGGAAGTGAGCGCCCATTGCCGCCCGTACCACCTTGGGATTGTAGGCATCCACACAGGTGCGACTGAGCAGCAGCGCAGTTGCGCCCGCCGCCTCGGCGGAGCGCATCACGGTGCCGAGATTGCCGGGGTCTTGTAGACCGTCAAGGACGAGGAAGAGGGGGTTGTCGTCTTCGTAGTCCTCCCAGGTGAGGAAGGGCAGCACCACCAGAATACCCTGCGGTGTAATTGTCTCGCCCACCTCGGCCAGCAGCTTGTCGCTGACTTCAAGGATGCGAGCGGGGGACGGTGCGGCTTTGTCCACCGTGCCAGCCTCCGTGCCGCTGAGATGCAGGCCCGACTTGCCGCCACGCCGATAGACTTCGGGGTTGCCGATGCGTTCCAGCAAGGTGAGGCCGCGCTCGGTGCGGGCCAGCAGCGGCTCGTTGTACAGCACCAGCGTGGGGTAACTGCCCGCGTTCAGCGCGTCCTCGACCAGGCGCACGCCCTCGGCAATGAAGGCCCGCTCCTGCTGCCGAATGTGGCGGCGTACCAGACCCTTCACGTATTTGATGTTTTCGTTGGATGAGCTTGTTATCATAATGAATGTAGAATGTAGAAGATATGGTTTGAGGCTGATGAAACAAAAAGCCCCCAGCGGGGGTTGGGGGAGAAATGCTGACCCGCACTAATGCCCAAGCAAGTGAAAACGGGAAAAAGCCCCATCTGGCATTAATGCAGGTTCGAGATTCTCCTCCAAACCCCCGCTGGGGGCTTTTTGCTCTCCCTAATTACTTGACCTGTGCGGCGATGGCGGCAAAGGCCATGCTGTTGTTGACCGCCATATCGGCCAGCACCTTACGGTCGAGGGTGATGCCCTTGAGCTTCAGGCCGTGGATGAGCTGGCTGTACGAGAGGTCGTTTAGGCGAGCGGCGGCATTGATACGTACGATCCAGAGGGTACGCATATCGCGTTTGCGAACGCGGCGGTCACGATACTGATAGGAGAGCGATTTGAGCATCGCCTGTCGGGCGCTGCGATAGAGGCGGCTGCGGCTGCCCTTCGCTCCCGACATCAGGTTCATAATCTTTTTACGGCGGGCGCGAGCGGCTACCGCAAAGTTCGGTTTAGCCATGGTTCAGGTTTGCTCCTTTTGCAATTTGGTCACAAGCCCGTTCGCGGTGCGGCGTGGCGCGGTGCGAACATTTGCGACTGAACCTTCAGCCACGCTTCAGGGCGGCGGCTGATCTTGATTGCAGATTGCTGATTGTAGAATGTAGATTGTTGGTGAGGGTTTGACCTTAATCTGCAATCTTAAATCTTAAATCTGCAATCGTTAGTGGGGCAGGCCATAGGGCAGCTCACGCCGCACGATGCTGACATGGGTGGCCGATAGTGGCTGCATCTTGTCGAACTCTTGCTTGACGCGGGTACTCTTGCGGCGGCGGAAGTGGCTCTTCATCCCCTTGGTCCGCATAATCTTGCCGCTGCCTGTAATCTTGAAGCGGCGAGCCGCGCCCTTGTGGGTCTTTAGCTTGGGCATCGGTATTTTTGATCCTCACTCAACTTAGATACTGGGTATAACTAGCCAGCTTTCGCGGGCAACAAATAGCAGACAAGCGCGAGGCTTGCCTGCCGACGCTTGAAGATTATACCACACGCGGGCGGCAAAGGTCAAGCGCGTTTTAGGGGCGAGCATCAGGTTTTGGCGTACCCGACCAGCGCACACAACAGTTTGCCCCTACGAACGCTTGCCTTGCAAGAAGGTGACGCACACTCTTAGTTGTGTTCGCCGAGGATGCGCTTGGTCAGTTCCGCCGCCAGCTTAGTCGCCAGCGCAGTCAGCACGGTCAACAGCACACCATAAACCAGGTCGCGCATCACATCCTGCTGTTCATCCTTGGTGCCGCGCCCTTGCAATACATCCATGATTTCCTTCATTAGCCGCTCCTCTCAATTGTTGGATTGGTTTCGCTGGGTAAATTGTACCACAAACTGCGGTGCGCTGCCTAATTCTGGCTGCGCGTCACGGAGATTAGGAGATGAGGAAAGAGGTGGTGCAAATATAGATGCTGAGGAGGAGAGCTTACTACCATGCGGTGGTACAACAGCGACTTCCTTATCTCCAAATCTCCGCCGCTAACCAAATACCAACGCTTACGATGGGTATCGACATTGCCGCATCAGGGCGGGCCACCGCCCTTACGACCGCTTTAGCCGCAGCATTGACATTGCCGCATCAGGGCGGACCACCGCCCGCCCCTACAACCGCTTTAGCCGCAGCGATGGGTAGGGCAAATGGGTACCTTTCAACCTTCAGGCGCATGGCCTCGACTGTCGGCTGGAAGATACCCATTACCCTTTGAGGAGGGAGTATATCACACCTTACGGTATTCTGAATAAACGGAGTGCGTGCCGTCAGGGTGGCTCTGCACGGTGTAGTCGGCGAATAGCACCGGCTCGGTCTCGCGCAGGCAGAGGAAGATGCGGGAGGCTAGCATCCTGATTTCGATTTCGGCGTGGGGATTGGCGCGCATCTCGATGAAGTGCCGCCAGGCACGGGCATTAGCGGTCACTACCAGTGGCGCTTCGGTCTCGTTGGGCAGCACGCTGCGGGCGCATTGCTGCACTTTCTTGCGTAGATCGGTGCGGGCCTCGGCGGTGAGTATGGTGTCGCCTGCGGCTTGCAACTCTAGCAGACGCTCGGCGACGGCGGCATACTCGGCGGCGGCACGGTCAATGCGGGTGAGGAAGCGGGCGTGAAGATCGGGCTGCTCAACATATTCGGGTCGCTCCACGAAGCGCAACACCTTGCCGGAAACGTAGCGCTGGCTGATCTGCGAGAAGCCGAACCCGGCGCGGTGGCGGATCAGCTCATGGGTGAGGCTGCGCGAAACCCCGTAGCAGAGGAAGCTATAGACTGCGTGTTCCAGCACCGAACCGTGACCGGAGGAGCGGATGTTGTCGAAGTAACGTGCGGCGTTGGCATTGGCGGTGCGTCCTGGCCCAAAGCTGGCGTAGCACAGTTGCGCCGCCGCTTTGACCAGCGCCGCACCCTCCGGCAGTGGGGTGGGGTCGTCGAGGTAGGCGGGGAACTGCAAGGCCGCATCGAAGCCCTCCAGGAATGGGCGCATCGCATCAAGGTTGACGTTCGGCTTCGCTAGCATCACCGCGCCTGGCTGCTGCAGGTAGATAGTGCCAGCATCAGTCTGGTAGGTGGCAGCATCAATCGCGGGGTGGCCGCCGTTCAGCTTGCCGCCGTATGCGGCGAATAGTTCGTCACTAGCCATCAGGTATTCTCCCCTTGATAGCGCCCGCTGTACACCTTGTCCACCGCATCGTCCAGCCGGAAGAAGTACATTTGCAGGATGCGTGCGCCGCACTTCAGGTGGATGCCCGCCTCGTTGTGAACCACCAGGCCAACCTCGCTGTAGCCCTGATAGCCGCTGTCCCAGATCGCGGTGTAGACCGACACGCCGTTGCGAATCATGGTGGAGCGCGCTCTGGCAAAACCAACCACATCGGGCGGGATATTGACCCGCTCGGCCAGGCGGGCGCGATAGTTGCCGCGCGGCAGGAACAGCCAGCCATCCGCGTCGAACTCCAGCGCCTCCGCTGGCGCAGGCTTCGTCTCGTCGCTGCTGAAGCCCACCCGTGCCGCGCCAGTGACCCGCACGATACTATGAACGGTCAGGTCAATCCCATTGGGCTGAAGCTGAGTCGCCAGGTCGGTCACGCCTTCGACCAGCGGTGGCGATTGCTGCAACGCAGCGGCGATGTCTTTGTCTTTCAGGTAGCGCATCATTCCTCGGCGGGCGTAGTTTCGATAAGTATTATCATACTGAAATGCTGCAAGTGAGCAGGCGGCTCGGCAAGTTACTGGGGGTTGGGGGCGCAGCCCTTTGTTACAACGCACCTCATGCCCATCGTCTGCTTACTTGTTGCCGGGTTTATAGCACAAGTTGGCACTATATCCATGCCCACAATTTGCGCCGCGTTTATCTCGTCCATCACCAACCATACATCTGCTACTTGCGTTGCACATTGATGCTTGCAATAAGCATTGATGCGCCCAACCTATCGGAGCTACGCTCCCAGCCCTCGGTAACTCGGCGAGCGGCAGGTTATCTCCCGCCTCTACAACCCTTCACCAATTGTGGGCAAGGATTAGCCTGCGGTGGAAGGCTTTTTGCCCACTCATCGCTCATCACTCATCATTCATCATTTATTCCGCAGTTCCTCGTCCTGCGATAGGCGGCTGGCTTCAGGGCGGCGCTGCCCGGCATACTTATTACCCACCTTCTTGTGATAAGGCACCTCGACTGGCGAGGTTAGCTCCTCGAAG
>JANXYP010000235.1 GCA_025355955.1 Chloroflexota bacterium
CCAGAGAGCCATCACTATTAGGAACAAATCAGCATGAAGTAGGTGGCTGTTTGCTTAATATTACAGCCTCAGTTCCCAGTCAAGATGCGGTAGTTACGATTGGCCTGGACGCTGGGCGGCAGGGCGTATGCGATTCGCCCCTACACCATTGTGGCGCATATATGGCAAGTGACGTTCTCAACCCACGCAGCGGCAAAAGCGGTGTCACCGATATGGGCGCGGACGATTAACTACAGGTTGAAGCTGCTAGCACGGTCAGGGTGCATGGCAATCCAGGCGTGAGCGTGATCCGCGCTCTTGAAGATGGGTGTGTAGATGCCGGTCCACAGTGCGGTCAGTTTGTCGCCAGGGTCGTTATTGGCGACAAAGTAGCGGTTGCCTGGGTAGTCAGGGTGGTTAGCGATCAAGCCGCTGCCCGGTTCCAGCCAGGGATCAAGGGCGAATATCTTCAGCGTAGTGCCGTCGCTGGCGTTGCTGAAGCCGACCAGGGTAATATCGTGCGCCCCATAAGTGACCATTAGAATGGTGTGCGGGTCGATGTTCAGCACCGCAGGGGCGTTGACGCGGATGAGGTCGGCAAGCTCGGCGGCAGTGCCGTTGTGCAACTGGGCGGAAACGAAGCCGTTGTTCTGCGCCTGCCGAGCATTCTCGCCCTCCCAGGTGCCGCGTGAGAAGATTACCTTGCTCATGTGGTTGTAGAGGTCGGTGGCGAATTGATAGGCGTTGAATTTGTTGTCGTAGTGAGCCATCGCTACCGTGGTGCTGTAAGCGCCGCAGCCCATATCGTTAGCGGCGGGTTCCGCAATCCCTTTGCTCTGCACCGTCTGACTCTTGTCAAGCTGCCAGAGGTGCGGCGGCATCGGATCGAGGGCGTGAACCTGCTCTCCAGGATCGGACATTGTGTTGCTCCTTTCATCACTCTACATCCTTCATTTTCAAAGCACCAGTTCGGCCATCACCGCCAGCGCCTCCGGTTGGGTGATCGTGCAGATCATGGTGGTAACATGGGACGATTTCCAGGCGGCCAGCAGCTCGGCGATACGCGCTTTAGGGCCGCAGAGCGCCACTTCGTCAACCAGCGTGTCGGGAACGGCAGCGGCCGCGCCGCGCTTCTTGCCGTCCAGGTAGAGGTTTTGGATCTCCTGCGCTGCCGCTTCGTAGCCATAGCGGCAGGCGAGGTCGAAGTAAAAGTTTTTACCGCGTGCGCCCATGCCACCGATGTAGAGGGCGAGGGTGGGCTTGACCCGTTCGCGGCAGGCGGCCACGTCGTCGCCCAGCTCTACGATGACGCTGGGGGCAATATCGAATGGTTCGCTGACGGCCCGCTTCGCCAGCCCCGCGTCCAGTGCGGCAAGCTGCGTCGCTTCGCGGGTGGGTGAGTAGAAGATCGGCAGCCAGCCATCGGCGATCTCGCCTGCCAACTCTATATTCTTCGGCCCTAGCGCGGCGAGGTAGATGGGGATGCGTTCGCGCAACGGGTGGATGGTGAGTTTGAGCGGCTTGCCCAGGCCAGTGCCGCCCGCGATCGGGATGTGGTACTCCGCGCCGCTGTAGGTGAGCGGCGCGTTGCGCTGCCAGATGGCCCGTACGATCTCCACATATTCGCGGGTGCGCTGCAAGGGCTTGCCATAGGGTTGTCCGTGCCAGCCCTCCACCACCTGCGGGCCAGACACGCCCAGGCCGAGCAACACTCGCCCACCGGAGAGCAGGTCGAGGGTCGCGGCGGTCATCGCGGTCATCGCTGGCACGCGAGCGGACATCTGCATGATGCCACTGCCCAGCTTGATGCGGGTAGTCAGTGCGCCCAGCCAGGCCAGGGGCGTGACTGCATCGGAGCCGTAAGCCTCCGCCGTCCACACCGAATCGTAGCCGAGCCGCTCCGCTTCCTGCACCAGCGTTACCATCTCCTGCGCGGGCCGCGACCCCCAGTATCCCAGGCTCAACCCTAGCCGCATTGCAGCACCTCACATGATGGAAGTAGGCAGAATGTAGAATCATAGAATGTAGATTGCGCCCGGCCAGCAACGGCTTGCTCCGCCATCTGGATGGTAGTTTAACACCATCCCACATTCAGGTCAAGCCGAGCATTGGCAGATTAGGGCGGGTGCAAAGACGGTCAGGGCGCAATAAATCGCACCCCTGCAAGCATGAAATCCATATAGGGGCGTGATTTATCACGCCCAGGGTGCAGACTTGGCAACCGCCCTGGTTGCCAGATAAAGGCAGCAACCCTGCAGCGGTTAGGCTACGGGGTTGCTGTTTTGTTCCCACACCAATTAGCGATGGTGCGTCTATAGATTGAGGCAGGGCGAACAACGGTTCGCTCCTACAGAACTATAGCATCGCCGCAGCTAATTGGTATCAGTCCTAATATTACAGCCTCAGTTGGCGTTAATGAGCCAGAATGGTGTAGGGACGAATCGCATACGCCCTGCCGCCCTGTGTCAAAGCCAATCGTAACTACGCTATGTTGCCCAGCAACTGAGGCTGTAATACTAAGCCCTCGCCCTCGGTCTATGGCCTGTGGATGATACCCTCGTAGACGATCTGGGCCATCTGGTCGCGGCGGATGTTGTTGAGGCTCAGGAAGTAAGGGAGATTCGTGGGTGGCACACAGGCACCAGCAGGCGGCGTGCCGCAGGGATAGCCGTTGACGATGCCGTTGTGGTAGGCGGTTTCGATTGAAGTGTAGAAGGTGCTGTTAGGCGGCACATCCTGGAAATCCTGCCCTCCAATGATTGGGGTGATCAAGGTATAGCCGCCTGCGTTGACCACCAGCTTGGTGAGCTGCCCCCTGGTAATCGGCAGATTGGGCAGGTAGCAAGGAGTGCCGAGGCCGTGGGCGGCGCAGGTGGCCGGGTCGTAGCCGCTGAGGATGCCTGCGTGGAAGCCACTCTCGATGAAGGCGTAGGCAAAGTAGCTGGGCGGCACGTCCACAAAATCTTGGGTAGTAGGCGTGTACAGCGGCGTACCGAAGCCCAGCACCACCACCTTGGCGAACTGGCCGCGGGACGATGTGCCTGCTGGGGAGAAGTGCGTGGCATCGGTGCCGTTGATTGCCCCCGCGCAGTTGAGAGTATGGATGGCATGGTAGAAGATATTAGCAGTCACATCCACGAAGGGGTTGGGGCAGTCAGTCGGGGTTGGCGATGGTGTGCCGGGGGTGGCCGTGCTGGTAATCACCGGCGTGTTGGTGGCAGTGATAGCTGGCGTGCTGGTGCTGGTGATAACCGGCGTACTGGTTGGCGGTGCCAGGGTATTGGTCGGCGCTGGTGTGCTCGACGCAGTTGGCGTGACGGTTGGTAGTACCGATGTATTGGTGGGGGTAGGAGTTGCGCCACCAGCGGGGGTGATGTCGAGGAACTGGGCAGAGATTGCCCCCCAGCTCTGATACTGGGTGGCGGGGATGTTGTTCACGCCCCGCCCGCGCACGAACAGAATGTGGCGACCTGTGGCAATTGCGGTGGTGTCAATGTTGGCGCTGACTGCTACCGTTTGCGTGCCAAAGGTGCCGCTCATCGGCACCGCAATGCCACCCGCCCATGGAGGAGTGTCGAGATAATATTCCGCCGCACCGACGTTCTGGGCAAGACCGTTGCTGCTCCAGGCGTAGTTGATGCTGGCGGCGAGAGGGGCAAGGCTGCCCTGCGTCACGGTAATCGGCGTGCCGCTGGCGGTGACGGCATCGGGGCCGTAGGCGATCATGTAAGGAGTGCGGGCGATCTTCGCTTCGTAGAGCAGCGCACCCTTGTTATCGGGCCAGATAGTGCTATCTATGTAACTATACGTGGCAAAGAAACCGCCGTCTATTTCGGTGGTGAACGCTGCGGCACCCAGTTGCCCATAGGCCCAGTCGAAGGCATCGCCATCTACGCTGTACAGGCAGTCACCTGGTTGGCAAGCCTGGTAGCTGTTGCCGGAGGGGTAAGCGTTGGAGGCACTTATGTGCGCCGCTATGTTTGCCAACTCGGTGCTATTCGGAGCGGGGTTGTTCGTACCCCAGCCCCAGGGGTAGAGGTCGAGTGAGGCAGAAGAGTGCATATTCTGATAGACACCTGTAGTGGTTAGTGGGGCAGCATGGGTTAGGTCAGGGATGCGTTGCTGCGGGATAAGGCTGCTTACCTTGTTCTGAATCGCCAGGGTTTCGGGGTCGGAAGCTGCACTAGCGCCGCGATAGGTCTGATCGCAAGCTGCGCCGCTAGAGCCATTGTGTAGCCCCCACTGGAAGCTGAAGTTGCGGTTGTTGTCGGTGCCGTACTGATTAGAAGGACTGGGAGGATACACCGTGCAGCCGTTGGTATTGTTCGCGTTCTTGCGCTGATAATATGGGCTGCCGTATCCCTCCGACTCCCCTTGCTCGACGATGTGGTGGCCGTCGGGGTTCGCCATCGGCACTACCCAGATGTCGTGGTAATCCACCAGCCAGTGAGCATCAGCATCACTGTTGTAGTTATTGAGCAAGTAGTCAATGTAGCGCATTGCCACTTCCGGCACGGCAATTTCGCGGGCATGGATCGCAGCATCGTACCAGTAGACCGGCTTAGGGCCAGCGATGTTTTGGTTGGTGATGTGCAAGGCGTAGATGTTATAGCCGTTCCAGCCGCCTGCGGGAACGGTGCAGGTGTTGGGATGTACCATGCACCACGATGGACCAATGTTTACCTTTACGGCCAGAGTAGGGTAAGCGGCCACCTTCTGATCGAGGAAGGTCTGCATCTCCTCCACCGTCTTGTAGCCGCCGTAGAAGGTGTCGGGACTGTTGCTGCCGAACAGGTAGGGATTGTTAGCCTGATTAGTCGTCTGCTGATCGATCGTCACCTGCAGGCCCGCCGCCAGCATCTTGTTATAGCCAGCGCGGTCGGTCCAGACGGTGAGGTAGCCGCTAAGGGTGTTGATCTCCTCTGCCCCCCATGCGGCGGCAAGGCGGTCACGCTCGGCGGGGCTATGGAAAGCGAGACGCACGATCAGGATTTCAGAGCGTTTGGGATTGATGGTTGTGCCGCTAGCCTGGGCGGGTTGTGGGGCGATGCCACTGTTGGCGTTACTGCTGATGCTCCAGATCAGCATCGCGTTGACCATTACTGCGACTAGCGCGATCACTGCTACTATGCGAGTTGCTCTACGCTTCACTAGTTTTCTC
>JANXYP010000223.1 GCA_025355955.1 Chloroflexota bacterium
GCCACCGCCCTGCTCCACCCCGACCAGCAATCGCAGCAACGTGCCTATGCCGGGTTGCTCGGCTTCACCCCACCCGCCGCGCAAGGCGATGCCCTGAAGATGCTGCACGGGTTGCTGGGCAGCAGCAACGCTGCCAACGCCGTGCAGAACGTCAACCTGGTGCGCGGCATCCTCACCGATGCAGGCGGCAAGGTGCCGCAGCTAATCGCCGCCGCCAACCCCTATCAACTGGGCAGCGGCTGGTCGAGCCTCTACCGGCGCATCGGCGACTTGCCCTCAGCGACGAACATGGCAAGCACGGTCATCAATCATGGTGGGCTGGTCCAGGATATCGGCCCGGCGCACTACAACCGCGCCCTCGCCCACCAGGCCGCCGGGCGCAGCGACCTTGCCGCCGCCGACTTTGCGAAGGCGAAAGAGCTGCTCAGGCTGCCGCCCAACACGGTCATCCCGCCGCTGCAGCCATCGCCCGCGCCGCCAATGCAGCAGACCACCGTTACCACCATAACCACCACTGCTGGTATGGCGATTGGGCTGAAGGTACTGATAGGCGTGCTGGTTGCCGTGCTGCTCGGCGGCGCAGGTTGGCTAGGGGTGAAAGCGCTGGGCGGCAGCGGGCTGGCCACGCCCACCCCTACACCGCCAGTAGCCCTGGTAGCGACAAGCACCCTCCAATCCAACGACACTCCCCAGCCCAGTGCTACGATGCAGTCCACTGATACACCACTGCCGTCGAGCATCACGCCGATTGCCCTTAGCGACGCCGAGTTGCTCAAGCGTGGCATAGCGGTGATGCGGGCAGCGCAGAGCTATCACTTCGAGTACAATGCAGCGACCGGCCAGAGTGTCACCTCGCTTACTGGCGATGTGGATCTTGCCAACCAGCGCAGCCAGGCTACATACAGCGATGGGCAACAGGCGTATCAGTTGATCACCATAGGCACGGCCAGCTATATCAGCACCGACACCGGCCAGACCTGGAGTGTAGCCAGTGGAAGGTCGGTCCGGCCTACCCCGCTGAACAACATCATCAGCATCTGGACCAACTTTAGCGACGCGGCGATAGACCGCGCCGCCCCCAACATAAAGGACGGCAACCCCCCGACCTTCGATATTAATGGCGTGACAACCAGGCACATGATCGTACCGCTCAGTTCGATCATCGCTAACAACGCCGACACCCTCGCCCCACCTGCGGCTACCATCGAGTTCTGGGTGATGACGGCCGCACCCTATGACGTACTCCAACTAGAGATAATCCAAACTGGCGCTGTGCTGGGCAGTGTCAACATCCGCTGGAGCCAGATAGGCGCGACTTTTCCGATTACGCCGCCGCCAGTGGCAGCGCCGACTGATACGCCCACCGCCATCCCAGCCCCAAGGGCATATAGTCCCGCCGTTAGATCCATATACCGTGGAAGAGCCTTTGCCTGGGATGCCGTCAATGTGCCTAACGTGACTTACAGCATCGAGATCCAGATTAACGATAATGGTTGGAGTACCTTTGACCGGCAGAGCGGTTTGACCAGCACCAGCTATTCAACTGCAAAGCCGCTTGCTGACTATACCAGGCCATGGCCGAGCCGCTGGCAGGTATGGGCGAGTACCTCAAACGGCGGTGAAGGCAACAAGAGTATCTGGCAGGAGTTCACCCTGAACCTCGACGCGGCGGATTATAGTGGATACTGGGTAAATGATGCCAATAATGCTGGCGACCTTTCATCGTTGACGATTAGCAACAGGGGCCAGGAACTCGACATCACCCGCATTTGCAGCGCTGCCAATGACCGCGCAACGCTCCTTTTCGATGGTGAGCCACTACTGGTTGCCTTTAAGCTCATTCCAGCCACTCCACCATCATCGAATAACTTTGGTACGCTAGGCTGCCCCTCACGAAGCATCAATTTTGACCTAAGCCCTGCAGGCCAGCTAGAAGGGTTGGAGGTGTTCACTGCGGGTAGCGGAATCAACGTCAGAATGTACCGTTTCACCTACACTTTCCACAAAGAACAATCGCCTCAGATCACAAAGTAGCTCAAAGAGTAGCTGGCGCTTCTGAGCTATATCCCCACGTGTGTTTCATGTTATTGCATAGCAAGCGATCAGTAGGGGCGAACCGTTGTTCGCCCAGGTTGGATAGGCGAACCGTTGTTCACCTTGCTTGGATGTGCGTCACGTTCTTGCCGCGCAAGCGATCAGTAGGGGCGAACCGTTGTTCGCCCAGGTCGGATAGGCGAATGGTGGTTCGCCCTGGTCGGGTATGCGTCATGTTCTTGCCGCGCAAGCGATCAGTATGGGCGAACCGTTGTTCGCCCAGGTCGGGTAGGCGAACCGTTGTTCGCCCAGGTCGAGTAGGCGAACAACGGCTCGCTCTGGTCGAGTAGGCGAACAACGGCTCGCCCTGGTTGAGTGTGCAAAAATGTGACGCGCACCCTACACCCCCAGCCCGATTGACACCGCTGCCCATCCTCGGCTATAATAGCGCCAACATGAACACTTACCTGCAACCGACCTCGAAGCATTGCTTCTCCTCCAACCTGCGCCTATCCCCTCAGCGGCCGCTGGAGGCTTAGGGCTGATTTACGCTTGCCCCACCAGCGGCCGACACTACCGATTATTCCTGATTAGCGCTTACACTGGTTGGGCGTGGTAAATCACGCCCTTACAAAGCAAACCCCAAGTAGGGGTGCAATTCATTGCGCCCTGGTTGGAAGGAGATTGATTATGACTGACACAGCAATCAAACAGCAAGATAGCAAAATGGTGGAGGACATCGCTGACATCGAGGACAACTTCTCCGCCTGGTACAACGACGTGGTGCAGCGGGCCAAGCTGGCCGACTATTCGCCGGTGCGCGGCAGCATGGTGATTCGGCCCTACGGCTATGGCCTGTGGGAGAATATGCGCGACCACCTCGACCGCCGCATCAAGGATAGTGGCTGCGAGAACGCCTACTTCCCGCTGCTCATCCCCCTCAGCTTCCTACAGAAGGAGGCGGAACACGTGGAGGGCTTTGCGCCGCAAGTCGCGCTTGTCACCGAGGCGGGCGGCGAGAAGCTGGCCGAGCCGCTGGTTATCCGCCCCACCAGCGAAGCGATTATCTGCTATATGTACTCGCAGTGGGTGCAAAGCTGGCGCGATTTGCCGATACTGATCAACCAGTGGGCCAACGTGGTGCGCTGGGAGAAAGTCACCCGCCTTTTCCTACGCACCTCCGAGTTCCTCTGGCAAGAGGGTCACACCTGCCACGCCACGTTGGACGAGGCCGAAGAGCGCACCATCGAGATGCTCAACGTCTACAACGATTTCGCCCACCAGGATCTTGCCATCCCAACCGTGATGGGGCGCAAGAGCGATAGCGAGAAGTTTGCGGGCGCATTGCGTACCTACACCATCGAGGCATTGCTGCAAGACGGTAAGGCGCTGCAATCCGGCACCTCCCACAACCTGGGCGATCACTTCGCCCGCGCCTTCGACATCCAGTTCCTGAACAAGAGCAACGTGCGCGAGTACGCCTACAGCACCAGTTGGGGTCTCAGCACCCGCATGGTGGGCGGGCTGATCATGACGCACGGCGATGCCAACGGCCTGATCCTGCCGCCAAAGGTTGCGCCGGTGCAGGCGATTATCATCCCCATCTGGCGCAAGGAGGGTGAGCGCGAGACGGTGATGGCGATGGTTGAAGAGGTGGAGAAGCTGCTCAAGGCGGCGGGAGTGCGAGTCAAGGTAGACCGCGACGATGAACACACCCCCGGCTGGAAGTACGCCGAGTACGAACTGCGCGGCGTGCCACTGCGCCTGGAGATTGGGCCGAAGGATGTGGAGAAGGGTTCGGTAATGGTGGTGCGCCGCGACAATCGCGCCAAGCAGCCAATCGCCAAAGCCGAACTCGCCACCGCCATCCCGGCGCTGCTCACCCAGTTCCAGGCGGAGATGTACCAGCGGGCGCTTGATCGCCGCGACGCGGAAACCCGCACCGTTGCCAGCTACGA
>JANXYP010000266.1 GCA_025355955.1 Chloroflexota bacterium
AGCCGCTGGGGGCTAAACCCCCAGACCCCCAGAGAGCCATTACCATTAGGCACAAATCAGCAGGATGTGGGCGGCTGCTTCCTAACCTTGATGCGTATGAGGCGCACTGACGTGCGCCCTGCCTCAATCTATAGCGGTATCACCGCTAATTGGTGTAAATTGGGCTAGGGCGGGTCACCGCCCGCCCCTACGAAAGCATACGCTCTATGCGGCTAAAGTGTAAATTAGGCCAGGGCGGGCCACCTCCCGCCCCTACGAAAATATAAGCTCTACGCGGCTAACTGATGAAAACCCAAAACTTAAAAATCAAAGTCGATGGTAAGGGCGATGGCGCAGACACCAGGTAGGCCCGCGAAATCCAGCCAATGTCACCGTTTTCGTCAAGGGTGCGCACGTTGGCCCAGGTGCCGTCGGTGTTGGTCTGGTCGGGGCCGATCACCTGCACTACTGTGCCTTCAGGCAGGGTTCGCACCCTGGTCGCATTCTGCTTGGGGTCACTGCGTAGCTTGACCCCTACGCCGCCAGTGTTCGCCACCTGCACGTAGTTAAGTGTCGAACTCACGGGTGTGGAGGTTGCTTCCGGTGTGTCAGTTATCTGCGGGGTGGGGCTGGCGGCCCCGCCTGCGGGGGTGGGCGACGCGCTGTTGAATATGTTGCTCACCAGGCTGGCCCCGCCCGCCACCCACTTCGGCGTTACTTGAGTGAATAGGAAGTAAAAAGCGAGCACCGCGACAATCGCGGTCAAAGCAATCGCCGAGCAACCCAGGCGTGGCCCCTCACGGTATGTGGGTCGCTTGTCTACTTCGATGGGGATGCGCGGTTCACTGCTGCTCAAGCTGCTCTCCTTTACCTTCGCCCAGTACGCTGCCAACCAACTGCGTTTGCCCGGCGATGAACGCTCTAATCTCCATAGCCTGTCGCCCCTCCAGTTGTACCCGCTTTAGCGCCAGACCGCCTGCGACGGTTGCCACCACGATTTGATCGCTCTCACGATAGACGCGGCACGGTTCGCTGTACGCTTCACCTTCGACGATATCTACTTCCAGCAGCTTCAGCCGCTTGCCCTGCCAGGTGGTGAACGCACCGGGCCATGGGTAATAGGCGCGCACCATCCGCTCGATGCGGGCGGCAGGCTGCTGCCAGTCAATCCGCCCGTCATCCTTTTGCAAGGGGCGGGTATAGGTGGCCGCCACGTCGTCCTGGGGCTGGGGTTTGAGTGCGCCACTCAGGTAGCGTGGCAGGGTCTCGACCAGCAGGGTTGCGCCGATCTCCGCCAACTGCGTTGTCAGTTCGAGGGTGGTCTCGCTCACGCCGATCGCCATGGCCCGCTGCGCCAGGGTTGGGCCGGTGTCCATGCCCGCATCCATTAGCATGATCGTGACCCCGGTCTCCGCTTCTCCCGCCAGGATGGCCGCGCTAATCGGCGATGCGCCGCGATATTTCGGCAGCAGCGAGGCATGGACGTTGATGTTGCCGTAGCGGGCAATCTCCAGCACGTTGGGGCGCAGGATCTCGCCATAGGCGGCCACCACAATCAGGTCCGGCTGCAGTTCGCGCAGGCTAGCGACCACCTCTGGCGGCCTCAGCTTCTCTGGTTGCAGCACTGGCAGGCCCAGGGCCACCGCTGTCTGCTTCACCGCCGAGGCAACCGCCTTGCCGCTGCGACCCACCGGCCGGTCCGGTTGCGTCACTACTGCGACCACGCGGTAGCCCGCTGTTACCAGTGCCTGCAGCCCTGGCACCGCAAACTGCGGCGTACCCATGTAGATAACCCGAATGTCAGAAGGTGATACGTTGTTCATGCGGCATAAATATAAACGGCTTTGCCCGATCTGTCAATCTATGTTACAATCGCATGAGGGCGAACAACGGTTCGCCCCTACATGGCCGTGCCATTGCTAGTCGGCCAGGGCGAACAACGGTTCGCCCCTACATGGCCTCGCCATTTCCACCAGGATATTCTTATGCGCTTTCTTGCCATCCATGTTGATTATTTTGCCTGCCGCATCACTGAGCGGGGGCGGAGCAAGGTGTACGAGCCAGTTGTTGACGACAACCGCAGTAGCGAGTTGCGCGAGGGGTTGCTCATCCTCGCAAGCGTGGAGAAGAGCGATGCCACCGACCCGACCGGGGTTGCTACCCGCGCCGCCACCGAGATCGGCAAACTCGCCACCCAGCTTGGCGTGCGTGGGCTGCTGCTGCACTCCTTCGCCCACCTCTTCGCCGAACTCAGCGACCCGCAGACCGCGATTGACGTGCTGGCCGCCACCGCCGCCGCGCTCGAAGCGCAGGGCTATGCCGTGCAACGCACTCCCTTCGGCTGGTTCAACACTCTGGAAATCCGTGCCAAAGGTCATCCCCTCTCTCGTGTAGCAAGGGTGGTGAGTTGAAAGTTGCAAGTTGAAAGTGGAAGCAGCATAAATAAGGGCGGGTTGCACTCGCCCTGTTGCGGTTAGCCAGCGGACGTTGGCAGCAGACAAGCGGATAAGCGGACGGAGTGTCGTAGGGGCGCAGATTTATCTCGCCCTGTCGCCTGCTCGTGAAGGTGAGGGTAAACATTCACGCCGCCTGGCGTTGATATTTTCGATGAACAGGGTGGCGCTTCACCTGGGCGTATGTGATTCGCCCCTTCCCCAACATTAGCATTTGCGATAGGCGTTGTGGTCGGGCGACAGGGCGTATGCGATTCGCCCCTACCCCAACATTAGCATTTGCGATGGGCATTGACGCTCGTCACGCGGGCGTATGCGATTCGCCCCTACCCCAGCATTAGCATTTGCGATGGGCATTGACGCTCGTCACGCGGGCGTATGCGATTCGCCCCTACCCCAACATTAGCACTTGCGATAGGCATTGACGCTCGTCACGCGGGCGTATGCGATTCGCCCCTACCCCAACATTAGCATTTGCGATGACGCCCGACCCCGCTGACGGCCGGATCGAGCGCGACCCGGTGACGGGCGAGCCGACCGGCACGCTGCACGAGGGCGCCGCCTACAGCCTGGCCGACCGGTTCCTGCCCGAGCCGGCCCAGGCCGACTGGGAGGCAGCGATCCTGGCGGCCCAGCGCCACCTGCACAGCCTCGGGATCACCGCCTGGCAGGACGCCTGGGTCACCCCCGGGACCCAGCAGGCGTACCTCGCGCTGGCCGGCGACGGCCGGCTGACGGCCCGGGTGACCGGGGCGCTGTGGTGGGAACGCGCCGAGGGCCTGGAGCAGATCCCGTCCTTGCTCGCGCGCCGGGAGGACGCCACCGCACGCGGCGCCGGCCGGTTCCTGCCGAGCACGGTCAAGATCATGACCGACGGCGTCCTGGAGAACTTCACCGGTGCGCTGCTCGAGCCGTACTGCGACGGCTGCGGCGGCCACACCGACAACTCCGGGATCGCCTTCCTCGAC
>JANXYP010000291.1 GCA_025355955.1 Chloroflexota bacterium
ACAGACGGACTGAAACATTGGCATCGGTGCGTTCTGGGTAGCTCAATCCGCCCAACTTGCGGAGCATGAACTCAAGGTAACACATCGGACACCAGACCATTTGACCCTTGACCACATCTGAGGGTAGCAACTTATTGGAGAAGACCAACGCCTGCTGCTCGGCAATGTCGGTCATAATACTGGTGGCGCTCATCTGCTTGGGTATAGTGCGATTGCAAATTACGCAAAGGCGTTGATGGGCATAGTTACGCGGGCGCTTGGCGTAGGCTTCCAGTGGCGACTCCCCAGTGAGGCGCTCGTTAATGAAGGAAAAGTTGAGGTTGCTTTGTAGGTAGCTTTCAACATCGCTGCGAATACCCAATTCCTGGTCTACGAAGCTAAGGCGGGTCTCATCCTTATCGTGTTCGCCCAGAGCTTGAAGAGCAGTGCGGATCGCCTGCTGCTGTACCTCCTCTGAGGGGGTCTCCAATGCGTTGCGTCCATCAATGAAGCGGGTTGATTGTAGCCAATGATAGGCGATTATCAGGCAGTGATCGGAGACACCACCGCCGTGTAGCGTCTTACTATCTTCGGTAACGATGGTGGCTATATCGGCGCGAATACCAAAGTTGGTAAGCAGCCATTGTAGAGTGTCGCCTGGCACCAGCGAACTCGCAACATCCTCAATCCCCATCAGCATCAAGAAGGTTGCGTTCCAGCGACGGGCGAATTCCTTGTTGCCATCTGCGTCAGGTGCAATACCGTAGCGGGCGTAGAACGTGGCATATTTATCTCTGTCAGCCCCCTTCTTATTCTCAAGTCGCTTCTTCAGTACCTTGCCTACAAAACCGCTTGGGTCTTTGGGCAGTTGATACGCAGCAACCGCAGCAAGCAGATCAGAGAGAGTGCTGAAGAGATAGACATCTTTGCGGAACTTGAGACCTTGACCGTATTTGAGTGCGCCGCGTGCTATCGTTGGACCACCCTTAGCTCCCTGCTGCCGCACCTGGATGAGCATCTGCTCCGCGATATTGTGGCGCAGGCTCTCGGCCTCGCTCTCTACACCTTTGGCCCCGATGTAAAGCACACCGTTAGCGAAATAGAGGATGGGGTAAAGGCCAAGTTCGCCTAGCACCTGCTCGGCGGCTTGATGAATCATAAGGGTGGAGAGGCCACGATAATCGTCAAGCTCGTGGTAGTAGAAAGCGAGCGGCGACTTGTATGGCTGAACTGGCTGGTCAGAAAGGCCGCTACGCTGGTTGAGCCGTTCCTGCAAGCGGGCATCGTAGCCGCTACCGCTGGTTAGCTCGCGCAGGCGGTTCTCCGCCGAATGATAGTCGCGTGCGCTCTGCTGGCTGGCAAGCGAGTCGGCGAGATGGACGAGGTTAAGCAAGGGATCTGTGCCAGGGCTGGCATAAGACAGGTCGCCAACTCGCTTGCTCTGCAATGAAACGCTGGCGAGGCGTAGATCTTGGGCAGTAACTGGCGCAAACTTGTTCAACCCCATCCGCTTAAGCATCTTATCGAGATCGGCAAGGCTGATCTCAACATCGCTCTTCTGACCTTCCATTCGAGTGAGATTAGGGTCTTTATAAGCATCGTGCATGGTGTAAAGAACCAGAGCGCGTTTGAACTGGCCTTCACTTATATGGTAATAACCTTTTTGGTCCAGATACTCAAGCACGCGAGTAAGCGCATAGAGACCATTCATGATATGAGTAAGCAGCGGCTGGTCAATATGGTACTCTGGCCCACGCTGGCCCTCATAACCATAGCATTTAGCGGGCTTGATTGCCCAGCCCTCGGCGATCATCGCTGGTGTGCCGTATTCACGGAGATAGTCACGTAGGATATTGTGATAGTTCACGAATGCCCTCCCTAACTTGCTGAACTTCTCCACCATTGTATCAAACACATATGTGCAGAATCCTGCTCACTTAGGCGGGTTACAATAGGTTTGGTAAAGATTGGTGGCGATTTGGCGGAACTCGGCTACCAAATCTGGTGGCGCTTCTACCGTGCAGTGTTCGCCGTAGGATAGCAGGATGCGCTTCGCCTCGAACAGGTCATCGGTCTGCGCGGTGATGGTGGCTGCGCCGTCGGGGTGGCGCTCTACCTGCTGGTTGGCAAAGTGCTGGCTGACCGAGTTGCGGGCAATCTCTGCGCTGAGGCGGTAGCGGATGGTGACGGGTTGCGGGCCGATGCGCTGGTGCTGGGCTAGCAGGTTGCCCGCCTGGGCGCTGCCAGCGATGATGTTATCGAGGCGGTAAGGTAGCTCTTTGTTGCGGCGAATGTGCCAGCCATACAGGTAGACATGGCCGCCGCGATATTCCAGCTTAAGCGGTTCAACTTCATGCTGTCGCAGCTTGCCGTCGCGGGGAGTGCAGTAGGTGAATTGCAAGCGCACGCCGCGGGCGATCGCTTTCTCAATCTGCGTGGCGGTATGCTGGTCGGTGTTGCTGTAGCTGTTGAGTTCGCGCAAATTGATGGTGAAAGCGCGGCGGCTGCTGATTGACTTGCGCTGCGCGTCGGGCAGCAGGTCGAGCAGGTGGGCGAACAGGGCGCGGATGTCATTGGCGTGGGGGATGCTGCTGTCGGCGAAGGTGTCGAGGACGATGCTGAGGGCGCTGAGGTGAGCTGGTGCCAGTGACAGGCTGAAGGGCGAGTTGCGCCAGGTGTAGACGAGGGTGCGGTGGTCATTGTCTATATCGCAGCCGATTGCCCTTATCGCGATCAGGTCGCGGCGGAATTGCGCGTCCTGGGCGCTGCTCATCGTCTGCTGGTCGTAGGCATCAGGGGCAAACGCGCCTTCGGCAATCAGAGCGCGGTACAACTCGGCTTTGGTGTAGGGCCGGGTGTGCAGCAGGCTGAGGATTAATAGGCGGCGCTGATTGTTGACTTGCTGGGCGGAGCTATCGCTGCTCATGGTTGAGGCTTTCTTGAACCGTACCAGAATAAGGTGACTGCTACACAGATGGGCGTTGGGTAGATGATACTACTGATTGGCGGGGATGTCAAGCATAACAGCACCAATCAGCAGGGCAATTTAGCGGCAATATTATGTGATGAACGCGAAAAATCAGATTTCGGTAAGGTAGCGGTAAGGAAGGAGGCAAATTGTGAACGAACCGCAGGATACGCCGGAATATATCTCCATTTCGTACCTGAACGCCTACGCCTACTGCCCACGTCGCTTCTACTATGAGTTTACTCTGGGCGAGATGGTGGTGAACGAACACGTGCTGGAGGGGCAGCAACTGCACGAGCGGGTGGATCAGGCGGGCTACAGCACGGTGGGCGATAAGCTGCAACTGCGGCGGGTTTATGTCTGCGCCCCCACGCTGGGGCTGGTAGGCTACTGCGACCTGGTGGAGGTTGAAGGCGAGGCGGGCGATTTGCCGACGATGGCACGGGCGGGGTTGCTCTATCCGGTGGAGTATAAGAAGGGCAAGATGGGGCAATGGGTGAATGATCACACCCAGCTTTGCGCCCAGGCGTTGGCGCTGGAGGAGGCGTTGGGTGTGCCAGTGGGCAGCATCGGGCTGGGGTATTTGTTCTACTTCGGCTCGGCACGGCGCGATGAGGTGCTGATTGATGAGGGGCTGCGGCAACGCACGCTGGCGCTGATCGCTGAGGCGCGCCAGGTGGCGGTGCAGAACGCGCCACCGCTGCCGATTACCAACCGACGCAAGTGCCGCGACTGCTCGCTGGAGCCGATTTGCCTGCCGCGCGAGGTGCTGGCGCTACGTTCAGGGTTGAGGGCCGCGGACTGAGCGCTTTGTAAACTAAGTTCTGATGTTCTCCCCTCCCGCCGGGAGGGGCTGGTGGTGGGTCCGAGTCGCGCTGCACGCACCTACCGGATCGCGCTGCGATAGCAAAATGAACATATGATGCTGGGGGTGGGTCCGAGTCGCGCTGCACGCACCTACCGGATCGCGCTGCGAAAGCAAAATGAACATATGATGCTGGGGATGGGTCCGAGTCGCGCTGCACGCACCCACCCCTACCCCTCCCGATGGGAGGGGATATGACACCGCTCAATCATAACTTTGTTTACAAAGCACTGAGGACTGAGTGGAGCATCCGATTCTACATTCTACATTCTATATTCTAAAATCAGGAGGTTGTAAATGGCGATATTGTACCTGACCGAGCAGCAGGCATGGGTGGGGCGCGAGGGCGACTGCCTGATTGTGCATATCCCGGAGCGGGACGAGGGCGGCGACAAGGGTGCGGGCAAGGGCAAGCGGGAACGCAAGATGACCGTGCCGATGCTCAAGGTAGAGGAGGTGGTGGTGCTGGGCGACATTACCATGAGTACGCCTGCGCTGGCCGCGCTGCTCGACGCGAAGGTGGCAATTACTTATCTGACCAGGTACGGGCGCTATCTGGGTAGCCTGAACCCACCGCTTACCCGCAACTCGCTACTGCGGCTGGCGCAGCACGCCGCCCATGCCGACCCGGAGCGGCGCATTGCAGTTGCGCGACGGCTGGTGGTTGGCAAACTACGTAATATGCGTACCATCCTGATGCGCTACCATCGCCAGAACCCCGATATGCTAGTGGGTGCGGCGGCAGAGAGCATCAGGCGATGTATCAGCGCGGCAGAGGATGCCAACCTGAAGCTGGTGGATGAGGCGATTGAGGAGAGCGGGGTTGACCGTGACCCTGAGCTTGAGCCGGGCGAGATGGCAAGCGGGCGAATGAATGGGCTAGGGCCGCTGCTTGGCTGCGAGGGGGCGGGCAGCGCCGCCTACTTCGGCGTGTTCAGCAGGCTGATTAAGTGCGGCTGGGCGCACGGCTTCAGCAAGCGGGTGCGCCGCCCGCCCACCGATGCGGTGAACGCAATGCTGAGTTATGGCTACACCATCCTGGGCAACCAGATTGCCAGCACAGTGGCAGGGGTGGGCCTCGACCCCTATATCGGCTACCTACACTCGTCGCGCTACGGCAAACCGGCGCTGGCGCTCGACCTGCTGGAGGAGTTCAGGCCGGTGATTGTGGATGCGGTGGTGTTGGGGCTGCTCAATAATCGGATGCTGGAGGAAAAGGACTTCGAGCGTGAGCTTAACAGTGTGAAGATGAGCGAGCGGGGGCGGCGGCTGTTCCTGGAGAAGTTTGAGGAGAGGATGCAGGAGGTGATTACCCACCCCACCTTCGAGTACAAGGTGCCATACCGGCGCTGCATCGAGCTACAGGCGCGGCTGCTGGGCAAGTACCTGACCGGCGAGGTGAGCGAGTACGTGCCTTTCGCGGTACGCTAGTTCCCCTCTGAGGAAAGGGCAAACAATGAATGAGGCAAAGCCAGGATCCAGGGCGGGCAAGCAAACCACATTCTATGTGGTGGCCTACGACATCTCCGATGATAAGCGGCGCACGCGGGTACACAAGACGCTGAAGGGCTTTGGGCAGTGGACCGAGTTTTCGCTGTTCGAGTGCTTCCTGACCAAGAAGGAGATGCTACAGTTGCGGGCAAAGTTGGACAAGCATCTCAATGCGGAGACCGACCGGGTACGCATCTACACCATCTGCGACGGCTGTCTGGGTAAGATCGAGACGCTAGGCATCCCCCCGCCGGTGGAGCAGACCAGCTACGTAATATGAAGGCTGCGAGAGGCGGAGCTGTGGCGGGGCCACGCACCGCCTCTCGCAAAATATTTTAAGTTCAAAATGGGTGATTTTGATGTTGACATACCAACAAAAAGCCTGTATAATAGTCCCAAGCGGCGACCCTCTCGCAAATAGCGCCTGTCACGCACAGGCGCTAGGCTCAGATGGACCCGAGGGGTTGCAGAACCTCTTATCGCGTTTGAGCGATTGAAACCTGCCCACGGTGGTCATAGCGTCGCCCATTTGTGGTTGCAGAACC
>JANXYP010000296.1 GCA_025355955.1 Chloroflexota bacterium
GCGGGCGGCACCCGCACCGTGGCGCGGCTGGACGGCGATGAGTGGGTGATTAACGGCAGCAAGATCTACTGCACCAACGGGCGCGTCGCCCGCACCACCGTGATTACCGCCCGCACCGATCGCGGCAGCGGCGAATCCAGCGGCATCAGCAGCTTCATCGTGGAGAATGGCACCCCTGGCTACACGGTGGGCAAGGATGAGGACAAGATGGGCCTGCGCTCCTCGATTACCTCACCACTATTCTTCCAGGACTGCCGCATCCCCTACGAAAACCTGCTGGGCAAGGAGGGCCAGGGCTTCAAACAGTTCCTTGCCATCCTCGACGGCGGGCGCATCAGCATCGGGGCGATGGCGGTAGGGCTGGCCCAGGCCGCACTCGAAGCGGCGCTAAAGTATTCGCAGGAGCGCCACCAGTTCAACCAGCCAATCAGCAACTTCCAGGCAATCCAGTTCAAGCTAGCCGACATGGCGACCCAGATTGAAGCGGCGCGGCTGCTGGTGTGGCGGGCGGCCTGGCTGAAGGATTGCCACCAGCCGTTCGGCAAGGCGGCGGCAATGGGCAAGCTGTTCGCCAGCGAAATCGCCGAGCGGGCCTGCCACCAGGCCATCCAGATCCACGGCGGTATGGGTTACACCACCGAGATGCCAGTCGAGCGTTACTACCGCGACGTGCGCCTTACCGAGATCGGCGAAGGCACCAGCGAAATCCAGCGCATCGTCATCGCCCGCCACCTGCTGCGCGAGGCAAAGTCGAATATATGAAATTGGCGACCAGACAGGGGATTTGATCATGGCAAAGGCAATCGCGCGTCAGCAGCCCACCGAGGTGCAACTGCAGCGCTACCTTGTAATCAGCATCGTTACCGTAGCGGTGATGGGCGGGCTGCATCTGATCGACCACGTGATTCGCGGTCACCAGTATGTCTTGCCCATCGTGGGGCCACTCAACACCTGGGTGCTGGGCGCGGTCAGCTATCTGTTCATCCTGCCGCCACTCTATCTCACCATGCGCGGGCACTTGCTCACTGGCTTCTGGTTGTTCGTTGGCGTGGCCGCCGGGTTGCTCGTCGGGATCGGCCATCTCAGCCCCATCGCGGTCGAGCCAGTCCATTCTATCTACATGGACCATGCGGCAGTGCCGTGGCAAGGTGTCCTCGCGGTGGTGATACTGTTCGCCTTCTTCCTAAGCCTGCTGGCGCTGATAGGCACTGCACTATACGTGCGGCATGAGGCGAAAGCGAACTTACAGTTAAGGGTTGTGATGTAGGGGCGGGTTGCACTCGCCCCGGTTGCAGCACGTCAACGCTCGTCGCAATCACCAACCGTGATGTAGGGGCGCATGGCCTACGCCCCGGCAGGCAAAACGGATGAGCCAGCGGATTGTGACAGCGGATAAACGGATGGTTGATGTAGGGGCGGGCGGCTGCCCGCCCAGGTTGCAGCGCAGCAACGCTTATCGCAACCACCAGCCGTGATGTAGGGGCGCATGGCATACGCCCTGGGGCATTTTACATGGACGATCGAGTCGAAATCATAGACGCTCCCCAGCCGCTGCAGCCGCATCCCGGCAGCAGTGCAGCTATAACTCACCCTCCCGCTAAAGCCGACCCTGATGCGCTTACATCTGGTGAGCAGGTTAGGAACAGAGGGCGCAGCAAACTCAAGCTGAATTGGGGCTTTGCTTCGCTTCTATGTATGATATCCCTAGCCACCCTGCTCGTGCTTGATATCGGGAACCTATCACCACTTGGATACCCTTTTGTCGACGGTCAAGCCCTACTTTTGGGCTGGATAGGGATTATCCTCATAGGCGCAGCCTTTATATGCGGTGTTATTTGTCTTTTGCAAGAAGAATTTAGCCACCAGCGCGAAAGCGTTGCTGGTTATATGGGCCTATCTCTAAGTGTAATCGCTATAATGCTATGGATAATCCTGTGGAGTTTCTCTGGCGCGAAGATAGTGGGATGAATACATGATAATATCATAAGGCACTTAGAGCTTATCCGGAGAACGCCAAAACAGGGCTTTTCTGTGCGCGGACGCAAGCCACATGACAGTTTTTCGGATAAGCTCTTAGTATTACAGCCTCAGTTCCCAGGCAAGATGACGTAGTTACGATTGGCTTGGACACTGGGCGGCAGGGCGTATGCGATTCGCCCCTACACCAATCTGGCCCAATTGTGCCAACTGAGGCTGTAATATTAGAGACTAGCCCGCTCAACGCCGAGCGGAAGGAGCAAACCATGAACCTTACCCTATCCGAAGAGCAGCAGATGTTGCAGCAGACCGCCCGCGAGTTCGCCGACGAGAAGCTGCGCCCGGTCGCGGCGGAGTGCGACGAGCAGCAGCACTTGCCCATAGCGCAGATGAAGGCGATGGCCGAACTCGGCTTCTTCGGCCTGATTATCCCTGAAGAGTACGGCGGCATTGGCGTGGATACCCTCAGCTACGTGCTGGTGCTGGAGGAGATTAACAAGGTGATGCCTGCGGTAGGCACCATCACCTCGGTGCATAACTCGCTGGTCTCCACCGCGATTGCACGCGGCGGCAACGAAGCCCAGAAGCGCAAGTATCTGCCCCGCCTCGCCAGCGGCGAACTAATCGGCGCATACGCCCTCAGCGAACCGCACGCGGGTAGCGACCCCGCCAGTATGCGTACCGCTGCGGTGGCAGATGGCACTTACTTCTTGCTGAACGGCACCAAGAGCTGGATCAGCAGCGGCAAGAGCGGCGGCCTCTACCTTGTGTTCGCCGTCACCGACAAGAGCGTGAAGCCCAGTCGCGGCATCAGCGCGTTTATCGTGGAGAAGGACACCCCCGGCCTGAGTGTGGGTCGCAAGGAAGAGAAGATGGGCCTGCGTGCCAGCGACACCACCCAGCTGATCTTCACCGATTGCCGCGTGCCAGCCGCCAACATGATCGGCGAGGAGGGCAGCGGGCTGAAGCTGGCCCTGTCGCTGCTCGACGGTGGGCGCATCGGCATCGCCGCGCAGGCGTTGGGCATCGCCGAGGCGGCGCTGGATGAGGCCACCTGCTACGCCATCGCCCGCGAACAGTTCGGCCACCCCATCAGCGACTATCAGGCCATCCAGTTCATGCTAGCCGACATGGCGACCGAGATTGAGGCGGCGCGGATGCTCATCTATCGCGCCGCAGTGGAGAAAGACCAGCGCGAGCGGGTCACCAAAGAGGCGAGCATGGCGAAGCTATACGCCAGCGAACTCGCCACCCGTTGCGCCGACAAAGCGTTGCAGATCCATGGCGGCTACGGCTACGTCAAGGAGTACGCTATCGAGCGCATCTACCGCGATGCCCGCATCACCCGCATCTACGAAGGCACCTCCGAGATACAACGCATGGTCATCGCCGGGCAACTACTGGGGAAATGATCGCGGCAAAAAGCCTCTCCCTGGCAGGGAGAAACCCCTTGCGGGTTCCCTGTGGGTGTTTGGTGAGGGTG
>JANXYP010000300.1 GCA_025355955.1 Chloroflexota bacterium
TGGAGCTGCCATGCGGGCTGAAGTGAGAGGCATCGGTGCCGTTAACCACGCTGCGACAGTAGAGGTAGTGGATAGCCGGATAGAAGATGTTGCCACTGGTATCCACGAACGGGTTGGCGCAATCAGTGGGGGTTGGCCCGCCGGGTGTGCTGGTCGGCACAGGCGTGTTAGTGGGGCCGCCAGGGGTGTTAGTAGCAGGTGGCACGGGTGTGCTGGTCGGAACAGGCGTGTTAGTTGGGCCGCCAGGGGTGTTGGTTGGTGGCATAGGCGTGTCGGTGAGCCCACCAGGGGTGTCGGTAGGCGCTGGCGTATCGGTAGCAGTTGGCGGCATAGGAGTGTGGGTGGGACCGCCGGGCGTATCGGTAGCAGGTGGCGCTGGCGTATCGGTAGCAGTTGGCATAGGAGTGTCGGTGGGGCCACTGGGCGTGTTAGTCGGCAGCGGCGTGTCAGTAGCGGGCGGGGGCGTGCTAGTCAGCGACACGCAAGTATTTAGTAGCACCGCTATACTAGTCATGCTGCTATTCGCGGTCACCAGGTCGGGTTTGCCATCGCGGTTGAAGTCGCCAACCGCCACTGAGACTGGGCCGCTGCCCGCATAGAAGTTGAGCGTAGTCTGAAACGTGCCGTCACCATTACCGATCAGCACCGACACATCATCCGAGAAACTGTTTGCAATCACCAGGTCGGGTTTACCATCGCCATTGAAGTCGCCAATCGCCACCGAGGTGGGTCGTGTACCAACGGTGTAGTTGACCGCGCTCTGGAAAGTGCCGTCGCCGTTACCCAGCAGCACCGACACATCGTGTGATGAATAGTTCGTGACCACCAGATCTGCTTTGCCGTCGCTGTTGAAGTCTCCAACAGCCACCCACTCTGGGTTGTTATCCACATTGAAGTTGACCGCAATCTGGAAAGTGCCGTTGCCATTACCAAGCAGCACCGACACAGTACCCAAGGCATCACTTGTGGTCACCAGGTCGGGGATGCTATCGTGGTTGAAGTCGCCAACCGCCACCGAGGACGGGCCGCGGCCAACTGCATAGCTGATAGGGGGGTCGAAAGTGCCATCGCCATTACCAATCAGCACCACCGCCTTGTTCTGGTCGTAGTCCGTGAACACCAGGTCGTCGTAGGCATCGTTGTTGAAGTCACCAACTGCTACGGAGGAAAGGTGGGAACCCACGGCGAGGGTATAGGCAGGCTGGAAAGTACCATCGCCATTGCCCTGCAGCAGCGACACATTCTGCGAGTTTGCGATCACCAGGTCGTCAATGCGGTCACGATTGAAGTCGCCCACTGCCACCGCGTGGGGGTAGCTGCCCGCGCTGGAGTTGATCGGATTTTGGAAGGTGCCGTTGCCATTACCTAGCAGCACCGACGCGTTGTCGGAACTTAGGTTTGCGGTTGCAATGTCGGGAATGCCATCATTGTTGAAGTCACTGACAGCCACCGAGTAGGGGTGTTTTCCAGCCGCGTAGTAGGCGTTGCTGAAGCCGATTGGATTGCAGATGGCGGGGGCGGCGTGGTTGGCGTGGCTATTGGGCATATTTACCGATGAGCGTAGCTGCGCGTCGGCGTTGCCCGCCACGCCGAACAACAAGCCAAGTAGCAGGATGAGGAGGGTGGCGCATACAATACGATTGATATTCATCGCTTTGTCCTTTCGTGCGATCCAGGTGTTAATCTCATCAGGGCGTAACTACGCCCTTGAAGACGATCTGGCACATCTGGTCGCGCTGGATGTTCTGGTTGGGGCGGAAGGTGTTGTCGGTGTAGCCGTTGATTACCGCTTTGGCGTGGGCGGTCTCGATTGCCAGGTAGAAGACGTTGGCGGGGGTTACGTCGTTATAAGTCTGCGTCCCCGGCGTGACAATGGTGTAGTGCGCGGCGTTGACTACCAGCTTGGTGAGTTGCCCACGGGTGATGGGGCGGTTGGGCAGGTAGCAGGGTGGGGCCGCTCTGGCAGCGATGCAGGTGGCATTGTCGAAGCCGCTGAGTACGCCATTGTGGAAGCCGGTCTCGATGAAAGTGTAGGCAAAGTAGTTAGGCGCAACGTCGGTAAAGTCGGGGCCAGCAGTTGGGGTGTAGAATGGCAGGCCGAAGCCTAGCACCACTACCTTGGCGAACTGGCCTCTGGTCGAAGTGCCATGCGGACTGAAGTGGGAGGCATCGGTGCCGTTGACCACGCTGCGGCAATACAGGTAATGGATGGCGGGGTAGAAGATGTTGC
>JANXYP010000332.1 GCA_025355955.1 Chloroflexota bacterium
CACTGGACGGTCGGCACCTGGCAGCAGGCAGTAATCCCCAAAGTGAGAGAGCTATTCAGCATAGCGATGATCTCTGCTACCGAAGGCTGGGCAGTTGGCGACAATGGCGCAATCCTGCACTACCAGAACGGCATCTGGCAACAGTGGCAGCAGTAGGTTGCGCCAGCTCCGCACGGTTTGACAATTCCCCCCTTGCGTGCTAACATCAACGCGGCATACCGAAAGATGGCCTGCCGCATTTGCTTGCCCCACTCCTGGCGCTGTGTCCTTCCCCCTCCATATTCAGCATCGCCGCGCTAGCGGGCAAACTCTTGTCTTTGGTAGGAAGTAGAGCAGAAAAGAGAGGATCCACCCCCATGTTCAAGAGCAGTCATATGCGCTACCTGACAGGCTTCGCACTGCTGATCGCGCTCATCAGCCTCACCTTGTTGGGGCCAATCGCCCAGGCAGGTTCGGTCTTCAATCCCCAAAGCATCAACCAGAGCAACCCCCTGAGCAGCGCGCAGAGCAACTCAGGCGCAGCCAAAAGTGGCCCAATCAGCCCTGAGCAGGTCTGCCCCACGCCTTCGCCACGGGGCGTTTCGCGCGGGCTGCTGCGTCCCGGCTATGCTGGCAGCGGCAACCCTTCGTCCGCAGCGCCGCAGAACCCCGACACTTTCTCCGCCTGGGAGGCATTCGCCGCGCTGCCCTCACCCCGAGGGCGGATGGCAAGCGCCTACTGGCCGGGCAACGGCCACCTCTACCTGTTCGGCGGGCGCGATGCCGATACCACCAACGACTACAGCACCTTCCTTACCAGCATCCTCGAAGGCGACCCCAGCGGTGGCACCTGGACCACCAAGGCGGCCACCTTCCCCGTACAGGATACCTCAAATATGGTTGCAGCGGTACTGACCCCCACCAGCGGCATCCCCGCCATCTACGTGCTGGGTGCGGAAGCGCCCGGCGCGGGCATCACCAACACGATGTACATCTACAACCCCAGCGCTGACAGCCTCACCACCGACATCACTGACACCTGGCCGATTGACCATGGCCTGCCCAACGGCGGGCGCATCCCCGGCGGAAGCGCGGTCTACAACAACAAGTGGTACGTCTTCGGTGGCATCAAGCCCGCCCAGCCCGGTGGCTATGCCGACACCTGGGTCTACGACCCCACCGCCCCGCAAGGCAACCGCTGGCAGCTTCTCTACACCGCGCAACTCGCCATTCCCCGCGGCTTCATCGCCAGCGTCGAACTCGACGGCAAGATCTACGCGGTGGGCGGCGGGCAACTCAACGGCGCAGGCACCTCATTGAGCAACGAGTCGATCGTGGAGGAGTTCAACCCTAGCGTTCCCTTCCCCAACTGGCTGCGCCGCGCCGATTTGCCTGTTGGCCGCTCCACTGCGGGCGCTTACGCCTGGGATACGGGCAGCGGCTTCCCCAACGCGGGTAAACTGGTGGTCGCGGGCGGCCTATGGCCCAACGGCTCCAACACCGCTTATATCTACAACCCTGCCTATGACACCTGGTCCAACTTCGCCAGCCTGGTCAGCGCCCGGCGCAACTTCGGCGTGGTTCAGGGTGCAGGGGTATTCTATGCGATTGGTGGCTACGACCTAGGCGGTATCAACTACCGCACCGACAACGAGCGTTATCCCAGCATCAACCCGCCGCCCACCCCCACCATTACCCCCACCCCCATCCCCGGTGGGCAGTGGCAGATCAATCGCCCGCTCAACATCCCCCGTTATCGGGTGGGCAGCGCCACGGTTGGCAATTCCGTCTACGTCATTGGTGGTCTCGCCGGTAATTGCTACGACGCGCAGCAGAACACCAACGAATCCTTCAACCTGACCACTAGTGCCTGGACGCAGCAGCCAGGGATGCCCACCGCCCGTGGCGCAGCGGCGGTTGCCGCCGACGGCGCGAACATCTACGCGGCGGGCGGCATTCAGGGACCTTTCGAGGGCGGTGGTGGCACCTACCTCGACACTAATGAGGCTTACAATACCAGCACCATGACCTGGACGGTCAAGGCAGTGCTACCCGCAGTCACCTCCGGCGGCGCGGGCGCGGCGCTGAATGGCAAGTTTTACGTCATCGCGGGCGACCACAATGTTGACCCATTCACCAGCAACACCACCTATATCTACGACGAAGCGGGCAACACCTGGTCTACCGGCGCAACCCTGCCGGTGCAAACCTCATACGGCTCCGCCGCCGTGTTGGGTGGAGTGGTCTACCATATCGGCGGCTACGACACCAACTACAACGGGGTAATCAGCGGGGTCTATGCCTACGACCCCATTGGTAACGCCTGGACCACCAAAGCGCCGCTGCAAACCGCCCGCCAGGCCGCCGCAGTGTTCCCCTTCAACGGAGAGTTGTGGGTGGTGGGCGGCGGCGGTGGCAGCGATGGCTTCACCCCCATTGCTGGCCCCCAGAGCGTGGAAATCTATAACCCCGGCAGCAATAGCTGGCGCTACGGCCCCTCGCTCAACTTCCCCCGTCTCGGCCTGGGCGGCGGCGCAGCTGGCACCAAAGTGGTCGCCGCTGCTGGCTTCGATGGCAGCAGCTACACCGCCAGCAGCGAGACCCTCGACACCAATCCACCAATCCCCACTGTCACCGTCACCGGCACGCCGCCCACGGTTACGCCGCCGCCTAGCAGTACGCCCGTGCCGACCGCCACCCCCACCAATACACCAACAGTGACCAATACGCCCGGATCGCCCACCGCGACACCTTGCGGCTACAATGACGCGCTTATCAATGGCGGGTTCGAGAGCGGCCAGTTCCAGCCATGGATAATTAGCGACACCAACAACACTCCCACGGTGGCAATGACCCAGCCCCACACCGGCTTGTACTCCGCGCTACTCGGCTCACTGGCTGCGCCAGAACCGAACGGCAACAGCAGCATCTATCAGACTGTCAGCGTGCCGGGCAGCGGGGGGATGCTCTCGTATTGGTACTGGCCGCAAACCGCCGATACCCTCGCCTTCGACTGGCAGGATGCCTATGTCGAGGATACCAGCGGCACCATCCTTGCCACCATCCAGCACGTGGATGAGAACACACAGACTTGGACCAATAAGACTTTCGACATGACTCCCTATGCGGGGCAGACGGTACGCATCGCCTTCCTTGTCCACCAGGACGGCTTCGGCGACGTTACCGCAA
>JANXYP010000342.1 GCA_025355955.1 Chloroflexota bacterium
AGCAACCGCAGCGGCGTATTGACGCGCATCGTTGCCAGCCGCAAAACCGACAACTTCAGCCTCACCCTCAGCCAACTCGACCAGCCTGTGACCATCGCGCCGCCGCAGTAATGCTGATGTTTGCACGATGCTAAAAACGTAGCGCCCGCTTGCTGGATAAGGGTAGTCACACCAGGTTCACCACGCTAGCGGGCTATACCTTGCAGAACGACGAGTTCATCGTCTACCGCTCACTGCAGCAGGCCATTCGCTACGTGGTGACGTTTGGGCTGGGGTACGGCAACTCGCGCCGCCGGTGATTAGGGCATCGAACCGTCAGGCTCAGTGGGTAGCGGCGGTGCGGTTGGTGGCACTGGCATGGTAGGAAATGCTGGGCCAGCGGGTGGCGAAGGTTGCAGTGGGGTCAACGAAGCGGCAATTTTTGTCACGTCGTCAAGAGAAATCCTTTCGCCGTAAGCCGTTATAATTGTGCCGCCCCGCACAATAACCACTTCTAGCCTCTGTAGGACGCAAGCAGATGCCGAGCCTGGCGTATTACAGTTAGATTGTTCTCCATCGGCACTGACCCAGCCGCTTTCACCGTTGATTACTATATGCTGCAAGCCTTTCGTCGTGTCGCTAATTACTTCTTTCGTCGCTTGTCTCATAGTTAGCTGTACGAGAGCTGGTGGATTGGTGTCAAAATAACCGAGACGATCTGGTACAGGAGGATAACTATACGTACTAGATGTTACATATGTTATGTCCATCTCTCCTGTCCAAGCGCGGTAGCTGAAGTAATTGATTTGCATTTGCTTTGGCAAATAGGCAGGTAGGTAGGTAGTAAAGCTGATGACACCCACCAGCTTGGCAGCCTTAGCACGGAACTCATCATTGCTGATCGGGGTTATATATTGTCTGCTGACCGGGGTTATATATTGTCCTCCAAAATTACCAGCTCCTTGGGAAATTGTGACCCAACCTCCTCTGAAGTTAACTCCCTTTGGCATCACGAAGGTAAACAGATCAGTAGCCAGCGGAAGGTTGTATTGTACACTTGCTACCTCACTAACCACTTGTTGCAGACTGCTATTCTTCTCTGGCGCTATCTTCAGAATAAAGTAGCTGTCATGATCAAGCCAGAGGCGAATATTATCATAGGGGTTTCCATTGGCGCTGTTACAGCGCGATATCTCCACACCCGTGTCTAGTACATATGTGGGCCGACCAGCGACAACATCCTCACCAATCAGCGTAGGTTGGTAGCAATTACTGAGTTGGTATATAGTGGAGTTGAGCGATGCAATGTAAGTGAGGATGGTGCCATTCATCTGTATTAGAGCAAAGTCGTGACTGCTAAACGAAACATCACCGCCATAATCAGCGGAACCTGGCGGGGCATAGTTCCAGACAGTTGCGCCATCATCAATCTTTATCGTCGAATCGCTGTTCTCCTCACGGCTGCGGCCGGGTGCCTGATAAAAGATATGGTTTGTCTTCCAGAGTTTGTTGTCTCCCGTTGTGGTGAAAACCTCAGTAAGCTCAAAGCTCTTGATCGCATCCGACTGGTACATCGCCTTCGCCCTTGCGATAATCTCGGCGGCGCTGTGCGCTTCGGGCTGCACCGGCAAGGACTGGCGCTGGGCGCGGCTTGCCAGATCACTGGCGACGTACAGCGCACTGGCTACCGACAGCACGATTAGCGCGGCGGCAGCTAGCCAACCCACGGTGACGCGGGCAACCCGCAGGGGTCGGGGCGCAGGTTTGACCGGAGGCAACACTTCCGCTTCGCTGGCAAAGGTCATGGCGCTCTCTTGCTCGAGCTGGGCCTGCAAGGCAGCGGCGAAGTGGACGGATGGTAGCGGCGCACGTAGCTGCTGGCGCAAGCGGCGGCTGGTGCGGGCAAGCTCTGGCTCCAGGCCAGCCGGGGGGAGGCTGGCGGAATCGGCGACCAATGCCTGACAATACTCTTCCAGCAACTCCGCCTGCTGTGCGTCGCGTTCGCTAATCATCGCTTTGCCTCTCCGTCTACCAGGGCGAGTGCAATCTGCCCATACATTCTGATTGCAGATTTAAGATTTCAGATTGCAGATTAGGTCTGCCTACCACTATGTAATCGGCAATCTTGAATCTGCTATTATCTTAGGCGAGTGCAATCTGCCCCTACGCCTAATTCGTCACGTTGCACAATCTCGCGCAAGGTTTCGATCGCCCGCAGTCGCAGCATCCTGACCGCGCCGGGGCTACGCTGCAAGGCTGCGCCGATCTGCGCCCCACTCCAGCCGGTGAACTGCAACTCCAGAA
>JANXYP010000251.1 GCA_025355955.1 Chloroflexota bacterium
GATTAGCCCTGGTACTCCTGCTATGCTGCACATCAACGGCGATAGCATTGACCTGAAGCTGATCTCCTCGACCAGCGTTGCCAACAGCATAAGCATCGCGGCCAAAGGAATTGGCAGCTACGACACGCGCAACAGTGGCAATGATTTTACTTTTAATTTCCAGGATCCGGGCGGCTTCGCCATCTTTGGCTCCGGCTCGGCTGAGGTGGATGTGACCATGCCGCCCGGCACCAGCGTAGACCCGCACACTGGCTCAGGCAATGTTACGATCTCGCAGAGCGGCAACGCTGGCGCGGGTGACATCAAGATCCAGAGCGGCAGCGGTGATCTCAAGGTTAGCGGGGGCAGGGCGACCTCAACCTGCAAACTGGCTCCGGCAACATTGACAACACTGGCGCAAGCCCCAAGACCGACCTGAACCTGCATACTGGTAGTGGCGACATCACCTACAGCGGCGACCTTGCCTCGAAGAGCTACGCCGAAACCGGCAGCGGCAATATAACCATGAATGTTGGCGCAGCCAACTTCCAGGCCACGCTCGACACCGGCAGCGGCAACATCAACAACGATTTCGGCCTCACAGGCTCAGGCAAACACATCGAAGGCCGCACTGCTACTGACATCCCTGCCTCTAATCTATCCAGCCTGCAGGTCAAGACCGGCAGCGGCGACATCAAGATACTGAAGGGGAAATAAACAATGGAACCAATCCTGTTCTTCATCGTGCTGTTCGGCTTCATCATTGGGATGCGCTACATCCAGTACCGTGAACGCATGGATATGCTCAATCGCGGGCTGACTCCCAAGGACTACCGCCCGAATAACCCGTCCGCTGGTGGGCCACCCGCCACCGATTACATCACTGGCACGCTGCTGCCACCGCAGTATCAGCAGCAGCCCGGCGCTTACCCACCACCTGGTATAAGCAACCGCTATAGTCACCAGGCGTTGCAGCAGCGCCACAATGGAATTATCACGCTGCTGGTCGGCCTCGGTATGACCTTCGGCCTCGGCACCATCGGCTGGGGTCCCTGGTTGATGCCCGGCTTCATTGTGACGTTCGTCGGCTTGGGGCTGTTGATCAGCTACTATCTATCCACTGATCCAGCCGCGCCGCAGCGTCCCATGCAAGCGCAGCCGCCCGCCAACCAGCAGCCACCGATGCCGCCCCAGCAGTCCGGCTATGGCAATATCCCGCCTACACAGGCTTGGGATGCCAAGCAGTGGGGTGCGCCAGTCTCCGGCCAGGTGCCACCGCCGCCCGCCCCTTACCTGGGTGAGCAGAGCAAGCGCGAACGATAATTACTAATCCCCCCCTAAACTAATCCCTCCCCTAAGGGGAGGCAAGGAGGGGGAGTAGGGGCGAACCGTTGTTCGCCCAGCGGCACTATAAGGGCGAACCGTTGTTCGCCCACCGGCACTATAAGGGCGAACCGTTGCTCACCCAACGGCAATGTAGGGGCGAACCGTTGTTCGCCCAGCGGCAATGTAGGGGCGAACCGTTGTTCGCCCAGCGCAATGTAGGGGCGAACCGTTGTTCGCCCGACACAATGTAGGGACGAACCGTTGTTCGCCCAACGGCACTATAAGGGCGAACCGTTGTTCGCCCAACACAATGTAGGGGCGAACCGTTGTTCGCCCAACTTGAAGGGAGTAACCAGCCATGAACCCAGGAGATTATCTGCCGTTCGTTGTAGCCATCGTCTTGATCGTGACGATTGGGGTTGTCAACATCGTCACTCGTGCTATCGAGTACCGCGAGAAGGTGGAGATGCTCAAGCGCGGCTATGTGCCGAAGGGCTACGTGCCGATCAATCCCGTCGCAACCGCACAGAGCCAGCCAACCGCCGCGCCTGCCAGCCCCGCTGCATTGCCACCCGCACCGTGGAGCGCGCAGCAGTGGCAGGAAGGCGTGCCGACCTCCCGCTACATGGGCGAACTGGCGAAGGACAATGATACCCAACGCTAACCTGACGAACGTTGGCGTGTGAATTGCTGGGAAGACTGAAGACGAAATCCGAACTTTAATCTCTGTCTGAGAGCGAACGATGGCTGAACTGGCGAGAAGTGGTGATAACGCAATCCAGGCCGCCGAGGAGCAGGCGCTAATTGCCCGCTGTCAGGTGGGCGACCAGCAGGCGTATGCCACGCTGGTAGAGCGCTATCAACGCTTCGCCTATAACGTGGCATACAATCTGGTGCAGGACGAGGAGGAAGCCTCCGACCTGACCCAGGAGGCGTTTATGCGGGCGTGGCAGGCGCTGCCCAACTATCGCGCCGAGGCCCGCTTCAGCACCTGGCTCTACCGCATCGTCCACAACCTGGGCCTCAACCGCCTGGAGGTATTGCAGCGCCGCCGCCGCTTGGAGCAGCAGGAGGCCAACACTACCAGCGATGGCGAGGACGATGGCGGCTTCAGCATGGAGCGCATCGCCGGACCGGAGGGCGACCAGCCCGCGCAGATCTATGAGCAGGCCGAGCGACGTAAGTTCATCTGGGAGCAGGTTGGCAGCTTGCCGCCTCAGTACCGCGACATTATCGGCCTGTACTATGGGCAACAGCTATCCTATGAGGAGATCGCCGCGATGACCGGCCAGCCGCTCGGCACGGTCAAGACCCACCTGCACCGCGCCAAGACGATGCTGCGCGAACGGCTGGCCCCTTTGGCCCCCGTTGCCCACCCTGCGCCGCGCAAAGATGCCCCCCCTTTTGGCCTGGGCACCAGTCAAATGCGGGTGATATAGCCAGTTGAAAGTTGAAAGCTATACCAAATCGCTGGTGAGATGGTGTATTTATGTAGGGGCGAACCGTTGTTCGCTCTGGACCAAATTACTAGAAGGAGAAGCGCGATGCTGAACCTCAACCCTGAAGAAAAATACGATGAGAACGATGTGCTGCTGCTGGAGATCGAGGCTGCGCTGCGCGAGATGACCCTGCGTGACGCGCCCGACAGCCTGTCGATCATGATCAGCGCCAGCGTGACCCGCTACGAGATGGCCCGCGCCACTGCCGAACCGGAACCCGGCTTCAGCTTCTGGGGTTGGCTCGACCGCATCATCGCCTTCATGAGTCGCCCGCTTTCGCTGGTCACTGCAATTATCGTGGTCGGCTTCTGGTTGCTGTTCGTCGCCAATGACCCCACCTGGCTGCACGCCACCGGCCAGCTAACCAACGTGGGCAACAGTATTGGCACGGCGCTGGGTGGCCTGTTCGCCAATCTGGGCCAGTTCTACCCCGTGCTGATCGTCGGCATGGCGCTAGTCGCCATCGTCGCACTCACCCCCCGCATCCGCGACCTGCGCCAGATGCTCCGCGAGGAGCAGGCCGTAAGCGAGGGATGAAGACTTAGGACTGAGTAGCAGCAAAAAGCCCTCTGCCAGCGGGAGAGGGTTGGGTGAGGGAGAATCTCGCCTGGCATCAAGGCCTGGGGCGACCAGCCAGCGGACTTGGGCAGCGGACAAGCGGATAAACGGACGGGTTGACGTAGGGGCGAATGGCGTTCGCCCCAGTGAAGCGCCTCAATGCCGATCGTATGCTTGTCTAGCCAGTGCTTTGCGGTGCGAGTTGGTATCCATGCTGCCCCTCTTTGCGCCGTGTTCATTTTCCCCGCCTGCCACCTTCTGCATTCTGGTTATACCTATTAGCGATGGTGCGGCTATAGATTGAGCCAGGGCGAACAACGGTCCGCCCCTATAGAACTATAGCATTGCCTCGGCTAATTAGTATTACTCGCAAGTTGCCGCTAAACCTTATCCCCTCATTGTCACTGCATCACCCTCCCCACTGGCCGCTGCGGGCGCTTCCGATAGCGGCGGTTGGCTGGGGTTTTGCCCCTGCTCCTGCTGCCGCGCCTTTTCCTCGGCCTCGATGCGTTTGTGCATATCGGCGCTGGGGTCAAAATAACTAATCTGCGGTGCGGTTACGGGCGTATTAAATACAAGGGTGGTGATTGAAGCCTTGGCGGGATAGTCCGGTTCGCGGATGCTGGTGCGAGTCAGTTCCACCCCACGCAGGCCAGTCTTCAGGATCATCAGCGGGTCGCCATGAGTGACGCAGACCACGCTCTGCCCTGCGTGTTGGTTCAGAATGATACGCACCAATCCGTACCCGCGATTGTACACGTCCATGATGCTTTCGTCGGCGGGGTTCTTCTTGGGGTCGTAGAAGTTGAACTTGCCCGCCATCAGATCGCGGTTGGGATAGCCCTGCCATCCGGTTAGCACTTCGTTCAGCGCCTCGTTTATGTACACCTGGGTAGGAGGGTGCTGCGACCAACTGATGATGTCAGCGGTCTGGCGGGCGCGGAGCATGGGGCTGCTATAGACGACGCTTAGTTGCGCGATGCTGGCGAGGTATCGCGCCGTCGTCTCCGCCTCGTGGAAGCCGGTCTGGCTCAGGCCGAAGCGTGGCAGGCGACCATAGACAATCTCATCAGGATTATGAACGTCAGCGTGACGAATCAGGTATATTATTGTGGGGCTATTTGCGTCGATCATTTGAGGAAGAGCAGGCTGATAGCCGCGCCAACGATAGCGCAGACGAAGATGAAGGTGTTGAGCAGCTTGGTCTCCACATTTTCGGAGAACTCGAAGCCGGTGCCGCGCACCATATTCAGGCCAATGCCGGTAAAGCCAGCGGTGAACAGGTTAAGCGCCCAGCCTACCACCCCCCCTGCGATGCTGCAGCCAACCCGCTCCAGCGCCCGCAGCAGGAAATCTCCGCCGAAGCCGAGCTTGCCCAGATCGGCAAACAGGCTGAATAGCGCCCCGAAAATCAGGCCGGTAAGCAGAATGCGTACTAGTGGAAAGGTTTTCAGTTGCGCTTTGATTTCGTCCATGTCCCGATTATATCACAGTTTAAGGTCGTTGCAAAGCCAGGGCGCATCCCGATTCACCTCTATCCAACGACTATTCGGGTATTGGCGATTGCTCGCGCGCCCATAAGTAACAATATAAGGTAAACAGTGCAGCGCATTTGGGGTATGGGGGTTCAGCCTCCATACCCCCTGGATGATGCGCGGCTTTCGTCTCATTTTGATACCTATGGCGAAGAAAAGTGGTGCGCCAGGGTGTGGTACAAGTTATTGGGTGGTTAGCGCCCTCGCCAGGGCGGGCCACCGCCCGCCCCTACGTTTACCCAGTAACTAGTAACGCACCCTCGTGCGCCCACCTGGGTTGACAAAAGCAGCAGTTTTGTTTAGACTGAACTAAGGAGCGTTGGAACGATATGAACCTGTCCCTCACCAACCGCTGGGCGTTGATACTGCTGCTTTTGCTACCGCTGTTCTGGTGGATTGGCCGCCAGGGGCTGGGCTATATGCGCCCGCTCCGCCGCCGTCTCGCCCTCGGCCTGCGCCTCGCCTTCATTGTACTGTTGGTGTTCAGCTTCGCTGGTTTTCAGACGGTCAGTGCGGTCAACAACCTCGCGCTAGTCTTCCTGGTAGACCGCTCCGACAGCGTGGATGCAGCAACCCAGGCCCACGAACTAGATTTCGTGCGTAATGCGATTAGCAAAATGGGCAGCGACGATCGCGCTGCGGTCGTCTTTTTCGCTGCCGATGCGGTAGTCGAGCAGCCAATGTCACCCGCCACCGCCTATGGCACCACTCCCCTCGCCCAGCCCGCCAGCCTGCCACTCAACTACTACACCGACATCGAGGGCGCGGTGCGGCTGGGTCTCGCCCTATTCCCCGCCGAGGCACAGAAGCGGCTGGTCATCGTCAGCGACGGCAACGAGACTACCGGCAGCGCCGAACAGGCCGCGCAACTGGCAGCCGCTAGCGGCGCAGGCATTAGTGCGGTCAATGTTGGCAACCGCCCCGGCAATGAGATGCTCGTTGCCGATTTGCAGGCTCCCGCCTTCGTGCGCCAGGGTGAGCAGTTCGAGCTGAACATCACCATCAGCAGCAGCGTAGAGACCAGCGCCACCCTGCGTCTCTATAGCGGCGACAACCTGCAAGCGGTGGTGCCGGTGCCGCTCAAGAAGGGTGACAACCGCTTTACCCGCCAGGTGACTGCCCAGCAGCGCGGCTTCGCCACCTTCCGTGCTGACCTGCAACCCAGCCAGCCGAATACCGACTCGGCGGCGCAGAATAACACCTATAGCGCTTTCACCTTCATCCAGGGTAAGCCCAGCGTGCTGTTGATCGAGGGTCATAGTGGCGAGGCCGATCCGCTACTCAGCGCCCTACGCGCCGCCAGCGTCACCGTCACGCTCATCGCGGTCAAAGACACTCCCGTCGACCTGCGCGCACTGGCCGCCTACGACTCGGTGGTGTTGGACAACGTACCCGCCAGCAGCCTGCCGCCCGGCGCGATGGAGACGATGCAAAGTTACGTGCGCGATTTGGGGCGAGGGCTAGTGGCGGTTGGCGGCGAGGAGAGCTTTGCTCTGGGCGGCTACTTCCGCACCCCCCTGGAAGCGACCCTGCCGATCGATATGAGCCTGCCCAACCGCCTGGCCCAGCCCAACACCGCCATCGAACTGGTGATTGACCACAGTGGTAGTATGTCGGAGATCGCGGGCGGCGGGGAGATGAAGATTGATCTGGTGAAGCGGTCCGCCGACCAGGCGGTTACCCAGCTCGGCACCGACGACTCGGTTGGCGTGATCATCTTCGACGACCAGGTTCAGGAGATGTTGCCTCTAAGTCCGGTGGACGATGTGAAGCGCATCCAGGGTATGATCGGTGGTATCGAACCAGCGGGCGGCACCGACATTCACGGTGGGTTGGCTCCAGCGGTTAGCAACCTGGCGCAGAGCGGGGCGAAAAGCAAGGCCATCATCCTGCTCACCGACGGGGTGGACGGCGTGAATAACAACTACGACGACTTGATCAAGGCGGCGATTGACAGCAAGATCAGCATCACCACCATCGGGGTCGGCCCGATCATCAATGCCGACTTGCTCGGTTCGCTGGCGAAGCAGACTGGTGGGCGCTTCTACCACACCAACAGCGGCTTGGATCTGCCCCAGATCTTCACCACCGAGGCGCACATCGCCGCCCGCTCCTACCTCAACCAGCGCCAGTTCACCCCCCAAATATCCGCGCCCAGCCCCATCCTCAAGGGGCTGAAGACCCTACCCGACCTCTACGGCTACGTCGCCGCCACTACCAAGCCGCTTGCCAGCCTGGTCCTTGCCAGCGATAACGGCGACCCCATCCTCGCCGCCTGGCAGTACGGCCTGGGGCGAGCCATCGCCTGGACCAGCGACGCGCAGAATAACTGGGCGAAGAGCTGGGTAAACTGGCCCGACTTCAGTACCTTCTGGTCGCAGGCGGTGATCTGGACGATGGGGCAGACTGGCAGCAGCAGCCTGCAACCGCGCGTTACCCTCGACGGCCCCACCGCTAGCATTACGGTCGACGCGATCGGCGGGGGCGGCGATTATATCAACGGCCTGGATATGGCCGCCTCGGTAGCCGCGCCCGGCCAGATTACCAACACCCTGAGCCTGCGTCAGAGCGCGCCAGGGCGTTACGTCGGCCAGTTCCCCGCCCCGCAGAGCGGAGTCTACCTCATTGACGTGCGGGCCGCTGGCGAGGTGAGCAGCACAGTGATGGTCAGCGGCACTCTGATACAGCGCACCAGCGCCTTTAGCGAGAGCGAGACCCTCGGCCTGGCGGTGCCATACCCGGCGGAGTATCGCAACCTGCAGCCGAACACCGCGCTACTGCAACATCTGATCAGCGCGGGCCTGCCCAACCTGCAGCCGGGGCAAGGAGCGCAGAAGCTGCTCGTCCTCAGCGACGACCCCACGCCGCTGCTGGCTCACAACCTGATCGCCGCCTCCGCCGGCCACCCGCTGTGGCCGCTCTTCCTCTTGCTTGCCATCATTATCCTGCCCTTCGACATTGCGGTGCGCCGCCTGATGATCACAGGAGGCGAGTTGCGCCAGTTGCTGGCCGCGATCACCCGCCGCCGCCCCCGCCCGGAGTATGCACCCGCCACTAATGCAATGCAGCCACTGTTCAACTCCCGCCGCGCCCGCCAGCGGCCACCGCCACCCACCCCCAGCGCCACCCCGCCACTATCTGCCGATATTGCCCCCATTCGCTCCGCCGCGCCGCTTGACACGTCTAGTACAATAGATGCGTCAGCGCCGCCCAGCGAAAGCCTGGCCGCGCGCCTGCGTCAGGAGCAAGAGCGACGTAGGCAATAATGGTAAATGGTAAATGGTGAATGGTAAATTAATAGCAGTTGATCTTGCTTCATTTCTTCAAAGCGCAAGCCAGAGACCTTCCGTTTACATTCACCATTCACCATTCACCATTTACCATTTACCATTTACCATTCACGATCGGGGTGGGGAAATATGCCAGCGCCAAAGGTGGGCAGCCGCTACGAACTGCGGCGGCAGTTGGAGCAGCGCGATGGGATCTCGAGCTATGAAGGGTGGGACACGCAAGCGCAGCGCGATGTGCTGGCGTTGCTGATGCGGGCTAGTGACAGCGGCACTGCTGAGGAGCAGACTCGCCTCTTGCAGTTCGCCCGCCTGGCCGGGCTGGCGGGGGTCACTCCTGACTCCGCCCTGCCCGTCATCCTCGACAGCGGCAGTGACCCGCCCGATCAGAACGGCGAGACCGCTTATTACCTGATCGCCGAGTGGATCAGCGGCACCTCGCTTGAAAGCAAGTTGCCGCTCGACCCCGAACAGGCAGTCGCGGCGGTACATAGCATTGGCGAAGGGTTGCGCTGGGCGCGGCAACGCTGGGCGGGCGCATCCCCCAGCTACGATCTCGATCCTGCCCGCATCGTCTTCGACGACACTGGCCGCACCCGGTTGACCAGCTTCGGCCTGCCGGGGATGGGCGGCGAAGATGGTGAGCAGGGCGATGTACTGGCCCTCGGCAACCTGCTCCGCACCCTGCTGGCAGGTGGGGCCAGCAACGAAGCCCGCAGCCTTAGCGCGGCGCAGGCGTTGGCCCTGGCCCAGGTTATCGGGCGCTCCACCGCCCCAACCAGTAGCCGCTATCCCGACATCGCCACTTTTCTCGATGCCCTGCAAGCCGCGCTGGCTGGTCGCCAGACTCCCGACCCCCGCTTTACCGCCCGCAGCGTCGAACCGACTACGAAGGCAACCGCCCCAACCAGCCGCGCAAAAAAGAAGAAAACCGTTACCGACCCGCTGATCACCCCTGCCCCTCTCACCGTCAGCCCAATTCCCGACCAGCTTGCCGACCAACCCGCCGTTGATGCCCCCGCCACCAACGGCGCGACCGTGCCGACTGCGCCCCCCTCGATGGGGCCGGTGCTGCAGTCCACCAGCCATCTGGTAGATGCTGCCGAGTTCACCCCACCCGCGCCCGCAAGTGGCGAGGATGGGCGCATCACTGTGGTTCGCGGCGAAATCCCGCCGGTCGTCATTCAAGGCCAGGCCAGCGCAGTAGCACCGTCAGACAAGCCAGATCAGCCCACCGAGGCCAACCCCGCACTCCATCCTGTTTATCGCTCCGGCGCAACCAGCAGCACCTTTGGCGACCCTTCGACCACCTCCTTCCCTGTTGCCAGCGAGGTTGGCCGCAACGTTAGCACGCGCCCCCCAGCACTACGCCCCGCCCCCCGCCTGGTCGACCCCCAGACCGGCCAACTGCGCGGTGATCTGTACGTCGCAGGCAACCGCCGCAGCGGGGCGCAGCGGGTGATCGGTTCGCTTACCCAATCCAACCAGCGCATTGTATATCTGGTAGGGGCGATAATCGTGCTGATCCTCGTCCTGCTGCTCGTCGTCATCCTACAAGGGAGGAATAATCAGCAGGCAACGACGTTGAGTGTCACCGTTCCGACACCCGGCCCCACTACCACTGCTGCCCTTGCCCTGCTTGTCACCCCCACTCTTGCGGCGGGAAATGTTCCGGCAACCCCTACCAGCGGGCAAGCGCTGGTCGTCACCGCCACCGTTGCGATACCCAGTCCCACCGTAGAGTCGCCCAGCTCCACCGCCCTACCAGTCACGCAGGCGGCCTCTTGCAACGTAAGTCTAGGCGACGTGCCGTCTGACGACCCCGACTATGGCCCGATTAGCGCGATGATCTGCCGCCAGGCGTTCTATCCCGTTCCCGGCGGCAACTTCGCCCGCAACACCCCGGTAACTCGTGCCGAGATCGCCCACGCGGTTGTCGCGGTGATGGGCTGGACACAGGATGGCAACGCCGTCAACCCCTTCCATGATGTACAGCCCACCACCCCATACTATGCTGACGTTTTGACGGTGGTCGAGCATGGAGTGATGAGCGGCATCGCCAGCGACCAGTTTAGCCCCAACGGCAAACTTAGCCGCATCCAGGCAATCCGCGTCATCGTCAAGGCGGCGGGCTGGCCTGCCGCCGACTCCAATACCGTCGCCCACTACAGCGATGTGTTGAACAATAACCCGCTATTCATCTTTGTCGAAGCGGCCTACGCACACGGGGTAATTGGCCCCACCCCCAACGGCTTGCTGCGCCCCAACGATCCTGCCACTCGCAAGGATGTTGCGCTGATGCTCACTAATATGCTGAACAGCCGCTAGAGCGAGTTGAGAGTTGAAGGTTGAAAGTTAAAGGCTCGATCCAAACATCTATTACGACGTGCGTAGAGGCGGGTTGCACTCGCGCTCTTTTGAGTGGGCTGAAAATCAGGCAGCTAAAGCTGATGGCTACATGAACCTACTGCACGTGATCCAACGCTATTACCCCTACATCGGCGGCTCGGAGCAGTATTTTCAGGAGGTTAGCGAACGCTTCGCCCGCGACGGCCACCGTGTGCGCGTCTTCACCACCGATGCCTGGGACATCGAACACTTCTGGAGCGCAGGCAAGCGTCACCTGCCCTCAACCTCCCCCCCGTCGTGGGGTACTGCTATAACCTCCCCCCCACCGGGGGGGATAGAGGGGGGGTACGCGACTGGCGCGGGGGATGACCCTCAAACCTCCCCCCCACCGGGGGGGATAGAGGAGGGGTACGAGACTGGCGCGGAGATAGAGGAGGGGTACGAGACGCACAATGGTGTGCAGATCAGCCGCTATCCAGTACGCCGCCTGCCGCTAGTCAGCCCGCTGTTCTATCCCGTAATGCGACGAGCGATGGCCGAGCTTTCGCGCCTGCCTGCAACTAGCGGCCTGCTGATGCAGCTATGTCGCACTACCCCGCTCGTTCCCGCGCTGGCCCGCGCTCTGCGCCACGATCGGGAGGCAGTCGACCTCATCCACGCGACCAATATTCCGTTCGACTCGTTGATTTACCATAGCTACCGCTACGCAAGGCGGCGGGGCATCCCCTTCGTAGTAACCCCATTCACCCATCTGGGCGAACCGGACGATGTGCGGGTGCGGAAGTATTACACGATGCGCCACCAGTTGGCGATGGAGCGGGAGGCGGATGCGGTAATCGTCGCTACCAATCTGGAGCGTGACTATCTGGCTGGGCGCGGTATTGACCCTGACAAGATGCACCGCGTCGGCATCGGGGTCAACCCTGAAGCGGTGTTGGGCGGCGACGCAGCGGCCTTTCGTGCCAAATATGGGCTGGGCGCTAGCCCGCTCGTTTTCAGCATGGGTGTGACCGCCTACGATAAGGGAACGGTGCATCTGGTCGAGGCGATGCGCCAGCTTTGGGCGCAAGGTAACGAGGCCGAACTGGTGCTGGCAGGCGCGACTATGACCCACTTCCTGAGCCACATCGCCAGCATCCCGCCCGCCGAACTCCGCCGCCTGCACGTGCTGGGGCCGGTCAGCGATACAGACAAGCGCGGCCTGTTTGCCGCTGGTGACGTGTTTGCCATGCCCAGCCGCACCGACAGCTTCGGCATCGTCTATCTCGAAGCCTGGCTGTATGGCAAGCCGGTGATTGGCGCGAACGCAGGCGGCGTGCCGGAGGTAATCAACGCCGACCGCGATGGCCTGCTGGTTCGCTTCGGCGACGTACCTGCCCTCGCCGCCGCGATTGACCGCCTGCTCACCGATAAGCCGCTGGCCGCCGCCTTCGGTGCAGCAGGCCGCGCCAAAGTTCTGGCTGGCATGACCTGGGACAACGTCTATCAGAATATGCACGCCGTCTATGAACAGCTATTGCCTATCAGTGCAAAGCGACGTTAGTTGGATGGGCGGGATTTACCCCGCCCTGCGCGCAGAATTGGTATGATTAACCGATGAACAACAACCCCACAACTCAGCCCTCAGTCCTCAGCCCTCAGTCCTCGGATTGGCCTGCGGTGGACATCGTGGTGGTCAACTACAACACCGGCGGTTACATCGCCGACTGCCTGAGTTCGCTGCTGAACATGGAATATCCCCGCCTCAACATCACGGTGGTAGACAATGCCAGCAGCGATGGCAGCGCGGAGCTGATCGCCCGCGACTTCCCCAGCGTGCAATTGCTGCGTAGCGAACGCAACCTCGGCTTCGCGGGCGGCTGCAACCTGGGGATGCGGGCGGGCCGCGCCCCGCTAGTCGCCACCCTCAACCCCGATGCCCGCGCCCGCCCCTCCTGGCTGCGCGAGTCGGTGCGCCCCTTCCTGCCCGGCTTGGGTATCAACCCCGACCCACTGCCGCCCCACCTAACCCAGTCCGCCGTGTCTGCCGCCCGCATCGGCATCGTTGGCAGCAAGATCCTCTACTTTGACCGCCAAACCATTCAGCACGCAGGCGGCAACCTTAGCTACCCGCTGGCCGATACCTGGCATACCGGCTATGGCGAACCGGACGAAGGCCAATATGATACTACCCATCCCGCCGATTTCGTCACCGGCGCGGCACTGGTGATGAGCCGCGCCATGTTGGAGGAACTGGACTACTTCGATGCCGGTTTTTACCCCGCCTACTTCGAGGATGTCGACCTTTGCTTTCGCGCCTGGGCGGCAGGCTGGCAGGCGCTATACCAACCCCGCGCTGTGGTTCTCCACCACGAGTCGGTGACGATGGACCGCCAAAGCCTGCAATACTTTCGCTACTTCCAACGCAACCGCCTCCGCTTCATCCTCAAGCACTATACCCACCGCCAGCTATTCGACGACTTCGTTCCCGCCGAAGCCATCCGTCTCGCCCAGCATATGGCGGAGAACGACCGGCTCGCCTCGATGGAACTCTATACTCTGACCCTTCCTACCCAGGTAGGGAGAAGGGCGGGGCAGAGTGGCGCAGTGTTGCCCATCCCCACCGGACAGCATAGTACGCCACCCGATGCTTACGGCAAGCTGAGAGCCAAAATCGATAGCCTGAAAACGCTCTGGTTGGTGGAGGAGAAACCGTTTGCCTCATCGATCCCAGGTGTGGCCTGGCTTCGCACGCGGCTGAACAATCTCGGCCCACGTTGGTACGTCAAGCAAATCCTCGCCCAGCAGGTGGAGTACAACGCGGCGATACTGCAAACGTTGGAGGAATTGGGCAAGCAGATACGCGACTTGCAGGTGGCCAGTGCCGTGCGCGACACCGTGCTAACCGCCCGCCTCGGCGAAGTTGATATCCGATTGGAGGCGACCATCGCCCGCAGCCTTGTCCGCCTCGCCGCCATGGATGATACCCTCAAGCAGGTCAGCGATGTGCATAGCCTGCTGCAGGGAGTGATAAATGAGGACTGAGGACTGAGTACCTTGTAAACTAAGTTTTGAGGGAGCGGTGTCATTTCCCCTCCCGCCGGGAGGGGTTGGGGTGGGTCCGTGCAGCGCGATGTAGACCCACCCCCTGCCCCTCCCGGCGGGAGGGGAGAACCTCAAAACTTAGTTTACAAAGCACTGAGGGCTGTAATATTAAACTTCACCGAATAACCGAATTCATGAAAGCAAGGGCGCACCGTAGCGTGCGCCCCTGCTTTCAACCTTCAACTTCAACTGTCAACTTCCCTAAAACTAACGGCCGACCGAGCGGGTAGACGAGCGCGAGGTAGAGGATCTTACTCAGTTCGGCGCGGGTGGCAAGGTTGCCGGGGCGGAAGGTGCCGTCGGGATAGCCACCGACCCATTGCTTGTGTGTGGCAGTCTTGATGTAGGCGTAGGCCCAGTAGCTGGGTGGCACATCGGGGTAGTCGGTGAACGCACCAGTGTAGAGCGGCGTGCCGCTGGCTAGCACTGTCATCTTGACGATCTGGGCGCGGGTAATCGCCGCGTTGGGCAGGAAGCAGGGGTAAGCAGCGTGGGCGGTGGCGCACTGCGCGGCAGTGAAGCCGTTGATCACCCCACGGCCAGAGAGCGTCTCGATGTATGAGTAAGCCCAGTAGCTGGTCGGCACGTCGGTGTAGCTGGGGCTGCTCGGCGTGGTGATGGCGAAGCCATAGCCGCTCACCACCATCTTGCTGAACTCGGCGCGAGTGATATTCTTGTCAGGGCGGAAGTAGCCGTCAGGGTAGCCAGTGACGATGCCGCGGCAGTAGAGATACTTGATGTAGCCGTAGGCCCAGTAGTTCGGCGACACATCAGGGAAGAACATCGGACACTCGGTTGCGGTTGGGATGGGCGACGGCGTGTCGGTGGCGGGCAGCGGTGTGCGGGTCGGGCCGCCCGGCGTGGCCGTTATGGTTGCCATTGGCGTGACAGTGGTGGTAGCCGTGCTGGTCAAGGTGCTGGTTGCCATTGGCGTGAGCGTTGCGGTAGCCGTGCCGGTCAAGGTGCTGGTTGCCATTGGCGTGAGTGTTGCGGTAGCGGTGCTGGTCAAGGTGCTGGTTGCCATTGGCGTGAGCGTTGCGGTAGCGGTGCTGGTCATGGTGCTGATAGCGGTAGGCGTGTTGGTGGGTGGCACACTGGTAGCAGTTGCGGTGCTGGTCGGCGGCACGCTGGTCGGTGTGCTGGTCGGCGGCACACTGGTAGCAGTTGCGGTGCTGGTCGGCGGCACGCTGGTAGCGGTCGCGGTGTTGGTGGGCGGTACAGGGGTATTCGTCGGCGTGTTGGTTGGCGTATCGGTGACGGTAGCCGTGTTGGTAGCCGTGTTGGTTGCGGTTGGCGTATCGGTGACGGTAGGCGTATTGGTCGGCGTGTTGGTAATGGTCGGCGTGTCGGTATTCGTCGGCGTATTAGTCGGCGTGTTGGTAATCGTCGGTGTGCTGGTTGGCGTGTTGGTGATGGTTGGTGTGTTACTCGGCGTGTCGGTAATCGTGGGCGTATTAGTCGGCGTGTTGGTAATCGTCGGTGTGCT
>JANXYP010000371.1 GCA_025355955.1 Chloroflexota bacterium
GGCTAGCATTTTGTAAATGCTTGTGCTATAATATCTCGGCACCCGCAAAGAAGCAGGCGCTCGTTCTGCCAGCAAAGGAGAGAGGTTTAGTATGGCTGAGACCATCGTGGTTGCCCTGGGCGGCAACGCGATTAAGAGCGCGAGTGAGGCGGGCAACTACGGCCAGCAGCTTGCCCGCGTGCAAGAGAGTATGGCGGCGGTTGCCCGCCTGATTGCGCTTGGCTACCATGTGGTGATTACCCATGGCAACGGCCCACAGGTGGGCGACATACTTTTGCAGCAAGAGGCGGCGAAGGAGCAGGTGCCGTCCATGCCAATGGACGTATGCGGCGCGGAGAGCCAGGGGCAGATTGGCTACATGATCCAGCAGGCGCTAGGCAACGCGCTACGCCGCCATCGCCTCACCCGCCCAGTTTGTACGGTGCTGACTCAGGTGCTGGTCTACGCCGACGACCCCGCCTTCGCCAACCCCAGCAAGCCGATCGGACCCTTCTACAGCGCTAGCCAGGGAGAGGCAATGCGGGCGAAGGGCTACACCATCATCGAGGATGCCGGGCGCGGCTACCGCCGGGTAGTTCCCAGCCCGCAACCGCGCGAGATTATCGAGATCAAGGTTATCCGCGCCCTGATCCAGCGCAGCGCAATTGTGGTGTGCAGCGGTGGCGGCGGCGTGCCGGTGCTGCGCGACGAGGATGGACAACTTTGTGGCGTGGAAGCGGTGATTGACAAGGATCTGGCGGGCGCATTGCTCGCCACTCAGCTTGAGGCCGATCGCCTGCTCATCCTTACCGATGTAGCGAATGCAGCGATCAACTTCCGTCAGCCCGACCAGCAAGACCTGGGTCGCATCAGCCCAGCCGAAGCCCGCCAATACATCGAGCAAGGCCAGTTTGCCAAAGGCAGTATGCTGCCCAAGGTGCTAGCCGCCGTGCGTTTCGCCGAGAGCGCCCCCGGCCGCAGCGCGCACATCACCCGCATCGAAAACGCTCTCGCCGCGCTCAAAGGTGAGGCTGGCACGATGGTTGCCGCTGAGACGTGAGTTGAAAGTTGAAAGTTACAAGATGAAAGTTAATGCAGGTATGTAGGGGCGAACCGTTGCTCACCCCGGGTTAATGCAGGTGTGTAGGGGCGAACCGTTGTTCGCCCTGATGAGATTGCAACTCGTTCCTCAAATCCCGGTCTTAATCTACATTCTACACTCTACAGGAGGATTGCTATGGCCCGCAGCATGAAGGGGCGCAGCTTGATTAGCAGCGCCGACTTTAGCGCCGAAGAGTATCAGATGATGTTCGAAATGACCGCCGACCTTAAGCGGCGAGTGAAGATGGGCGAGGGCCACACCCAGATCCTGCGCGGGCGTACCCTGGCGATGATCTTCGAGAAACCCAGCGCCCGCACTCGCGTCAGCTTCGAGGTAGGCATGGCCCAGCTTGGCGGCCATGCGCTATACCTCAGCCCCAACGATATCGGCATGGGCAAGCGCGAGAGTACCGCTGACATTGCTCGCGTGTTTGGCCGAATGTGCGATGGCATTATGGCCCGCGTGTTCGAGCATGAGAAGGTGGTCGAGCTTGCCAAATATGCGGGCGTGCCAGTCATCAACGGCCTGAGCAACGACGAACACCCCTGCCAGTCGCTGGCCGACCTGTACACCATCCACGAGCAACGCGGCGACTTGCGCGGGTTGCATCTCGTCTTTGTGGGCGACGGCAACAACGTGGCCGCCAGCCTGCTGCTCACCTGCGCCACCCTGGGGGTGAACATGACCGTGATTCATCCCAATGGCTACGATGTGGAGATCAAGAAGGTGGAGGCGCAGGCACGGCAACTGGCCGAGGGAAGCAAGGCCACTCTGAACTTTACCACTGAGCCGGACGCAGTGCGTGGCGCGGATGTGATCTATACGGATGTGTGGGCCAGCATGGGGCAGGAGGCCGAGGCCGAGGCGCGAGCCAAACTGTTCGCCCCCTACCAGGTGAATAGCGAACTAGTTAGCAAGGCCGACCGCAACGTGCTGGTGATGCACTGCCTGCCCGCGCATCGTGGCAGCGAAATCACCGACGAGGTGATGGACGGGCCACACAGCGTGGTCTTTGCCCAGGCGGAGAACCGCCTGCACGCCCAGAAGTCACTGCTTGCTCTATTCATCGCCAACGGTCAGTAGCCGTCGCCCCAACCCTCCCCCTACATAGTGTGCGTCACATTCTTGCAGAGCAAGCGTTCAGTAGGGGCGAACAGCGGTTCGCCCTGGTCGGATATGCAAGAACGTGACGCACCCCCCCTCGATATGCGGGGAAAGTAGTGGAGTTGTATGCTATAATAGGTGTAGCCTGATTTTGTGGCTACGCCTATTATCATGCCCGCTGAACCGAGGTTTTTAATGCTCAAGTCAATCAAACTTACCAACCTGCTCTCTTTCGGGCCGGATAGCGAACCGTTGGCATTGCAGCCACTCAACATCCTGATTGGCGCGAACGGATCGGGCAAGTCGAAC
>JANXYP010000384.1 GCA_025355955.1 Chloroflexota bacterium
TCCCATCGGCTCCGGCTCATCGGCCACGGTCAGATGCACGCCGAAGGCGCTACCATCACCGTAGAACTCGCGGAAGCGGTCGGGCAGATACTGCACCGCCAGGATAATATCGTCAATCCCGTGGCGGTGCAGGTGGCCGAACACATGGCTGAGGAACGGCACGTTGCCGACCGGCAGCAGCGGCTTGGGTCGGTTGACGGTGAGCGGGCGCAGGCGCGTACCCTGGCCGCCGACGAGGATGACTGCTTTCACGGCGCACTCCTTACCTGTTCGCGCCAGTAGTCGAGAATGTCGGCCAGCGACTGACGCAGGCTGATTTGCGGCTGCCAGCCGGTCAATTGGCGAAACTTCGCCGCGCTGCCCACGATGATTGGCACATCGGAGGGGCGCAGCCGCGTCTGGTCTAGTTCGACCCGCACCCGCACCGTACAGAAGTTGAGCAGGGTGTCCAGCACCGTCTGGATGCTGGTGGCCTGCCCACTGCACAGGTTGTAAACGTCGCCCGACTGGCCTTGGGTGATGGCAAGGTAGTAGGCGCGCACGATGTCGCGCACGTCGGTGAAGTCGCGCTGGCTGGATAGGTTGCCCACCTTGATGACTGGCTCCTGCTTGCCCACCTCGATCAGAGCAACCTGGCGGGCGAGCGAGCCACTGACGAAGCGTTCGCTCTGCCCCGGCCCGATATGGTTGAAGGGGCGCACGCGCACGATGGGCAGCTTGTAGCTGAAGAAATACTGCAAGGCCAGCAGATCGCTCGCCACCTTGCTCACGCTGTAGGGGTTGTCGGGGCGCAACTCGGTATGCTCATCGACGGGATTGTCCTCAGCGCGAACGTGGCCGTACTCCTCGGACGAGCCGATTGCTAGCACTCGCGGCGGCTCAGGCAGGGTGCGGATGCCTTCCAACAGGTCGAGGGCGCTGAAGATGTTGTTGCGTAGGGTAGTGGCGGGGTCGGCGAAGGCGGCTGGCACATATGTCTGCGCGGCGAGGTGGAAGACGTAGCTGGGGCGGGTGCGCTCCAAAGCGGCGCGCACCGCTGCCGCGTCGCTGATGTCGGCAGCGATGGCGGCGACCCGATCGGGATAGCTGGCGTACTCGTCGGCCAGCCGCGCCGCGCCCGCCTCGTTGCGCGAGACGAGCGCCAGCGTCCAATCACTGACTTCCAGCAGGTGGCGGGCAAGGTAGCGCCCCACGAACCCGGACGCGCCGGTGATCAGGGCAATCGGTTTAGCAGGTTGGACGGACAGGGGGTAAGCCTCTCTACAAAGTTTTGAAGTTTTGAGTTTTGAGTTAAAGACTCAGAGCCAGTCTGAAGTCGCCCTGTAATTAGTGAGGGCGAGTCCGCTGCACGTGCCTTTTAGTATTACAGCCTCAGTTGCCAGGCAAGATGACATAGTTACGATTGGCGTGGACACTGGGCGGCAGGGCGTATGCGATTCGCCTCTACACCAATCTGGCGCATTTATGCCAACTGAGGCTGTAATATTAGGGTAGGTGCTCAAACCGCTACAACTCAAAACTCATAGCTCATAACTAATTAAAGCCGCGTCGCGAGATCCTCGCTGGGGATCGACTCTTCGCGGTGGCCGTTGGCGGCAGCGTCAAAAGGGTGAGCTTCACCCTTCAGCCCAGCTTCCTTACGCAGCATCACGGCCTTGTCGGTGCGCTCCCACGGCGCGTCGATGTCGGTGCGGCCAAAGTGACCATAGGCGGCGGTGGCGCGGTAGATGGGGCGGCGCAGGTTCAGGTCGCGGATGATCGCGCCAGGGCGCAGGTCGAAGTGCTTGTTGATCAGGGCGACAATCTTCTCATCGCTGATCTTGCCGGTGCCATAAGTCTCCACTGCGATGCTGATGGGGTGGGCAACGCCGATCGCGTAGCTCAACTGAATCTCGAAACGCTCGGCGATACCGGCGGCCACGATATTCTTGGCGACATGGCGGGCGGCGTAGGCCGCGCTGCGGTCCACCTTGGTCGGATCCTTGCCGGAGAACGCGCCGCCACCGTGCCGCGCAATGCCGCCGTAGGTGTCCACGATGATCTTGCGCCCGGTCAGGCCCGCATCGCCCATCGGCCCACCCACCACGAAGCGGCCAGTGGGGTTGATGTAATACTTGGTCTTGTCGTCGAGCAATGCGGCGGGAACGACCTGGGAGATGACGTGGGTCTTTACATCCCTCTCCATCTGATCACGACTGACGTACTCATCGTGTTGGGTGCTGACCACGATGGCATCAATCCGCTTCGGCTTGCCGTACTCGTACTCGACTGTGACCTGGCTCTTGCCGTCGGGCCGCAGGTAGGGCAGCAGCCCACTCTTGCGTACCACGCTCAGTTGGCGGCAGATGCGGTGGGCCAGGGCGATTGTGAGTGGCATATACTCGTCGGTCTCGTTACAGGCGAAGCCAATCATCATGCCCTGGTCGCCCGCGCCAACCGCCTCGACCTCGGCCTCGGTCATCTCGCCAGTCTTGGCTTCGAGGGCCATGTCCACGCCCATCGCTATGTCGCTGCTCTGCTCCTTGATTGAGACGATCACGCCGCAGGTCTTGTAATCGAAGCCCTGGTCGGTATGGGTGTAGCCAATGTTCTTAATCGTGTTACGCACGATGGTGGGGATGTCCACATAGCCGCTGGTGGTGATCTCGCCGAAAACAAGTACCAGGCCGGTAGTCGCAGCGGTTTCGCAGGCGACGCGCCCACGCGGGTCAATCGCCAGGATTGCGTCCAGCACCGCGTCGGATACCTGGTCGCAGAGCTTGTCGGGATGGCCCTCAGTGACCGACTCGGAGGTGAGGAACACCTGGGCCGAATTGTAGAAGGTGGTACTGCTACTCATGTTATGAAACTCTCCCTTTCCTATCTGGGTGTGTCGTTTGGGCAGGCTAAATCACACGCAAGTATAATGGTAGGGAGGGGTGGTGTCAAGTTGGCAACAATCGCCACCGCGCAGTGATATGTTATGATAATCAGCAGCAAATCGCAGGCAAATCGGCGTTACGCTGGAACGTTTGCGCCGTCTTAATTGTTGAGGCCGCGATATGCAGCCAAATCGAACGAGAGAGAGAAGCGTGGATGCTTTTCCTGTTTAGCCCCGGCAGCCTGCGACGCACGAGCGCAGCAGATACAAACGACGATGCTGCCAACGACAGCGCACTGGCGCGGATGGCCCAGGCCGATCCACGGGCCTTTAGCACGCTCTATGAACGATATGTCGGCCCCGTCTACGCCTACTGCCTGATCCGGCTGAACAATCGCGAGGCGGCGGAGGATGCCACCAGCGAGGTGTTCGTCAAGGCGCTGGCAGGGCTGGGTGGCTATCGCAATGGGGTGTTCGCCGCATGGCTGTTCCAGATCGCCCACAATGTGGTGGTGGACACCCAGCGCAAGCGTCACCCTCAACCATTGGCCGATGCCGATGCCCTGCCCGCGCCCGGCCCGACTCTGGAGGATGAGGCGGTCAATCGCATGACGCGCCATGATTTGCGTGCCGCGCTGACCCAGCTATCCGAGGAGCAACGCACCGTGATCGAGATGCAATGCGCGGGCTGGTCGGGGCCACGCATTGCCGCCGTGCTGGGCAAAAGCCTGACTGCGGTGCGGATGCTGCGCTTCCGCGCCGTCGAGCGGCTACGCGAACTGATCGCTAGTGGAGAGAGCGGACAATGACCAACCTTGAACAGCAAGCCGAACTGCTGGAGCGATACTGGGCAGCGCTGGATCAGGATGAGGCCGCCACCCCGCCTGCCGACCTGGCTCCGGTGCGGGCCGACTTTGTGTGGCGCTTGCACCGCGAGCTAAAAGCCGCGCAGCCCGCCGCCGCCTTCCGCGCCCGCCTGCGCCAGCAGCTCGCCAGCCAGGCCGATACCCTCTACCTTGCCAGCGCATCCGCACCAGCAATGCACCCATTGCGTTCCACTGGCCCCATCCTTGCTGCGCCGCTTACCGCCTGGTCGGCGCTGAGTCGCGCCGTTGCTGCGCTAGCCCTGATCGTGCTGCTGGCAGGCAGCCTCCTGCTGGCGAACAATCTGATTGGCAGAGCGCCAAGCCCAGCAGTGGTGCAGACCCCCACTGGAGGGGGTACGCCACAGGTGGTCATTACTTCGACTGTTACGTTGACGACAACCAGCACGCCGACCCCCACCCCGATGCCCAGCCTACCCTCGCCCAACGGTTCACCCTACGAGCCGACTACCCCAACCTGGGATCCGCGCCTTCCCACACCAGTTGGTACATTTGATATGAATTTCTATCTTACGCCGATTGTGGTAACGCCTGCACCGCCGCAACCTAGCGCCACACCCGCACCCCCCACGCCTGCACCGGCTGCCGAAATCCTGTCGAGTATACCAATTCGCCACCAGAGCGGCCTCACGCCCATAACCTGGGGCAGCGAAGCGGCCCACTCGCTCACCATCTGGCTTGGCTATTTCAGTGATACGGGAACGCCGCAGCTAACCGATGCCCACCCCATCGCCCGCTGGAATGGCGACTTCATCCTTGAGCAATCCAAAGCCTCGCCCGATGGTAACTCGCTGGCGGTGAAGCTGTTCCAGAACTACGGTCAGGAAGGCGGCAATCCGGTGTGGCTCTATGTCATAGACTTGCAAAATAACCAGGTGCAGCCAGTACCCGACCCGATGAAGCCCGGGTCCAACTATAGCCCTAGTGATATGATGTTCGGGGCCGGGCTGATTGATTGGATTGATAACGACCGCATCCTTGTTGCTGGCGATGACCCTAACAGCCCATCCATCCCGGTCGCGCTTGCAGTGGACACCAAAGACGGCTCATCTAAAAACTACTGCCCAGCCCACCCCGGCTCGTTCCAACAGGGTTTTATTGCCATGTCGCCGGATCGCAAGACTGTCTTTGCTATGGTGCAAGGTTCTTCGCGAGACAACGCCACCGATGGATACTGGCTGATTGATGTCAACGATTGCAGCAAGGCTCACCGCATCGTTAGTTCAGTCAGCAGCACCCGCCTCATCAACATGGGCTTCATGGCTCCTTATGACCCATCCTGGTCGCCAGACGGCAAGCGAATCGTCTTCTCAGGGCCATCTGGGCCAGGTGGAGAGTCTAATCTCCAGTCATGGCTATGGATCCTCAGCGATCCCAACGGACCGAACACCAATCCCACCCCGATCAGCCCGATTGACAAGTTTGACTTTAGTCCGCTCTGGTCGCCTGACGGTAAGACTATCGTATTGCTGCGGGCGGACAGTGGACCAAACGGTCCGCTGGACAGCACCAACTTTTTCAAATACGACCTAAGCAGCGGGCAGTTCTCGCAACTGACGCATCTGAGCAGCGCGAAGAGCGGCGACCTGCAATGGAGCGCCGACGGCAAATACCTGCTTGCCAGCACTTCAGTGAACGGCAGCAGCATCGCCAGCCTGGTAGCAATTGACAGCGCCAGCGGCAAGCTGACTACTTTGCTGCCTGGCTCATCAGCGGCACATATCGTTGCCCCCTTGCTCTTCAAGTAGAACGCCCGGCCTGAAATTGTTGCACCCTGCTACACTGGTATGGTATCATCATCCCACATAAGTTCTAATGTTACAGCCTCAGTTGCCGGGCAAGATGACGTAGTTACGATTGACTTGGACACAGGGTGGCAGGGCGTATGCGATTCGCCCCTACACCAATCTGGCGCATTTATGCCAACTGAGGCTGTAATACTAAGGTGAGGAGCAAACTTTGACCCGAAGCACCGCGATACGCAGAGTGGCAGCATTGCTAGCCGTCTTCATCATGCTGGCGCAGGCGGTGATCGTCGCTGCGCCTGCGGGCGCTAGCGGCGCGAGTAATGGCAGGCCGGACCGAGGCAGCGATAACACTGCCACGCCCACGGTGCAACCGACCGCGCAGCCGACCACGCAACCGACCATGTCACCCAGCCCGACCTCAGTGCCGGGCAGCACTTATAACTACGATGTGGTGGTGGTGGGTGGTAGCTCGGCGGGCGTGGGCGCGGCGGTTGCCGCTGCACGGATGGGGGCGCACACCGTTTTGCTAGCCGACGGCCCCTGGCTGGGCGGCATGATCTCCGCAGGGGGCATTGGTACAACCGACACCGATAACCTTGCCAGCAGCGGGCTGTTCGAGGAGTTCCGCCTGCGCGTGCGCGACTACTATACCGCGCAGCGCAACGCCGGGCAGTTGCAATGCCTCACCCCCGCGCCGGTGGCGGTGGACAACAACTACGCCAATCCCACCATCGCAGGCGCGATTATCGCCAAGCAGCGGGGCGGCAGCTACAACACCGGCTACGCGCTCTACACCTGGAACATGGTCGACGGCAAATGCTACCTGCAGATGTACAACCTGCAGTGCAACATTGCCGCACAGTACCCCGTCAGCGGCTTCAACTACGAGCCAGCAGTGGCCGCCCAGATCCTCTACAGCATGACCCTCGCCGAGCCAAACCTTACCGTAATGCTGAACTCGCCTTACAGTGGGGTGATTACCGACAGCGGCACGGTGGTCGGGGTCAACGTGCTGACTACCACCGGCGGCTTGACCCAAACGGTGAGCGTGCGCGGCAAGGTGGTCGTGGATGCCACCGAGCGCGGCGATGTGTTGGCCGATGCTGGCACGCTGTGGCAGGACTATGTGTTTGGCCGCGAACCGAGTACCAGCGCCAACAGCGCCCCTCCGCCGCTGCAGTCGCGGGTGTACAACGAGCATGACGCAGGCAAGACCTACGTCACACCGCTGGTGGGCGGCGCGGTCGGCGACGGCGACTATGGGCTGATGGCATACAGCTACCTGCTTACCCTGGAGTATGCGCCCCAGCGTCCACTGATCGCTAACCCCTTTGCCAACATTCCAGACAGCCAGGGCCACACCGGCGACCAGAATGAGACCTACATCAGCTACCGCCAGAGCTTCGAGCAGAACCCCACCGGCTACTGGAACGACATCTGGTATCAGTGGCGGCGCTTCCTACCCAACAACAAGCTGGAACTGAACCTCACCGACTTGCCCGGCGCGAACTATGTATCGCTCGATTCGCCCAGCAACTACCTGACTGACCCCAACAGCCGCGCCCAAATTGACCAGACGCACCGCCTGTTCGCCCTCAGCTTCCTCTACTGGGCGCAGAGCCATGTGGATGCCGCGCAGGGGTGGCGGCCCGCGCTGGATTACGGCACCGCCGATGGCGCGCCGCTGCAGATGTACGTGCGCGAGGGCTACCGCCTGGTGGGGCTGAAGACGATGCGTGAGCAGGATTTCGGCTGCACCAGCCTGGGCTGCGACCCCCATAGCCTCCCCTACATCACCGATAGCGTGGCGGCGGGCAAGTACGCGCTGGACTCGCACACGGTGCAGTATTTCAGCGACAGCAACGGCGCACACAATGAGGGTCAATACTGGATTGGCAACCTGTATTCCTATCAGGTTAGCTATGGGGTGATGGTGCCGCAGCAGATTGATGGGCTGTTGGTGCCGCTGGCAGTATCGGCCAGCCACGTCGGCTACAGCGCGCTACGAATGGAGCCGATCCGCATGGCGATGGGGCAAGCGGCGGGGGTGGCGGCCGCGCTGGCTGCCGCGCAGAACATCCAACCCCGCGCCGTGGCTATTAGCGCCTTGCAGAACAACATTGTCGCTCAGGGCGCGGACCTCTACGCCTACACCGACGTGCCGCGCAGCCATTGGGCGTGGCGGCCAATCCAACAGTTGACGATGCGGGGCATCGTGCGGGGCAGCAGCGTGCCGAACACCTTTGCCCCGCAACGGCAGGTTACTCGCGCCGAGCTAACCAGGATGCTGACCCTGGCCGAGAATTGGCAGCTCACTACCCCGCCCAGCCCCGACTTCAGCGATGTTCCCACCAGTTACTGGGCCTACGCCTACATCGAGACTGCCTACGCGCACGGCGCGATCGGCGGCTATCCCGACGGCACCTTCCACCCCAACCAGGCGGTGACACGGGCGCAGATGGCCCGCATGGTGGTGCGAACGGCGGGCTATGGCACTGCGACACCCGCCACCCCCACGTTCACAGACGTGCCGCCATCCTACTGGGCCTACGGCTACATCGAAGCGGCCAAGCTCCACAACCTGATGAGCGGCGTGGACACCACCCACTTCCAGCCCAACCTCGACCTGACCCGCGCACAGGCGGCCCAAACCGTCTATGTGCTGATCGGGCAGTTAGCTTGCTTATGCCCCTCCCGCCGAGCTAAACGTTACCAACTATGGTGAAAGGCAGTAGAAGGAGGGGATACGCCGCTGCGTGCCAAGTTACCGAGGGCTAGGAGCGTAGCTCCGATCGGTCAA
>JANXYP010000392.1 GCA_025355955.1 Chloroflexota bacterium
TGTTCTCCCCTCCCGCCGGGAGGGGTTGGGGGTGGGTCCGAGTCGCGCTGCACGCATCCACTTTATAAGCTAATCGCGGCGGGCTACTTGGCCCAGGTTGGGGGTGGGTCCGAGTCGCGCTGCACGCACCCACCCCTACCCCTCCCGGTGGGAGGGGAAATGACACCGCTCCATCAAAACTTTGTTTACGAGGTACTCAGCACTCAGCACTCAGCACTCGTCTCAGTCCTCAGTCTTCAGTCCTTCGCCCGGTTGGGTGACGCGCTCTAGGGCGCGGAGGACAACGCTGGTCTCGGCGGGGTCGAGTTGCTGGAGGATGGCATCGGCAATGCTCTGATACATCTGGTCAAGCTGGCGCAGAAGTTCGCGCCCTGGGCCGACTAGATAGAGCAGGTTGACACGCCGGTCGCGGGCATCGTCCTGACGTTCGAGGTAGCCCTTCTTTACCAACCGCTCCACAACCGCGCTGGTGGTACTGAGTAGCAGGCCGCACTTGTCAGCAATATCGGTGACGGTGTGCAGGTTGTACCAGGCCATCCGCTCCAGGATGAGGAACTCCTGGCGGCTGAGGCCGGGGTCGCGCACGGTATCCACGCCAGTGATATAACGGCGGGCCAAATCCTCGATAAAACTCTTGAGCCGTGCGCTGGCCTCGGCCTGTGGTGGGGTATGGGTTAGAGTAGCGGACAAAGGCACGCTCCTGTCTATCGAACGAAGCAGCAAGCTCCAAAACAATGGATATTCCAAAATCTGTAAGGGTATTTTAACACAAGGGGGCGAAAGAGTCAAGGAGTAAAAACGGAAAAAGAGGGCTAATTATATGTGAGTCATCCTGATTATGGTGCCTGGGGATATTCTGGGGGTCTGGGGGTTCAGCCCCCAGAGGCTGCGCTGCTGCTTATGCTCATCGAAACTAGCAACCCTCCTGACACTTTCGATAGGTGTAACTGCGCTTCACCACCTGGGGGCGACCCCCAGACCCCTAGGGATTTCTCCCCTGCTGTAATTTAGCATGATTCATATTGCTACAGAATACCTGTTAGCAGCGTGGCGTAAAGCGCGGTGGCGAGCAGGGCGATGGGCAGCCAGTACCAACCGCGCCAGTGGGCCACGCTCTCGCCGAGCGCGCCGAGGCCGCTGATCGCTTGCGCGGCAAACCAGGCGGTGGCAATCAGTGCGGCAAAGCGCAGGCTGGGTAGGGCGGTGACGAGGTAGAGGACGAGGAACACGAGGGCTACCAGCAAGCCGAAGCCGAGGCCAGCCAGGGCGGGCAGGGCGCGACGGCGTTCAGCGTCGGCCTGCTCTGCCGCGAGTTCCGCATCGCTGGGAAGGCGGCGCAGGCGATCGCGGCGGCTAGGGGTAATATCTGCCTGAACTGCGGGCGTGGCAACGCGCAGGTGGGTGAGCGGACCAAGCCAGAAACCACCTACCAGCAAGCTACCCAGCGCCAGGCCCAGGCCGGGCAGGCTGAAATCGTATTCGGCGCTGAGGCCGAGGTCACGGGCAACCGTCAACTGCACCCAGCCGCCCACACCATAGAGCAACGCAGCGGTAAGCAACGCAATTAGCGTGTAGACAGTGATCAGCAATAGCGGGCTGCCAAAGTTGAGAAAAGCATTGCTGGAGTAGATGAAGTGCATCAGATTAAAGCTACCCACCCCGGCAGGGCCAATCAGCAGAAAGCCGAGGGTGGTCAGCAGGGTGGCGAACAGCCAGGTTAGCGCCAGGCGGGGGGCGTTGCGATCGCCGGGCAGGAAGGAGGCCAGCGCGACGATAAGTAGCAGCAAGGCAAAGACGATGAAGCGGCGATCGGGCGTGCTAGGGCTAGCGTTGGGCAACGCCGCGCCCAGCGCAGGCAGGTAACCGCTCAGAGGGTTGGCGGGGCTGGTGCCGAAGTTCCAACGGTCGACGCTACGCTGATCGATGGCAGCTAGGGCGAACTCTCCACCACTGAGGATGCCGCGAGTGTAGCTCAGGCCCGCCAGCGCTTGAGCGGCAGGAGCAAAGTCGGGATTGATGGCAACCGCCCTCAGCCAGGCGGCTTCGGCCAGGTCGGTGCGGCCCTGGCGTTGGTAGACGAGCGCAAGGTTATGCCAGGTGGAGTAGCTGATCGGCCAACTGGCGAGGGCCAGGCGGTAGTGGTAGATGGCCGCATCGTCCCGCGCGTTACGGGCGAGGGTGTCGCCCCACAGGCTATTCACCAGCCCCCGTTGGGCCAGCGGATTGTTCGCCAGGTTGCCGCTGATCGAGACGTAGGTAGTGGCGCTCAGGGTGGGCGCATCAACCGCCTCGATCGCGCGGGCATAGGCAGCGCTGGCATTGTCCAGTTGCCCGCCCTGCTCGAAGGCATAGGCGGCATCAGCGTAGGGGTAGAACGGCATACCAGGCGGCACTGGCTTGCTGATGTCGAGCAGGCCGGTTTTGAACAATGCGGTGGCCCGGTCGTACTGCTGGTTGGCCGCATAGAGAGCGACCAGGTTGGCGTAGGCAGCGGCCTTGTAGTCCAGCCCAATCTGCTGATCCTGCAACACCTGCTGGTAAGCAGCGGTTGCCTCGTTGCTTTTGCCTGCCGCCTGTAGGTTTAGGCCATTGATGTAGCTGGCCGCTGCACCAGCCGCAGGCGCGGGCAGGTTGAAGCTGGCATTGCCATCCACTTCGCTGCGGGCGGCTGCCAACAGAGCGCTAGCATCAGGGTGGCTAGCGTCGGTCAGGCTGGCAGCCTTGTCGTAGTCGGCACGGGCGGTGGCAAGGTCGCCGAGCAGGGCTTGGAGGCCAGCCCGATCAGCGTATAGCTTTGGCTCCTGGGTATGGTTGGAGATGAGCAAATTGACCGTAGCGAGCGCCTGGCGGTATCGGCCTGTGTTGATAGCCGCACCAAGGTACTTGGCATAGAGTTGCCAGTCAGTATATGCCTCATAAACCAGTAGACCTTCGTATGCCTTCATTGCGGTATCGGCATCGCCCGCCAACAGTGCGGCATCGCCAAGCGCCTCCTGCAGCTCATAGTTCCCAGCGCCGGGGCTGTAAAGTGGGCGCAGTGTATCGATCGCGGCTTGCGGTTGGCTGCTCTCAGTATAGGCGAGGCCCAGGGCAAAGACGGTCGTGGGGTTGCGCGGGTCGACCCGATGGGCGGCCTCCAGATGCTGCACCGCCATCTGTGGATGGCCGAGGATCAGCTCGATTATGCCCATGTTATAGCGGAAATTCGCATTGGTCGGGTCGGTGCCAAGCACGAGCAGCATCTTGTCGCGGGCATCTTGCAGCAATTGCGCCCGCATGGTGGCATCGCTGACCTTGAGATACTGCGCGAGGTCAATCACGCTGGAGTCGACGAAATAGCCACGGGTGATATTGGCAGTGCGGTCGGTGCCAGTAGGTGGCACGCCATTGGTAAAGATGCGTAGCGCCTTGATAATGTCGCTGAGGCGCTGCTCGTCGTAGTCCAGCACCAGGTTGGCTTGCTCCAGCGCACCCTTGCCGTAGTCGGTGAGCATGATGGCAAGCAGGTCGCGGACACGGGCATCGCCACTGTCGCGTAGGGCAAGACGGGCGCAGGACTGGGGGTAGGTTGCGCTGCACTCGATGCGGCTGGCAGGGTCGCTAGTCGGGGCTGATGCAGGCGCAGGGTAGGCGAATAGGCTACCTAGCCAGGGCAGGCGGGCAGCGTTGCTGGCAACAGTGAGTGGCAGACTGGCGCTGGTGGGCGGCGCAGCAAATATGCCGCTAAACTGGGCGACCAGCAGCGCGACTAGCGCAATGATGGCAAAGACAATCTGGGGTAGGCGTTGGTTGAGCGAACTACGGTTCAAGTTGTTCTCCTGGTTTTTTGGCATCCAGGGCGGGATTTATCCCACCCCTACAGGACATTCATTGTGGCCCAGGGCGGGATAAATCCCGCCATTACATTGGGCTATGGTTGCAGACTGAACTGCTGGCCGTCCCAGCGCCAGACCTGTAGCTTGCCCGCCGCGTCGTTGGTGGCGACCACATATTTGCCGTTGCTCTGCAGATCCACGATGTTGATCGGCTGGCTGGAGGTGAGCGTATCACCCAGGCCGTTGAACTTGAGCGGGTTAGCGGTGTCGTGCTGCCAGGCCCATAGTTTGAGGTGATACTGGCCGCCGCTGGTGTAGCGCAGGCCGAAGACGGCGGCTCCGCCGGTCAGCGGATGGCCCTGCTGCGCCAGCGGCAACGGCAGGGGTTGGCCCACGGCGACGAAGGCGGCAAGCTGCCCACTGGTCAGAGTCGGGCGAGGGGTATCGGTGGGGGTTGGGGTATAGGTAGGGCCGAGGGTCGGGCTGAAGCGCGGAGTCGGGGTCGGCGTGTCGGTTGCAGTGGGGGTCGGGCTGGGGCCGCCAGGGGTGGAGGTAGGCGTGGCCGTCGGCTTTGGCGTGGAAGTGGGGGCGGTGGTATAGGTGGGCAGCGGCGTATCGGCTGGCCCGCTGGTCGGCTCAGGGGTTGAAGTATAGAGCAGGTAGACCGGCCACAGCGGAGCCCAGCCATAAAGATCGATGCCGCGACTGGAATTGGGAGTGGGGGTGACGGTTGTATCGCTGAGAACCTCGGTCTGGCTGTAATATTTGGCGACCACCATATTGAGCAGCGGGTCGCCGCCTGCGGGGTTATCGTATGCGATGGTGAGCAGGGCCTCAGGGGCGTTAGCAGCGTCGAGATCGAGGAACTGGCGGTCGACGATGGTACCGGGGCTGAGGTAGGCGGCCGCGCCCGGCGGCGAGATGTAATTGAGCGACTCAAAGCTGCTGAGAGGGGCATAGTTGGCGGCGCTGTAGGCAGTGGGCTGGGCATCGAGCGGCGAGTTGGCGGCAACCTGGGTGGCGCGGGCATCGCGCTCGGCCTGCCCCTGATCGCATCCACTCAGGCTGAGGCAGACGAGTAGGAACAAGAGCGCCAGCGGGGCAGTCTTTATCTTAATCACAGGCAAAGGGATAGCTCTCCTCCAAGGCAATTTGGGGTGATGCGGCGTAATTAGTACACAAAAACGGGCGCAATGGTTCACGCCAGTCAGCGTTTGCCTATTTTACCATATTTAACCGCGTATGTGCCACACGGCCAGATTGCAGATTGCAGATTGCAGATCGTAGGTGAGAAGCTGGAGAACAAAAGCCTCCCTGCATGAGAGGCTTGGTAGGTATGCGATCAACCGTGAAAGTTGCCGGATTTGTACTCAGCGCGGCAGCGCAGTTTGTGCGTAATCACGGTTGATCGCACACCTACCAGAGGCTTTCTGCTACTGCTTGCATTCTACCTTCTGTCTTCTACCTTCTTCCTTCCACCATCAGCGGCGCGGATAGCTGAGGCTGAGGTATAGCACCTTGCTCAACTCGGCGCGGCTGGCATTACTGGCGGGGTGGAACTGGCCGGCGGGGTAGCCGCCTACCCACTGCTTGTGGGTCGCAGTCTTGATATAGCCGTATGCCCAGTAGCTGGGCGGCACGTCGGGATAATCGGCCAGTGCGCCAGTGTACGCGGCAACACCACTGGCAAGCACATTCATCTTCACCATCTCGGCGCGGCTGATGCTGGCGTTGGGGTGGAAACTACCATCGGGATAGCCGCTGATTGCCCCCTCCGCGTGCAAGCTCTCGATGTATGTATATGCCCAGTAGCTCGGCGTTACATCGGTGAAGGAGGGTTGGGCCAGAGTGGATAGGGCCAGGCCGTAGCCCAACGCCAGCATCTTGCTGAACTCGGCGCGGCTGATGTTGTTGGCGGGGTGGAACAGACCGTCGGGGTAGCCGCTGACGATGGCGCGACAACTGAGATAGTGAATGTAGCCGTTGGCCCAGTATTCGGTCGGCACATCGGCATAGCTTTGGCCGCAAGGGGTAGCGCTGACCGCTGGTGAGGGGATCGCGGTCATGCTGGGCAGCGGTGTCGGTGTAGAGGTGTTCGTCGGCGTGGCGCTGGCGGTGGCTGTTTCCGTCGCGCTAGGCCTAGCTGTGGTTGTCGGCGTGATACTCGCGGTAGGTGTGTTGGTGGGGGTAAGGGTCGGGCAGCCGGGTGGCGTGGTGTAGTGCATTGCCAATGTCATATGCCCAGTCTGACTCTGGCCGAAAGTGACACTACTACCTACTGCCCAAATGTCAGTTGCTGATACTGCCGCAACTGAATACAGCGTATCCCAATACTGGTCGTTGGGGCTGGCAACCTGCTGCCAGGTGCTACCATCCCAGTGTTCTACCAACGTGTGGTTATTACCGTCTCTCCCGGCATAGTCGCCCACTGCCCACACGTCATTGGCTGCCAAGGCTGTTACATCAAACAAACCATTTGTAGTAGTGCCTGAGTACGGCACGTTCACGCTCTGCCAGCTTGAGCCATCCCAGTGCAATGCCAGCAATGCAGTGGTGCCATTGTAGCCACCAACCACCCATGCATCGTTAGCCGCTCGGGCGCTCACTGCGTACAGATAATCCTCTACACCAACAGGGGGGGCAGGTACAATGCTCCAGCTGCTGCCGTCCCAGTGTTCGATCAAGCTTTCGAGGGAACCAGATTTGTCAGAGTACCCGCCTACGGCCCAGACATCGTTACTCGCGCTAGCAGCTACTGCACTTAGTCCGTTCTGCTGCAAACTATCAGGACGATTAACGTTGGCGCTGGGTATCACACTCCAGCTTTGCCCATCCCAGTGTTCGGTCAAGGTTTGATACGAACCAAGCTGGCCAGACATTACTATACTTGCACCAACTGCCCAGATGTCGTTAGCTGAGATTGAAGTCACATTCTGTATTTCGCTGTACTGAGGGGCGGGATTGGGAACGACGCTCCACTGCAAACCGTCCCAATGCTCAATCAAGGTGGTGTGTGAGTCATAGTTGGTACCGACCGCCCAGGCATTGGCAGGGGAGATAGCGGTTACGCCGAACAGAATTGAATTGGTAACAACTGCCACTGGCACAACCTGCCAGGAGTTGCCATCCCAGTGTTCCATTAGCGCGTAAGAATTATGATTATTATCTGCGGAAACGGCAGCCCAAACATCGTTAGCTGCCGTTTCCGCTACGCGATAGAAGCCTAGCGGTTCGGGTTGATAGTCAGGGGTATCAACCATCTGCCAGGTGAGTTGGCAGCTGGGGACGGCGCTGGCTTGAGGCGCTGCCTGGCGAACAGAAGGATAGCTGGTAGCATCCCCCATTGCATTTACTAGTCTTCCATCGGCTCTCGCTACAATATGAGCGGTGAACAACGCTATAGTTAGTAGAATCGGCAATCCCACTATCGTAACACGCTTGTGCATCAAATCAGCCTTTCGTGCGGACTGGCCCCAGCGACAGGTTAAGCCACCGCCAGAGCCAGTGTCACTAAGTTAGGGGGTTTCTAGTTGTAGTGTTCAATCAGCGTGCGTACCTGATTGCTGGCAATATCCCGGTAATATCCCACCGACCAGACATTAGTAGTGGCAATAGCGGAAACACCGAGCAAGGCACAATCGCTGGAGGGGTCAACGCTGTTTGTATTGCTCCAGCTAGTGCCATCCCAGTGGGCTGCGTGTGTAGTATCAGGGGCCGCAAAGTGAATCTGGCCGCCCACTGCCCAGGTGGAGTTGGTGCTGTTATAATCCATGGCGTGGTAGCGGGAGCCAACGGTGGATTCTGATACCCATTGGCTACCATTCCAGTGTGCGGCGTAAGCATCAGCGAAACCAACCGGGTTCCAACCACCGATGTGACCTGAGCCGGAACCAACGAAAGATATCGCATCGAGTCTTTCGTTGCTATCACTGGGGTAGTAGAGACTCCAGCTTGAGCCATTCCAATGGATGGTCATCGGGTAAGTGGTGCCACTACTGGCATCTACATAATAACCCGCCACCCAGACATCGTTGGAACTAAGCACCGACACTGAGGTGAGATAGTTGTTGTCGCTGCCATGATTTGGCGGTAGAACGGTCGGGTAGTTCCAGCCGCTGCCATTCCACACTTCCACCAGGGTCTCATTACGGCTATCAGTGGTGTTGTAGTAGTAGCCAGCCGCCCAGTAGTTGCTGGCGCTATTACCGGACACTCCATTCAGCACATTGTTGTCGCTGTTCTTGTTTGGGCTGCTGACTATTGACCAACTGGTGCTGTGTTGTTTCTCAATCAGGGTCTGGTCCTTGCCACTGCTGTTTACGTAGTAGCCAACCGCCCACACATCGGTAGCGCTGAGGTCGTTGCGGGCAAAAGACACACCGTTGAGGTAGTTGCTGCCGCTGCCCTGGTTCTGGCTGGTTGTATCAATTGACCAGGTGTACTGCGGCACACCGCCTGAGATACCCGATAGGATGCCTTTTTCGATCAGGGTTTTGTAGGTGCCACTGCTGTTGTAATCGCCGACTGCCCAGAAGAGCTTGGTGCTAACCGCATAGACGCTGTTTAGGTAGTTATCACTGGTGCTGGTACCAGCATTGGGACTGGATGCTTGTGTCCAGCAATACGCAAGGCCGCACGTCGCGCTAACTTTCGACACGCCGACCAGCATACTGGCGGCGATAACCGCAACCAGCGCGAGGCTGGCAGCGAACCCTATCTTCCTACTCCGTTGCATCTTGACCTTTCCTTTCTAGTATACAATACAGCGTCAAGGGCATGGCAAGAATCACAAACCGCTGACCGCTGTTTTCTCTGCTGGCAGGCACTCGCCCGCCACAACGTCAGTCTACTACAGTAGACAAAAAAAAAATCAAGTCATTCGAGACAGACAAAAGTACCATCTTTTCAGCATGGTACTTTATGGCTATACCACCTCATACCTCATTGCTTAGTAAAACTGTTTGGCCCAATAGTCGCGGCGCTGGCGCGATGTTCATCCCACTCTACCTATAGCCGTGTAGATGCTAGCAACATTGACGCATTTATGCCTCCGCTATGCGGTGGTAAGTTGCCAGCAGGAGCTTCGCTCCCAACCCTCAGTAACACGGCGCCCGGTGGGTCATCCCCACCACTACATCCCTTTCACCATTTAGGGGTAAGGTTTAGCCCTTTGAGGGAGGGATAATCAGAGCTTTGTTTATGAGGTAAGTGGGGAGGTAACCCAAGCGCACGGGCGAAAGCTGGGCAAAGTGTGGAAAACCCCCTTGCCATGATAGAACAAACGCGCTATAATTATGTCTAGTCCGAGAACCTGATTAGAACCAACCAGAACTATAAGCTGAACCGAGAACCCAACTATGAACACCGCCTCACCGCTGGCCGAGATTGCGGTCAACCAGGCATTGCGCCCGGCTGATAGCCGACGGCTGCTGCCCATCCCCAACGCACCCGCGCCACCCGCCGATCTACTCGCCACCTTCCACTATCGTATCCCCGCCGATCTGGGTCTCAGCGTCGGTCACCATGTGTGGGTGGACTTCAACCACCGCTTCCTGCAGGGCATCGTGGTCGGCCTGAATGACACTGCGCCGGTAGCCGAGGCGCGGCTCAAGCCGGTAGGTGGGCTACTGCATCCCCAGCCGATGCTCACCGCCGAACAGATTAGCCTGGCCCGCTGGATCAGCGAACATTACCACTGCGCCCTCTACGATGCACTCAACTTGATGCTGCCACGCGGCTTTGAGCAGAAGCTGCGTACCGTCGTCACCCTCACCGCCCGTGGCAAAGTGACCCGCTCCGATATGCGGCTGGTCGGCCCCGCCCAACGCACCATCCTCGACCTGCTCAAGCTGCACGGCGAACTGACCCTACCCGACCTGGCCGCCCACTACCGTCAGAGTCGCGGGGTTAGCGGCGAGGATGGTTCGGCGGAGCGGGTGCGTGAGGTCATCAGCCAGTTGGCCGCCCGCGAACTGGTGGAGCTTACCGCCCGCCTTGACAGCGCCAGCGTGCGGGTGAAGCAGGCCCGCTACGTGCGACTGCTTGATGATTACCCTGAGGCCAAGTTGACCGGCAACCAGCAGCGCACCGTTGCCGCGCTGAAGGCGCTACGCGATGCCGACGGCTGGGCAATTGCGGGCGAGGTGCAGAAGCGGGCCACCGTTTCGATTGCCGTGCTGCACGCGCTGGCGAAGAAGGGCATCGTCGAAAGCAGCGAACGCCCCATCCGCCGCGACCCCATGACCCGCACCGCGACTGCCACCCTGCGCGAGTTTCTGGAAGCCAGCGGCGCGGCCACCCCGCCCACGCTTACCGTTGCCCAGGCCGCCGCGCTGCGCCGCGTCCTCGACTGCCTGGACGGGCGCAGTAACGCCCCCGGCCAGACCCTGCTGCTGCACGGCGTGACCAGCAGCGGCAAGACCGAGGTGTACCTGCAAGCAATTGATCACGTGCTGGCGAATGGCGGCCAGGCGATCGTGTTGGTGCCGGAGATTTCGCTGACCCCCCAGACAGTGGGCCGCTTTGCCGCCCGCTTCCCCGGTCGCCTGGCGGTGCTGCACAGCGGCCTCAGCGACGGTGAGCGCCACGACGAGTGGCAGCGCATCGCCAAGGGCGAAGCCGACATCGTGGTGGGCGCACGGTCGGCGGTGTTCGCGCCGCTACCCCGCCTGCAGCTGATCGTGATTGACGAGGAACACGAAAGTTCGTACAAACAGGACACTGGGGTGCGTTACAATGCCCGGGCCGTGGCAGTCAAACGGGCTGCGCTGCTTGGCACCCGCGCCCTGGTGTTGTTGGGCAGCGCCACGCCCGATGTGGAGAGCTATCAGCGCGCGATGACCGCGCAGTACGGCTTGCTGGAGATGCCGGAGCGGGTGGGCGACTTTGCGATGCCGCCGGTGCAGGTTGTGGATATGCGGGCCGAGTTGCGTTCCGGCAACGCCAGTATGTTCAGCCGCGCCTTGTACGAAGGTATCGAGCGAACCCTGGCGACGGGCAAGCAGGCCATCCTGTTTCTCAACCGGCGCGGCACCGCCACCTTCGTGATGTGCCGCGAGTGCGGCTTCGTGGTCATCTGCCCCGCGTGCGAGATCCCCATGGCCTATCATGGCGACGAGGGGGTGATGCTTTGCCACCGCTGCGACCGCCGCACCTACCCGCCGACAAGCTGCCCCAAATGTCAGAGCCGCAAGATCAAGCACTTCGGCGCGGGTACGCAGAAGGTGGTGGATGAGGTCAGCCAGCTATTCCCCGCCGCCCGCGTAATGCGCTGGGACCGCGATGCCACCACCGCCCGTTCCGCCCACGACGAAATCCTCGGTCGCTTCGTACGCGGCGATGCTGATGTGATGGTCGGCACCCAGATGATCGCCAAGGGGCTGGACATCCCGGCGGTGACGATGGTGGGAGTGGTCAGCGCCGACACCGCTCTGTATCTACCCGACTTCCGTGCCGGTGAGCGCACCTTCCAGTTGCTCACCCTGGTGGCAGGTCGCGCCGGGCGGCGCGGCGACCCGACTACGGTCATATTCCAGACCTATACGCCGGAGCATTACGCCATCGCCGCCGCCAGCGCCCACGACTACGCCAGCTTCTACCGCCAGGAGATCTTCTTCCGTCAGGACAAGCGCTATCCACCCTTCGCCGAACTGATCAGCTTCGTCTACACCTCCAGCGAGGAGGCCGCCTGCAAGCTGGAGGCGGAGCGCTTCGCCCGCGTCCTCAAGCACGGACTGGAACGCGCCCGCATTGCCAACGCCGACTTGATAGGCCCGGCCCCCGCCTTTGTACGCAAGGATAACGGTCGCTACCGCTGGCAGATCATCGTGCGCGGCCTCGGCCTCAGCCCCCTGCTGCGCGAAATTGTCGCCCCCCACGGCTGGTCGGTTGACGTTGACCCCGGCAGTGTGCTGTAGGAGGAAGGTGATTTTTGGTATAATTGTTTGCCCCAGTGATAGGGGCGTATGGCATATGCCCAGCCGCTCTACCGCCGTGCTAATCATATCGATAAAGCTAGGGGTGGGTAGCCACAAATATTAAGGACAAGGAAATTATCGAAAAATATGGCGATCATGAAGATAATCCAGGACGGTGATGCCCGCCTGGCGCAGAAGTCCAGCAAGGTGAGCGTGTTCGACGCACGGCTACGCAAGCTGGTCGACGATATGTACGAGACCATGTACCACGCTAACGGCGTAGGGTTGGCAGGAGTGCAGGTAGGGGTGATGCAGCGCATCATCGTGGTGGATGTGCCGCCGAACAAGGAAGAGGGCGAGAAGGGGCTGCGGATTGCCCTGTGCAACCCGGAGATTATCAAGATGGATGGCAGCGAGACTACCCCTGAAGGCTGCCTCAGTGTACTCGGCTGGGTTGGCGATGTCGAACGCGCCCTCAACGTGGTTGTCAAAGGCATGGCGCTGGACGAGAAGAGCGGCAAGTGGAAGGAAGTGCGGGTCAAGGCGCACCGCTTCGCCGCCCGCGTCTTCCAGCATGAGTGCGACCACCTCAATGGCACGCTCTACACCAGCCGCGTCACCGACATCGCCACCTTGCATAAGGTCGAGCGCGATGCTGAACGCGAAGAGGAGATCCGCCAGGAGCTAGCCGCGCTACGCGATGCTACCAACAAGGACGCGGTAGGCGATACCGGGGCTTAAACTTCAGGGCTGCATTCCCAAAATACTGCGAATCTGGGCTAGGAACCCAGCACGGGCAGTGTCATCTATAGTTATTTGAGCAAGATTGTAACGAAAGCGGAATGCTGGATCGCTTGCCATTCTGCTCTCGACTTCGGCAGTGATACAGCTTGCAATGAATATAGGTGTAACATTGGGGCTACGCCTAATTGCTTCATCAAATGACTTCTTTGCTGCGCCGTAACGCTCCAGCGCTCCTGCTGTATCCTTGCCACCCTTAATCTCCACCGCACCAACCAGGTTGCCATCCTTATCCAGCAGCGACACATCAGGCTCACTGCTAAACAACACCGCCGCTCCATTGTTCAGGCGCACACTATATACGTAAGCCAACACGCTAGCGACATCCAGACTGCTGCTGAATGGCAGGGTTGCACCTTTTCGATCCACAAATGCAACTACCAACCCAGCATCTATCAGACTACTCACGATCAAGCGGCGAATCACCGCCTCAGCCTCGGCA
>JANXYP010000410.1 GCA_025355955.1 Chloroflexota bacterium
CAGGATGAAGCGCAGCGCCTCGCTCTTGCGGATTAGCTGGCGTACCAGCGGGCTTCGCTCGGCCTGAGCTTCGCCCACCCAGCAGATGGTTCGCCACATTAGCTCCCGCCTGGCCTTCCGCCCCCTGGCGATGGCTGCGAGTACGCGGCGGTCGGCCTCGGTGTGAACCAGGTCTACCAGTTCGCACTCGGCCTGATAGTCAAGCGCCTGATTGTCGCGCTTGCCCAGCAGCTCGTAGCTGTGTTCGCAGAGTTCTTTGTCGTAGGGCAGATAACAGACCTTACCGCGAGCGTTACCGGCCAGGGGGTAGACGTAGACCTCGCCCTCGCCGCCGAAACGGGCGCAGCGGCCAGCGCGTTGGATGAGCGCGTTCACCGGCGCGACCTCGCTGTGCATGGTCTCGCAGCTGATGTCCAGCCCCGCCTCCACTACCTGGGTGGCAATCAGGATGATGTTATCATTCCCTGCTCCTTTGCCGAAGCGGGTGGTCACTTCACGGGTGAGGGTGGCGCGGTCGGCGGGTCGGAAGCGGCTGTGCAGCAGGATGGTGCTATCTTCGCTCCTGCCACGACCCAGCAGGTGCTCGAATAGGCGCACCGCCCGCTCTACCGTGTTGCAGATTACCATCGAGCGGCCACGATGGCGGCGCAGGATCGAGGTCGCGGTCATTGGTTGGGGCTGAGTGTGGAAGGTGCGCCGCGCCGGGGTGGCATCATCCACCCGCACCACCGCGACATCCCGCCGCGGGTCGCCAGTAGGGTTGAGCGCGTGGGCCAGTTCGCACAGCATCGCCTCGGACAGAGTGGCGGTCATTAGCAGAAACGGGGTGCGGCCGTTAAGCCAGGTGAGCAGCTCGATGGTGGTCGCCAGCGCGGTGTCCGGCTCGAACAGATGGATCTCGTCGAACACCAGGTAGCTGCTCTGGATGTGCTGGCGGGCGATACCAGTTAGACGAGCTGGCACGAGCGGGGCGAGGCCGAGGTAGGCAGCGAGCAGCTGGTCAATGGTGAGGTAGGTGATGTCCCCGTCCAGCAGCGGGTCTTCGGCGCGCTCCCCGGTCTGGCAGCGAATATCCAGAGTAAGCGGCAGCGCCTTCGCCTGCTGGCAGAACTGCTCCACCAGGGAGCGCATCGGCGCGGCGTGCAGCATCCGGCGGGGGAAGGGCAGGTCGAGGCTGCGGGCCGTCAGGTAGGGAAGCAGCGCGGCGATGGTCTTGCCTGCGCCGGTGGGCGCTTTGAGGATGACGCTCCTGCCCGCCAGCAGATGTGCGGCCACCTCCAGTTGGAAGGGATGGGGGTCGGCAGCGGGTCCCAGCAGCTCACGAAACACGCCCTTCAGTTCGTCATCGCTCATCATCGCTCCTTTGCAGGGCAACAAAATGCCCGGCTGCCTCCACAATCGAATGGTGTGGATAGTAGTCGGGCCGCAAGGTGCGATGTGCTGGCCTCGTCGTGGGCCAGGACACCCGGTTGTCTGGTTGTGTAGGTAGATTATAGCACAGGTGTGCGGATTATGCAAGTGGTGTGCTACTTGCTAACCAGTAATCTTGTCCGTTCCTTCTTCGCCGAGGCTGTCGAGTAGTTCCTCATGCCAATCCTTTAGCCACTTCCGTGCCGCCTCGTAGTCCTTGAGCTTCATCGCACGGTATGCGCCATTCTCGTAGCGGTGATAGAGTTCGTTGTACACCTGCCAGTAGCGGCTTTTGCCTTTGATGCCGCTGAGCAGGCTGCCCACATTGCGTACCGCCATGGCAATCTCGGCGGCCTGCGCTTCGCTGACGGTTGGCTCCGCCGCTGGCTCTGATCTCACTTGCAGTTCCAGCGCGGATATGCGCTGCTCATGATCGCGCAGCCCTTGCTTTGTATCCTTGACGAAGCCGCGCATATAGTCAGCCATCGTCTGGTGCCTCTGCTGTGCCTCGGCCAGGCCGCGTTCGAAGTCCACCTGCTGCTGGGCAAGCGCGGCGATTGCCTGGGCCTGAGCGAGTATCTGCTCTGCCGGTATGAGGTCGGTAGGCTGCTGCACCGCAGGCATGATGTCGCCCTTGAAGGCGTTCCACAGCACCTTGAACGCTTCCTCGCGGTAGCGGTTCAGCTTCTCTTGTATCTCCCCACTTACGCGGGCAGCCGAGATGCCAAATAGCCAGCCGGGGAGCATATCTAGTGGCAAACACGCCTGCTTCTGAGGCCCTCCACCGGTATCAATGCTAAAGAATGCGAATATGCTTCGCTAGCACTGGGTCACGGTTTATACGCTGCATCTGTCCCCACCGTTCCAGACCCAGGAAGTTGGTAAGCGGATTGATCGGGACGTATTCATCGCCGTCTGCGCCTTGAGCCGCAGTAATGGGGTCGCCATAGAAGTCCACCACTTTCGTGATACTTACCTCTATCTGTTGTCCGCTTGCTTGCTCGTCGATCATCATATTTCCTTTCCCAAAGGGTGGGGTGTTACACCCCACCCTTTGAACAAGTGAGGATTGAACGTATCGGTTTGCTGGTTGCGGATTGCATAGTGCAAACCCTTTGCTCTTGACTAATTGCCCTCGCTCGCCGTGCAGTCAGCCAATATCTTTCTGTATATCTTACTACCTACCTTAAGGTTTACCCTATCCCGCTGGCACTCGTAAGGGCAGGTCGAGGTTTCGGGCCGCCAGGTAGGGAAGCAGCGTAGCGATGGTCTTACCCGCGCCGGTGGGCGCTTTGAGGATGACGCTCCTGCCCGCCAGCAGATGTGCGG
>JANXYP010000268.1 GCA_025355955.1 Chloroflexota bacterium
GGCACACCAGCAAGTTCCCCAAGCAGCGGGTGATGGGCATGGCGGGCGTGCTGGACTCGGCCCGCTTCCGCACCTTTATCGCGATGGAGCTAAACGTATCGCCCAAGGATGTTCACGCCTTCGTGATGGGTGGGCATGGCGACACCATGGTGCCGCTGCCACGTTATTCCACGGTCGCGGGCGTGCCGATTACTGAACTGCTGTCTGAGGAGCGGGTCAAGGCGCTGGTGGAGCGCACCGCCAATGGTGGTGCGGAGATCGTCAAATACCTGCAAACCGGCAGCGCGTTCTACGCCCCCGCCGCCTCGGTATGCGAGATGGTGGATGCGATTATGCTCGACGAGAAGCGCATCCTGCCCTGCGCCGTCTACCTGGAGGGCGAATACGGCATCAATGGCCTGTTCGTCGGCGTACCGGCCAAGCTGGGCGCAGGCGGGGTCGAAGAGGTGTTCCAGCTAAAGCTCAACGACGACGAAACCGCCGCCTTGCAGAAGTCGGCGGCGGCGGTCAAGGAATTGATTGAAATACTGAAGCTTTCATAAGGTATGTGGCACGAGGTATGAGATATGAGCGGGGCGCACATAGGTGCACCCCATATCTTTCAACTCACCCGTCGGTATCCTTATCCACATCCACCAGGCGGCGGCGCACTGCATAGAGGGCGGCTTTGGTGCGGTCGGAGAGGTGCAGCTTCTGCAAAATGTTGCTGACGTGGGTCTTGACTGTCTTTTCGGATAGTACCAATTCGTCGGCAATCTCGCGGTTGCTGCGGCCACGGGCGATCAGGCGTAGCACCTCGATTTCGCGCTCGGTGAGGCCCGGTTCTAGCTCCTTGCTGCCCTTTGGTCGGGCGGCAATTTGCTGCGGCGGGGTGCCTAGCTCCTGCATAATCTTGCGGGCAATTTCGGGGTGGAGGGTGGGTTCGCCACGGGCCACCTTCTCGATCGCCGCCGCCAGGGCGTTGGGCTGGATGTCCTTCATCAGATAGCCCGCCGCGCCCGCTTTAATCGAAGCGAACACCTGCTCATCTTCGCTGAAGCTGGTCAGGACGATGACCTGGGTGGATGGCACCGAGGTGCGGATGGCGCGGGTGGCCTGCGCCCCGTCCATGCGCGGCATCACCAGGTCCATCAGCACCACGTTGGGGCGCAGCGCCTGCGCTTTCTCCACCGCGTCCATGCCGTCCACTGCCTCGCCCACCACCTCGATATTGGGCTGAAGTTCGAGGAAGCCGCGCAAGCCCTGACGCACCACGGCGTGATCATCCACGATCATTACCCGAATCTTGCCCTTCTCCTTGCCTGTCTGTCCCATAGGGTTAGCCCTGCCGATCTGCGTGCTGTTGCGGCACGCCCGCTGGATTGTCGCTGGTAGGAGGTTCGATCTCATCCCACACCGACTCGTAACCTTCCAACATCGCCGCCTGCCCATTGCCATTGCCATTATATAGCGGCTGGCCCACATTCGGCAAGGCTTGGCTGGTCTCCGGCGCAAGCGGCAGCCAGACGCGGAAAATGCTGCCCTTGCCAGGCTCACTGTAAGCTGCGACGCTGCCACCGTGCGCGTTAGCGATGCTACGTACAATGGGAAGGCCCAATCCTGTTCCGCCTGCCTCGCGGCTACGCGACTTGTCCACGCGATAGAAGCGCTCCCAGATGTGCGGCAAATCCTGCTGGCTGATGCCCACCCCGGTGTCGGCCACCTCCAGCACCGCCCAACCGTTGTCACGGTAGAGGCTGAGGGTGATGCTGCCATCTTCGGGGGTATATTTTACCGCATTATCCACCAGGTTGAGCAGCAGTTGCTTCAGTTGGTCGGGGTCGCCCAGCGCGGTGGCGCTATCCTCATGGCCGAGGCTGACCCGACGGCTGCCCGCCATCAGCCGCGCTTGCTTGAAGATGTCGAGCAGCAGGGTATCGAGTTCCACCGGCCGCTTCAGCCTGCCGCTGTCCTGCACCGCAGTGGGGCTGGGATTGTCCAGTTGGGCGAGCAGCAGCAGGTCATCCACGATGCGGCTCATGCGGTTGGCTTCATTCTCGATTGCGAGGATGGCATCGTCGCGCTCCACCACGTCGTCAACACGGCGCAACAGCGCGGCATTGCCCTTGATTACGGTCAGCGGGGTGCGTAGCTCGTGCGACGAGTCAGCGACGAAGCGTTGCTGGAAGGCGAAGGCGATTTGCAGCCGATCCAGCATTCGGTTGAAGGTGTCGGCAAGCTGGCCGATTTCGTCGTTGACCTTGCGTTCGGGGATGCGCTGGCTGAGGTCCTGTGACAGCTCGATGCTGTGCGCGGTGGCGGTGACGGCGGCGATGGGGGTGAGGGCGCGGCGGGTGATTAGCCAGCCTAGCAGCACCGAGAGTAGCACGGCGGCAGTGCCGCTGATGATGAGGACAAGGGCGAGGCTGTGCAAGGTAGCCTTCATCGGCTCAAGTGACTGGGCCACGATAATTACCCCCAGCGGCTGCGCCAAGCCTGACACGACCAGCGGACTGGTCAGCATCCTTAGCACGGTGCCATTGCTAAGGGTCTGTTCGCTGGGCGTTTGCCTACCATCCAGCGCTGCGCCAAAGCTGTCACTGATGGGTAGGAGGTTGCCTTGCAAGTTGCTGGATAGGCGGGCAACGTGACCATTGCGGGCGACCACCTCGATGTACACCGACTCGCTGCTGAAGGCATCGGCGCTCGGCACGTCTACTTGAAACTGATCCAGTACCGTGCTGCTTTGTACCACCGCCTGGGTGCGCGAGCGCAGGGTGTCGTCCACGCCATCCGACAGGTTCTTGGCGAAGAACAAATAGATGGACAGGCAGAGCGCAGTGACTACGATGGCGAGGAAGCCGCTGTATAGCAAGACGAGACGTAGACGGATGGACACGGGTTAGCTCCAATTACTAGTTATGAATGGGGAATGGTAAATGGTGAATATCAGTTCACGCACTCAGGTCGGGATTATCGGTTTGGGTGATAGGCCCTGGTGCTGGGTTAGGCATGGTCAAGGCAATGGTCAGGTCGTCGGCCTCGCTGCCTGGTTGCGGTGTGCTGATGCGCTGGCGCAGGGTGGTGGCGCGATCGCGAAGCAATACGGCTGCATCGTCGCGCCTATTTGCCGTCAGGAAGGCGGCGTAGCGTTCGCTGGTCATTGCCAGCACTGGCAGATAGGCGGTGCCTTCCAACAGCGTGAGGCTGCGCTGGAAGGCGGCCTCCGCTTCGTCGCTGCGCCCGTGCGCCGCTAGCACCATGCCCAGCGTGCATTGGGTGGTTGCCTGCGAGTAGGTGTCTTCGGGTAGCACCACCGTTGTTGCAATCGCGGCCTGCTCAAGAGCGGCATCGAGTTCGCCCAGCTGCAAATGCGCCTCGGCTAGCCCGCGCCGAATCTCGGGCAGCACGTCGCGCTCGTCCAGCGTCGCGCTAATCCCCAAGGCGTGGCGTAGGTGACCCATTGCATCGGTGGGCTTGTTCATCGCTAGCAGTGCATCACCCAGAACACGACTAGCCTTCATGTCTACAATGCTGTAACCAAGCTCACACGCCTTGTCTATCGCCTGTTGGCTGCGGCTGGCGCTCTCTTCGTATTTGCCCAAATAGTAGCAGATCAATGCAAGGTTGAGAAGGGTATTACTGATGAGCAACCGGTCGCCTAGTTCTTCGAGCAAAGGCAACAATCGCCGACTGATCAGCTCTGCCGAATACAAGTCGCCCTGAACATCGCTGTATATTACCGTTAGTGCCTGCAGAGCGTACATTTGCGCTGCTAGTTTCCCACTAGCCTGAGCCAACTGGTAAGCACGTTGGGCAAGGGCGTTAACCCTAGCAGCAGGTTCTCGGTAAACACTTGAAAGCGCAAGTCTGGAAGTAGCACTGGATTCCCCAACGATGTTTCCCATATCCCGATATAGGGGAATAAGTTCTTCATATAGAGGGATAGAATGCTCATACTCACCACGTTGACGTTTCACTTCGGCAAGAAGCTCGATAGACTTAGCTAGAGCTGCCTGATTATGAACTTTACGAGCCTCAGCAGCTGATCGCTGTAGGTGAAGCTCGGACTGGTTATAATCACCTAGGAAGAATACGGCCTGGGCATAGCTAATCTCCAGATTCAAGTCAAGCTCAATATCTTCATTTGCTGGGAAGGCAATATCCATGGCATCATGGTAGAATTGCTGTGCCTTGCGAAAATCCTGAAGACTCATACTCTTGTCGCCCGCTATCTTCAGGTAGTGACGCGCCTTAGTTCGATTAGCATCAAGGTTATCAAACCCAGGCACTGAGGCAGCACCAGCACTGAATTGGACTGCCTGCCCATAGTGATAAGCAATGCGCTCGACGTACTCCTCGATCCGATCGCCAGCGGCCCGCTCCAGCCACTGCGCGGCCAGGCGATGCTTGTGGCTGCGTTCGCGGTGGGGCAGCATTTCGTAGGCAACGTCGTGAGTGAGGACGTGACGAAAGCTGTACTCCTCCTCGCCCACGAACGATGAATGGTCAACCGAGTTGACCATCTCGCGCTGCACCAGCACGGCAAGGTGGTGCTTTACCGCCTCGGCGGATATTTGGCCGTCGAGGATACTGGTAACTGCGCCAGCCCAGAACTCGCGGCCAATCACTGATGCCTCTTGTAGCACCCGCTTCTGCTCGGCTGGCACCAGCCGATCAATGCGGGCGCTAAGGAGGTATTGCACGTTATCGGGGATAAGCACGCTCTGCGCGATACCCGCTACCGCCACCCATCGCCCATCGCGTTGCTCGATTTTCTTGTCCTCGATTAGAAGGCGGATGATTTCCTCGATGTAGAAAGGATTGCCATCGGCCCGCTGGATGATCAGGTCGCGCACACTGACGGGCAACTCGTCTATCACTAGTAGTGCATTGACCAAATCCAAGCTCTCCTCATCGGTAAGTGGATGCAGATCGACGCTGACCGCGTTGCAGGCATTGCTCCATTTAGGGTGAGCCTCGCGGAACTCCGGGCGACTGGCGCACAGAACCAGCATAGGGATGGCTTCGCTACGGGCAACCAGATCCTCGATATACTTGAGTAGCTCATCATCGGCCCAGTGAATGTCTTCAAAGAATACGACCAGCGGGGCGGTGGCCGCCTTGAGGCTGAAGAAGCGTCGCCAGGCCCAGGCCCGCTCCTCGCGTTGGCTGGCAGCGCTTATGCCTTCAACCAGGCGGTCGCTGAAGTTCCAGCCGATAGTAACCCCGATATAGGCCGCAATCCTGAACGCATCGCGTGGATCAGCTACACCATCAGCCTCGCGCAACAAGGTTTCGAGGCGGGCAACCAGCTTGCTCTGCGCCTCGGCTAGCGGGTCGCTATCGCGGATTCCACATTCTTGCTTGACCATCTCGCCCAACGCCCAGTAGGTGGTATTGCCCTGGCCGAAGGGCAGACAACGCCCGCGCAGGATATTTGGTAGCGGCTTTGATTGCGCCAGGGTGGCGCAGAACTCTGCAATCAGGCGACTCTTGCCGCTGCCCGCCGCGCCCCAAACGGTGGCTAGCAGAGGCGTGCGCCCGGCTACAGCCTGCGCGTAAGCGTGCTGCAGCTCCTGCATCTCACGCCCACGACCAATCATCGGGGCAGCCAGGCCGCGACTCTCCAACCCGCGCAGGCTGGCACGTTCGCTACGGATACCGATTACCTCGTAGTGCAATACCTGCTCTACCTTACCTTTGACCTTATCCCGTTGTGCCGCGCCGAACTCAAAGCGGTGCTGCGTGGCGCGGCGGGTGCTTTCACTAACCGTAATGTGACCAGGGCGGGCCAGAGCTTGCAGGCGGCTGGCGGTATTGACCGTATCGCCCATGATAGTAGATTCCTGATGGCTAGTCTGACTACCCATCTGCCCAGCCAGCGCCAGGCCGGTATTGATACCAATCCGCATCTGCAATCGCAAACCCCGCTTAGTCTCAAGTTCGTCGTTGAAGCTGCCCATCGCCTGCTGCATTGCCAAGGCCGCGCCTACCGCCCGCTCCGGGTCATCTTCATGCGCGACAGGGTAGCCAAAGTAAGCGAGGATGCTGTCACCGCCAAACTTGTCCACCGTGCCGTCGAACTCGCGCACCACCTCGGCGAGGTTGCTCAGGCAACTGTCCATTATGTCCTTGACATCTTCTGGGTCGAGGTTCTCAGACATCGCGGTAAAGCCCGACACATCGCCGAACATAACCGAGACAACCCGGCGTTCATCCTGCGCGGGCAATGCGGCAGCCAGCCGCGCCCCGCAGTTGCCGCAGAACTTCATCCATGCCGGATTATCAAACTGGCACTTAGGACATTGCAACCATCAGCTCCTCATCATTAGCACAAACATATGCAGGTTTATGTTCGATTATAACACAAAAACGGCCAGATTTGCATTAGTTGGTTATGAGAAAAGGTAAGGCGCAGCACCTAGCCGCAGCCCAGCGGACTAACCGTTATCACTGGTAATGAAAGGCAGAAGCGGTGGTATATCACCCAGCGCTACTGCCCTACACCTCATATGGATATCATTTAGGCTACACGAGAAGGGCGTAGAGGCGAATCGCATACGTTCAGACGAAGCCAACATTTACAATCTGCTGGCTGAATTGCCACAGTGGATAACCTCATGACCGAAAATACAGCTTACGCTATGGTAAAGAACAAAGATAAAGTGAAATAACAGAGTACCAAATCAGAAAGGAGGTGAAACTATGTTGAGCTTTATCAAGATGCTGGCTGCGATTTTCAACGGGCGGATCACCGTTGCCGATGCAAGGGACAGCGCTGGTTGGGGTGGCGGCGTTGGCAGCGGCGGAACTGGCGCATTATACCCTTCCAACCACGTTGCGCCTTCAACAAAACGAGGCGAGGGCATTGGTGCCCTCGTCTTTGTGTTTTCTATTCAGTGGAGCGGGTAAAACGAACTAGCATCACATACCTGTACCACCAGTACCCCACCCAGGACCAGTGCCTCCAGTACCCCAACCCGGACCCATCGGCATTATCGACTTGCTGGTGCGGTCATCGAGGGGGCCGAGATGCTGCTCTAGCTGGCCCTGGTCGGCGGACATGAAGGCGGTGTGCTCCTCTGGGCTGAGGTCGTAGCTCGCCAGGGCGGTGTTGGGGTCGCTGGCTAGCTGCTGGCGAAAGCCCTCGTCATCAATCGCCCGATCCAGGGCGGACTGTAGCGCCTGCTTGCTCATTGATCTGGTTTCCTTTCCTTGTACTTCATGATTTTCAGCTTTTCACTGCTTGCGTATTCACGCGAACTCATTATAGCAGATGGATGGGTGATGCGGTGTAAAGTAGTTGACATTGGGCAGAAGTTGGCGCATTGGGGTTTTTCGGTTTAGCTGCGGTGCCGCTATAGATTGAGCCAGCGCGAACAACGGTTCGCCCCTACAGAATAATGCGGCGTACCCGCCATGGATATCATCACCCCGAATATGCCAGGGCGAACAACGGTTCGCCCCTACAGAACTATAGCCTCGCCTCGGCTAATCGGTATTATGTGGTCTCGTGTTTGCCGTGGTCGAATGTGCTAAAGCTGATATCAAGACATAACTGCAGGCTATGCTCAAACAGGGCATGAAGTGCAGATGTTGTTCACCACATTTCCCACTTTTACAAAAAAGCTCTGTACCTTATCCCAAAGAGTTGCATTTGCTAAAAGTCTGGTGTAGAATAGCCCGCGTTGGTAGCATTCATCAGATTTTAATCTTTTAGGGATTACGCCGTTGCCCTGGGGCGGCGGTTCTGTAGGGGCGAACCGTTGTTCGCCCTGCTCATCTCCGTAACCCCTATCCTTTGTATTTTAATCTTTTAGGGGTAACGCCGTTGCCCTAGGGCGGTGGTTCTGTAGGGGCGAACCATTGTTCGCCCTGCTGACCTATGTAAACCCCTCTCTTTCATGACACCGGCGTGCCAATGCGCGGCGCTAGAAGCGGATAAGGACTGCGTGAGCAGAGTATATGTTGCCCTGGATACCGAGACTACTGGCGGCGGGCCAGGCAGCAACGATGTCTTCGAGATTGCGGCAATCAAGTTCCGCGACGACAAAGTGCTTGACACCTGGCACAGCCTGGTCAAACCCGCATCGCTGATTACCTACAAAGTAAGCCAGCTAACCGGCCTTACCCAGAAGGATGTGGAGAGTGCGCCATTGATTCACTCACTGGCGCATCAGGTGCTGCGATTCGTCGGTGAATTGCCGGTGGTCGGCCATTCGATTGAGTTCGACATACAAGCGCTGGCGAACGGTGGCATCGATATACGCGGGCCGAGCTACGATACCTTCGAGCTTGCCACCCTGCTGCTGCCCGAAGTGTCGGTCTACACCCTGGCTAGCGTGGCTGCCACGCTGGGCATCCCCCACCCCGACGCGCATCGAGCGATGGCCGATGCAGAAGTGACGATGCAGGTTTTCCGCGCCCTGCTGCGCCGACTCGACGATCTGGAACTGGCTGCGCTGGCCGAGATTGGCCGGGCCAGCGCCAACAGCCACTGGCCGCTTCGCACGCTGTTCCAAGAAGCGGAGCGGGAGAAGACGCGCACCGCATTTAGCCAGCCCACATCTAGCATCGGTGCGGCGCTATTGGCGAAGGGGGTGCGGGCCGAGACGCTGGAATTGGGGATGTTGCGTCCTCCTGACCTGCCACCGCCGCTAGAGATAACCGACGAAGCAGTGATGGTGGACGAGGAGATGATTGCCAACGCGTTGTCACCCGACGGCGCGTTGGCGAAGCTGACCCCTGGCTACGAACATCGTGCCGCCCAGGTGCAGATGGCAACTGCCGTGACTCGGGCTTTGAACGAGGGCCACCACTTGATCGTAGAGGCTGGCACCGGCACCGGCAAGAGCATGGCCTACCTGCTGCCTGCGATTGACTTCGCGGTACGCAACGGCCAGCGGGTAGTAATCAGCACCAACACCATCAATCTGCAAGAGCAACTATTCCACAAGGACATCCCCGCGCTGCAAACCGCGCTGGTAGGTCACTTCGAGCAGACGAAAGCAAGCAGCGGGCGGGACAAGCGGCGACGGCTGCGTGAGGATGAGCAGCCGCCCTTTAGCGCCGCGCTGGTCAAGGGCCGCAGCAACTATCTCTGCCTGCGCCGCTGGGCCAGCTTCCGCAAGTCGGGCGAATTGAGCAGCGCGGAGCTTAAGCTGCTGGTCAAAGGGCTGGTATGGCTGCCCACCACCAACACGGGCGACCGCAGCGAACTGCTGCTGATTGGCGGCGAGTACAACGCCTGGGAGCGGGTCTGCGCCCAGGCCGAAGCCTGCGACCTGAGCGAGTGTCCCGCCATCACCAACGGGCTGTGCTTCCTGCATCGGGCGCGGGGGCAGGCTGAGGGCGCGCACATCGTGGTGGTCAACCATGCGCTGCTACTCGCCGACCTTGCCACCGACAACGCGCTGCTGCCACCCTACGACCACCTGATTATTGACGAAGCCCATCACCTTGAAGAACAGGCCACCGAGCAACTGGGTTACAAGGTTGACGAACTGCTGGTCAACGACCACCTCAATGGCATCAGCCATCGCCTGCCGATGCGCGGCGATGGTGAGCAGCAATACAGTGGGCTGATGGCCGAGCTAAAGGCGCTGGCCGCTACGCTGGCGAAGGATAAGGCGGGCCTGGTGGAGAGCAACGCCACGCGGTTGCAAGAGCGCTGCGTGGAAGCGATCAGCATTAGCCGTAGCCTGTTCGACTGTTTCAACGGGTTCTTCACCGCCCACGCCAAAGAGGGCGGGCAATACGACAACCGCTTGCGCCTTACTGACGAGGTGCGCCACCAGCCTGCTTGGGATGAAGTGAGTAGCTCGTGGATCCCACTGAAGAGCCGCCTACTGGGTATCCAGGACAGCCTCGACATATTGCTGACCCTGTTGAGCGGTACGGGGGTGGACGAAAGCCTGCTGGCCGAACTGAAGATGACTACCCAGGCCAACCGTGACCTCAGCAAGCGGCTGGACGCGATCATCAGCGACGGCACTGCCGACGAAATCCACTGGCTACAGAGCAGCGTGCGCGACTCCGCCCTCAGCCTGCACGCCGCGCCGCTGCACGTGGGCAACATCCTCGCCGAGCGGCTGTTTGGGCAGAAGCAGACGGTGGTGCTATCCTCGGCTACGCTATCCACCAATGGCAACTTTAGCTTTATCAAGGAGCGGCTGGGGCTGACCGACTATGAGCCGGACGAATTGCTGCTCGAATCACCGTTCGACTATCAGCGGGCCGCGATGATTTATCTGCCCACCGATATGCCGGAGCCTAACCAGCAGGGCTATCAGAAGGCGCTAGAGCAGGCGTTGATTGATCTATGCAGCGCCACCGAGGGCCGTACCCTGGCCCTGTTTACTAGCAATAGCGCATTGAAGATGACCTACAAAGCGATTCAGCGCAAGCTGGAAGCACAGGGCATCATGGTGCTAGGTCACAACATCGACGGCAACCGTCGCCAACTTTTGGAACGGTTCAAGAGCAACCCCCACGCCATCCTGCTCGGCACCGCCAGCTTCTGGGAGGGTATCGACGTGGTAGGCGATGCGCTTAGTGTGTTGGCAATCGCCAAGCTGCCCTTCAGCGTGCCAAACGACCCGGTGTTCTCCGCCCGCTGTGAGCAGTTCGATGATGCGTTCAACCAGTATAGCGTTCCACAAGCGGTGCTGAAGCTGAAGCAAGGCTTTGGTAGGCTGATTCGCAGCAAGACCGATCGCGGCGTAGTCGCCTTGCTCGACCGTCGGCTGATGACGAAGGGCTACGGCGCAACCTTCCTCAACTCGCTGCCCCCCGCCAAAATCGAACGCGGTAGCGTCGCCAACCTGGCGGCGCGAGCGAAGGCGTGGCTATCGGAAGGGTAGATGGGGAGACGGTTTACTAATAAAGGCGGGATTGCAAAGTCGCAGTGAGGACGAGGGCGATTGCATCAAACAATCCTGCCATGATCGCAATGAGCAATATCTGAGAAAAATACCTCTCGCCGCTCGTTTGTGAGGCTTTATAGACACTCCACCCAGTCATAAGCAGACCAACGAAGATCACCGGCAAGGGCGATAGCAGCAGCTTCAGAAACTGGTTATCTACCCATGCAGTGTCGTAGAGCGGGCTGCGGATGAACGATAGAACGAAGGCCATTGCTAGCGCCAATGCTGCACAGATACCACCAACATAGGCCGCCTTTGTCACATTATTGGCGGATGAATGAATATCTGGCAGTCCTAGACTGGCATCATCGTCGTCGGTTGTTGCTTTAGCATCGGGCGTGCTAAGACCGATTTCTGCAGGGCGATCAACAAGCGGGCTATTCAGCGGCCCGCGATAATCCTCGATAATCGTCGTTTGCTCCGGAGGTTGCTCCGGCTGTTGTTTCGTATCCATGCAGACATTATACCACAAGGAGAAAGAGAGATTAAGCAGATGCAAGTTAACCGTCACGTCCGCAGCCTGTTCAGCCTGGGGCTGCTGATTGCGTTGGTCAGCATGGCGTTGGCCGGTACGATGGCACAGGCAGGGCCAGCCAGCGTTGCGGCACAGGCCGCCCGACCTAGCGCGGTCTGTCCCACCCCACCGCCTCCAATGCCGGGGCTACCGGGGCGGGGGCTGTTGCCCGCCGCTAACATCTCCGCGCCCGCCGCGCAGGATAGTGGGCAAAGCCCCAACACCTTCGATGCCTGGGAAGTGTTCGGCGCAGCCCTGCCCGGACCACGTGGACGGATGGCAAGCGTCTACTGGCCGGGCAACGGTCACATCTACGCCTTTGGTGGCCGCAACGCCGATACCACCAACGACTACAGCACCTATCTCACCTCGATTATCGAGGGCAATCCCGCCAGCGGCACCTGGGCCACCAAATCCGCTGCCTTCCCCACCAAGAACACCTCAAACATGGAAGCAGCGGTATTGACCCCTACCAGCGGCATCCCCGCTATCTACATCATCGGCGCAACCGGCCCCGGCAATGCGCTGACCAACACCATGTACATCTACAACCCTACTGCCGACAGCCTCACCACCGTGGTTAGCGACACCTGGCCGGTCGACCCTGGACCGCCGAGCGGCGGGCGCGTCCCCGGTGGCAGTGCGGTCTACAACAACAAGTGGTACATCTTCGGTGGTATCCGCCCCGCCCAGCCCGGCGGCTACGCCGATACCTGGGTTTACGACCCCACCGCGCCGCAGGGAAGTCGCTGGACTAACCTGACCACTGCACACCTCAGCATCCCGCGCGGCTTTATCGCCGGGGCGGAGCTTGATGGCAAGATTTACGCGGTGGGCGGCGGACAGCTTAATCAGGCAGGCACGGCGTTGAGCAACGAGCAGATCGTCGAGCGACTCGACCCCACCGTGGGCAACCCAACCTGGACCCGAGTGGCTGATTTGCCGATTGGCCGCTCCACCGCCAAAGCGTTCGCCTGGGACAGCGGCAGCGGCTTCCCCAACGCGGGCCATCTGGTGGTGGCGGGCGGCTTCTGGGACGTTGGCTCTAACGCAGCCTACATTTACGACCCCATCGCTAATAGCTGGTCTGGCTTCGCCAGCCTGGTTGATGCCCGCCGCAACTACGGTGCAGCGCAGGGTAATGGCGTGTTCTATGCGGTGGGCGGCTATACCTCCGGCGGTCTCACCTACCGCACCGACAGCGAACGCTACCCCGCCATTAACCAACCGCCCTCGCCCACCCCCACCTTCACGCCGGTGCCGGGCGGCCAATGGCAGATCAATCAGCCGCTGAATACACCCCGCTACCGCGTCGGCAGCGCTACATCAGGTAACAGCATTTACGTAGTCGGCGGGCTGGCGGGCAACTGCTACGACACCCAGCAGAACGCCAACGAGTCTTTCGATGTCACCAACAATACCTGGACACAGCGCAGCAATATGCCGACTGCGCGTGGCGCAGCGGCGGTCGCTGCTGATAATGGTACCATCTACGTTGCGGGTGGCATCCAGGGGCCGTTCGGCGGCGGTGGCGGCACCTACCTCAACACCCACGAAGCCTACAATATTGCCAGCAACACCTGGAGCAGCAAGCTGGCGATGCCGGTCGTGACTTCGGGTGGGGCAGGTGCGGCGCTGAATGGCAAACTCTACGTCATTGCGGGCGACCACAACGTAAACCCCTACGTCAGCAACACCAATTATATTTACGACGAGGGCAGCAACACATGGAGTACCAGCGCAACCCTGCCCACCCAGACTGCCTACGGCACTGCCGCCGTACTGAATGGGCTGGTCTACCACGTGGGGGGTTACAACAGCGTCTATACTGCTGTGCTAAACAACGTCTACACCTACGACCCGATTGGCAATGCCTGGGGAACGAAGGCGCATATGCAGGTAGCCCGCCAGGCCGCCACCGCCTTCGCGCTCAACGGCGAACTGTGGGTGGTAGGCGGCGGCTACTTTCGCAACCCCAACGACGGTGGCTTCACCCCCATCACCCAAACCCAGAGTGTGGAGATCTACAACCCCAACTCCGACTCCTGGCGCTACGGCCCGCCGCTAAACTTCCCCCGCCTGGGCGCAGGCGGTGGCGCGGTCGGGGTCGAGGCAGTGACTGCCGCTGGCTTCGATGGCGCTAGCTACACTGCCAGCAGCGAGACCCTCAGCTCCGGCACCCCCACGCCCACCGTGACCGGCACACCGCCGACTAATACTCCGACCTGGACTCCGACGATAACGCCCAGCCCAACCGCGACTCCGTGCATTGGTAGCTACACGGTGATGACCAACACCGGCACCAGCATCATCAGCGGCACGCTCGACAGCGGCAACCACGGTGATGATGTGGTTACGTCGTTCGCCCTACCCTTCCCGATCAGCTTCTATGGCGCAAGCTACAGCACTGCCAACATCAGCTCCAATGGCAATCTGCAGTTCGGCAGCGCCAACAATGCCTTCACCAACAATCCATTGCCCGACCCCACCATGAACACCGCCATCTTCCCATACTGGGATGACCTGCGTACCGACACCTCCGGCAGCGGCGTGTTTAGCTCGGTCACTGGCAACGCCCCCAACCGTATCCTCAACCTCGAATGGCAAGCGACCCTCTACACCGGCGGTGCAGCAGTCAACTTCGAGATACGACTCTATGAAGGCAACAGTGGCCGGGTTGACCTGGTCTACGGTGACATGAGCGGGGCAAATGGCGGCAGTGCCACGGTAGGTATCCAAAACCTGGACGGCACGACCGGGCAGTACAGCCAATACTCCTACAACCAGCCGACTCTCAGTCCCGGTTTGACCATCAGCTATATCTATCTTGACCCTTGCGCCACCACCATGACCCCGCTAGCAACAGCCACCAACACTGCTGTGCCGCCCACCAGCACCTCGACCAATACACCGCTTGTACCGACCAACACGCCAATGCCGCCAACCAACACGCCAATGCCACCGACCGATACCCCGCTTCCACCCACCAATACGCCAGGCGGCCCCACTGACACACCGCTACCCACCAACACGCAGCTGCCACCCACTAATACGCCAGGCGGCCCCACTGATACGCCCGCGCCAGCCACCAACACCGCTACGGCTACGCCCGCTAGCTCCAGCACGCCAGTGCCGAGCGTGACCCCGACTGATTGCCCCAATCCGTTCGTGGACATCAACGGTAATATCTTCTATACTGCCATCCACTACCTCAACTGTCGCGGCGTAGTCAGTGGCACCGATGCCACCCACTACTCGCCCGCTGGCACAAGCACCCGTGGGCAATTCGCCAAAGTCGTCGTCCTCGGCTTTGGTACGCCGTTCTATACCCCCACCCAGTCGGACTTCACCGATGTGCCGCCCAGTTACTTCGCGTACGTCTATATCGAGACTGCATTCCACAGCGGCATTGTCAGCGGCTTCGACGCAGCGGCCTGCACCGCACATGGGGCAGCTCCGCCTTGCTACCTGCCGGACATCCCGATTACTCGCGGCCAGTTGACAAAACTGGTGATCAATGCAGGCGGTTATACCCTGATCACGCCGACTGGTAGCGTTCCCGACTTCGTTGACGTACCGCCCAGCAATGTCTTCTACGTCTCAATCGAGACCGCTTATCACAACGGCATCGTCAACGGCTACCCGGGCCGCCTGTTCCTGCCCAACAACAACATCCGCCGCGATGAGATGGCCCAGATTGTGTACAAAGGTGTCATCAACCGACCGCATTGAGTGCTGAGTGCTGAGTGCTGAGTAAGTGTCTGAAAAGCCGT
>JANXYP010000109.1 GCA_025355955.1 Chloroflexota bacterium
AATTCCTAACGAAACTATTGCATTTTGTTAGGAATTATGGTACAATATTGTTAGAATTTGTAGAACAAAAGGGCAAAGCCACAGGCTTGTGAGAGGCCCGGCTTGCCAGATAGCTTGATTGGGTTGAGGCGGCGGATGGTCCCCGCCTTATCCTGGGAGTTGGAACCCTCGTAACTGTCGTCTCTCACCGGCAGGAGCGGGGGTTCCTTATGCCGAAAGGAGCAAAGGAGTGAATACCCAAAACATCACCGATGACAAGCAGGTGAGCGAGGGTCAACCTGCACTTCCCCACCACCCAGAACATTCCACCAATAGCGGCAGCTTGCCCGCCACCCCATGGCTACCGAGCCAATTCGATAAGGTAAGCACCACTAGCCTACTCCGCCGCTTGAGACTGGGCTGGCAATCCGCCCCTGCTGTTCGCGGTTGGAATGCTCTCGCCAGCCTTGTGCTGGCCGGTCTGCGTGGGCATGAGTTCAATGCTGGAAGATGGATCGCCACCAACCTCGATCTCAGTCACCAGCCCATACCCGAGCGCGACACCCCGCTACTCACTGCTCTCAGTGTCACTGACCTGAACCAAGTGTACCATACCCTGTCAACCAGCCCCACCTCCCCCGACTGGCAAGACTTCGCCTGGGACACCTTCACCGAGATGATTGAGCACGAACTCGCTCTGGAACTGTAAGGAGAGCGCAATGGCTGGCCCAACCAAAAGTCAGGACGTGGTGGCGGTATACGACTACCTCGTCGGCTACATAGCCGAATATCAGCGACCCCCCACCCTCGAGCAGATTGCCAAAGCTACCGGCTGCGGCACCGCTTCGACCATCCGCCGCCACCTCATCCGGCTGCGGAAGCGTGGATTGGTTAGTTGGAAGTGGCGGGCGCAAGGCACGCTGCGCCTTTGCGATGAGGATGAAGTCGAAGAGAAGGAGAGCATACACCAATGAGTGAGGACCGATCCAGGACAACCAGATTCTGCCGCAGATGCAAGCTCGAACTCGTCCATACTGGACACAGAAGACTGGTGGTTGCGCTGATCGAGCAGAAGGAGACCGCGCCCAGCTTCACCGTGATTGGGCCGCGCGTGCTGGTCACGCATTGCCCCAGTTGCCAATATTCGAGCGTGTGGGCGGGCAGAGATGCGGCAGCTGGGGATATTGCCAGGGCGGAGGGAATGGCGGCGGCGGAGAATGCCAGGTTGCCAGCTCGATAGCTGCTCAAGGGGGTTACTCGCCGTTAGGGTGGCTGGGTAGGAAGAGGGCTAGAGCTAGCAGATGAGATGCGGCCTTTGCGTCAGCCAAACAGTACCACAAGCAAGGCGAGGATGCTCAACACCAGACCTACCCTGCTCCTAGAGAGTACCGCAGCGGGTCGCTGGGATGTGTGATAGTGGAAGAGCGAAGTGGCACAGAGGATAAAGCCAATAATGGCGATACCGACGATGAACGCTCCAACAAAGCTATCTATTATGACGTGCAGCAAAATATGGGAGTTGAGATTCTGATGAAAAGAGGTCGAGATAATAAAAACGCAAAGCCACCCTACTACGCCTATGCCAAGCAACGCCCCTGTCGTTGCCAATGTCATCGGCCAGTCTCGATCCAATGAGGTTGGGGCAGTTTGGGATACAGCACCCGGCTGCTGCTTGGTCTCAGCCGTAATTTGGGCATTGGCCGGAGCAGGGGGCGGTAGCTGGGAGGCTGGGCCACGGTAGTCCTCAATCACTACCCGCTCTTGAGGTTGGTCATTACTATCCATAGCTCTAGTATAGCACCTGCTGTCAATGCCACACCCGATGCGATGGCATTGGCGAGATAAAAGGGAAAGGTTTAGCTGATGAACAAATCTGGTGGACAGTTCATTCTCATGCCAGCCGAGGTTGCTGATAATGCCTTTGTAGACTCTCCAGGCGCGGCGTTGTTGCTCAGTCGGTTGTACCATACCCGTTCCTTCCGCACCGGCAAATCGGTGCTGGATATCGGTGAAGAGGCAAGAAGCATGGGCAGGCACCGAAACAGCATCGGCAACTGGTGGCGAGAGCTGCGCCGCATTAACAAGCTGCTAGCTATGCCATTCTTTGACGACCATAAAATTGAGCGACATGGGTATGAAGGCTTGGCATTGTTCCTGAAGCTTCCCAAGATAGTAATGCCTCCAGAACACACGTGGCATGATATTGAGGAGGTCAGGCAGCCTGAAGTTAAGAGTTATAGCGCCATCCGGCAGGCTCGACTTCGTGCGGGCGGGCCACGCGCATCCAAACAACAGTGGCAGGAACTGAAGGCCGCTTACGGCAACCGCTGCCTTGCCTGCAATCGACCGGAAGCCGAGACAGGGAAGCTACAGCGCGACCATGTGGTTCCCCTGGCGAAGCGCGGCAGCAATGCTATTAACAACCTGCAGCCGCTCTGTGGCCCATGCAACCGGCGCAAATGGGCGAGGATTGTTGATTATCGACCGCACACAACGAACATGGGTGCGGCAGAGGTAGGCGAAACCACAAGCCGAAGCCACCAAAGCCGGATCACACCTGGTCAGCACATTACGCCCAACCGCCACAAGCGGATTCGGACACATCGGGTGCGCCGAGCCGCTGGTACGTCGAGCTTCTCACCGATACTTTCACTCATCCAGAACGGGGTACATTATGGATAGCAAGCATGGGCAATTCCTACTCATGCCAGTCGAGGCCGCTGACGATGCCTTCTTTGACTGCCCTGGTGCAGCATTGCTTCTGGTCAGGTTGTATCGCAGCTGCTCCCTACATAGAGGCAGAGTGACGTTCAGTCTCCGCAGCGAGGGTGATGGGATACGTAGCCGCAAGGCGCTGGGCAATTGGTGGCAGCAGTTGAGGCGCTTCAACCAGCGTTTGGGTCAGCCTTTCTTTGACCCCCTAACCATCGAATCGCATGGTCGCGAACGCACAAGTGTGGTGTTGCTGGTGCCAAAGCTGACTCCATCACTATACCCCGCGTCAGAGGGGCAGGAAGTGGCCAAGCAACCCGAGACGAAGGGTTCCCGCGCAGCAAGGCAAGCTCGCACCCGTGCTGGTGGCAGGGAAATAACCAAGAAGGAATGGCTGGAACTAAAGGCGGCATACGGGAACCGCTGCCTTGCTTGTAGCAAGGCAGAAACGATGGCGGATAAGCTACAGCGCGACCATGTGGTACCTCTGGCGAAGGGCGGCTCTAACGCAGTCAATAACCGACAGCCACTGTGTAGCCGCTGCAACAGACGCAAAGGTACGGAAATTATTGACTACCGAGTAGGCCAGGATCGGAGTGAGAATCCCCCCATTATCTTCACTAGCCCACCTGCAACTCCTGTTCATCACATCGCACGAAGGCAGCGGACACGTGTGGGTCGTAGCGGGCGACAGCCCTACGCCGCACCGCCGTCTTCGCTGAACAGAAGAAGCGAGGTTCAGCATGGAAACTGAGCGCAAACGAAAGTGGGCATCAGCTGAGGAGAGAATGCTGGATAGCCTATCGCCAGAGGCTGGCTGGTTGCTACTCCATCTGCGCGTGCGTTCGTGCTATCCCAAGCGGCACGCAGCAAGCGGAACCAGTGTCGAACTCTCCTACGACGAGGTGGCGAGGATAGCGCACTGTGGCAAGGGTAGAGTGAGGCCTATAATCGAAGAATTGGTAAGCGGAGGTTGGATAGTCTTTCAACCAGGCCGAGGAACAGGCAAATCCAGTTTTGGGTGTGTGCTACAACCCGAACACAGCGCCAGTGTTCAGTATGATACTGCTATTCCAGTAGGGGCTCAACCAAGGAAGGCTAGCGTTCAAAATGATACCGCTATCGCTCATAGTGTTCCGCTACTGAACGCAAACCTGGCGGTTGAGTCTAGCGTTCAATCCGATACTGCTAGCAGTACGCAGCAGAACACTACGGACACACTAGAAGAAGTGAAGAATTATAAAAACAAAAATACCAAAATAACAGCAAGCAAGCTAGCAAGCCCGCCTGCCCGCGTGGGTGGGAGTGACGAACCTGTAGCCAACCCGCCTGCCCGCGTGGGTGAGGAACTCGCCCTTGAGGAAAGGGTGCGTGAGTTGACCGGCTTCGCCACCCTCCCTGCCTTCTGGCAGCGGCAGATCGGAGACTGGCGGTTGGCCCGCTACCCAGACCAAGCCTTCGAGCGGCTGTTCGAGTGGGCCTGGGAGGTGCGCGCCAGCGAGGGCCGCGTGCCGGGACGAGGAGCGATGAGCAAAACACTCGCGGCGATTGCCCGTGAGCTACAGGAGGGACAGGGACATGATAAGTCAGGAAGAGCAGCAGAGCGACCCCCGCGAGCGGGCCAACCGAACTGGCGAGGACGAGGAGA
>JANXYP010000126.1 GCA_025355955.1 Chloroflexota bacterium
AGCGGGCAAGGCGAGGGTGAAGTTAGTATAATCCATGGATGAACCTTTCTGTGGGAGTATGTGTTGGTACACAGACATCGTACCACAGAAAGGTTCTTTGTTGTCAACTTACTTGATGCTTATGACTTTGCAACAGCCCTACTGCATCGGGAGAGGCGAATTGTAGGGGTACGTGGCACCCCCAAATCAACTTGCCCTTATTGCAACTCTGAACGTCAGGTCCATCAACACTGGCTTATAGTCCCAGCAAGGCGCGATAAATCCGCGCCCCACGCCCCACCATCCCTATTCACCATTCCTCGCTCATTACTGCTTTTCACGCCACCGCCCCCATTGCTCCGCCAGCGCGGCGGTAGTCTCCTCAGTGCCAGAGCGGACGATGCCGCCGAAGGGACTGAGTGGGTTGCCGCTCTGCCGTGACAGCCAGGGGCTGCTGAACTTGAACACCTCCATGCCGGGGCGCATCACATAGTTGCCAAGCTCACCTTGCAAGTAGTGATACGGCCCCTGCTGGGCGTACCAGGCGGGCAGGTCGGCGATGCCGCTGATGGGTTGCCAGGTTCGCAACTGCGTAGTCGGTGGTAGCTCCTGCTGCACCGGCCAACCATGCAGGTGCATATGTGGCACGTGCTGGTAGCTGGCCCCGTTCTCCCAGAAGGCGGCCTTGCCATATTCGTCGCTGAGGAAGCGCTGCACCAAAAGGCGCATCTGCTCTAGCTCGGCCAGGTAATCAGCAGGCAACGCGCCGATGCAACGGATGTGTTCGCGGCTGTTGATCAGGATATGGCCGGGAAACAGGGCAAAGCGGGCGGCGATAATGTAGAAGTGTTCGCCTTGCTCCAGCAGCACTGGCAGCATCTGCGGCCAATCGCAGAAGGGACAGTCGGCATCGGTGTATTTGGGGCTACCCACGCAGCACCGCCCCTACTTCCTTACCTAGCCGCGCCACGATGCGCCCACGCAGATTGCTGATCTCCTCCTCGCTGAAAGTGGATTTGTAGCTCTGGAAGGTGAGGCTGTAGGCCAGGCTCTTCTTGCCGGGCGGGATTGGTGGGCCAGTGTAGACATCGAACAACGTCGCCGCTGCCAGGTTCTTGCCGCCGGTTTGCTCGATCAGCCGTTGCACCTTGCCCGCCGCCACGTCCTCATCCACGATCAGGGCGAGGTCCTGCTGCACGGTAGGGAACTTGCTGATCGGCCGGTACTTCTGCTCCTGCGCCTGCTGGCTCAGGGTGAACAGCGCGTCGGCATCGAGGTCGAAGAGCGCGACCCGCTGGGGCGGGGCAGGCAGATCCCAGCTTTCGGCAACCGCAGGGTGCAACTCAGCGACAATGCCAACCATCAAGCCGCCGACCAGCACTGCCGCGCTGCGCCCAGGGTGTAGCAGGCCGCTGGCATCCTGGACATGGCTGAAAGCGACATCGGCAAACTCCAGGTGGGTGAGCAGTCCCTCGACGATACCTTTGGCATCGAAATAGTCAAGCAGGTCGCCGCCATTGGGATAGTAGCGGCTGCGCGGTTCGCGGGGGCCACACAGCACCCCAGTTAGGCGACGCGGCTCGGCGGGCAACTTTTCATCGCCATTGGAGTAGAAGACGTGGGCAATCTCGAACAGGGCCACCCGCTCACTGTGGCGTAGGTTGTCGGCCAGGTTGTGGAACAGCCCCGGCAGCAGGCTGACGCGCAAACATTCGCGCTCGGAACTGAGCGGGTTGAACAGGTGCAGCGGTTCGCGGTGACGGTCGGCGGGGAACCAGGTGCGGCCCACGCCGCCCACCTCGCCGATAACCATATCGGGCTGCTGCCAGAGCAGGTCAATGTCGCGGTGGCTCTGCAAGGAGTAGTTAATCACCTCATCCATGCCCAGGCCAGTCACTATGTCGCGCACCCGCTCCTCGAACTCCCAGCTACGGTTGGGATGCTCTGGCGGCAGGGGGGTATCAAGCGTGGAGGTGGGCAGATTGTCGTAGCCGTACATCCGCGCCACCTCCTCCACCAGGTCGGCGGCGATGTTGACATCGTTGCGGTAGCTAGGGATTGTCACTAGCACCGATTCGCCATCCGCTTGCTGTTCTAGCCCAAACTCCAGGCGGGAGAGCAACTCAGTAATTGTGGTCAGGCTGAACTCCATCCCCACCAGGCGAGCGACCTCGTGGGTGGTTAGGCTGATCTGCTTGAGCGGATTGGGATTGGGGTATATGTCTACTGAACCAGCAGCAATCTCGCCGCCCGCAATCTCGCGTAGGAACTCTGCACAGCGGCGGGCCGCCCGCATCGTGCCGCCGGGGTCTACGGTGCGCTCGAAGCGGTGCGATGCCTCGGTGTGCAGCCCCAAGCGGCGGGCGGTGCGCCGCACACTGAGCGGCACGAAGTGCGCCGACTCGATGAAGATGTCGTGGCTGTTCTCGTCAATCTCGCTGTTCGCCCCGCCCATCACCCCGGCGATGCCGATGGGCTTCTCCGCATCACAAATCAGCAGCATCTGCTCGTCCAGCTTGTAGATGGTATGATCAATGCCCTCGACCGTCTCGCCAGGGCGGGCGCAGCGCACGATGATCTGCTTGCCTGCACATTTCTGCAAGTCAAAGGTGTGCAGTGGCTGCCCCCATTCCAGCATCACGTAGTTGGAGATGTCGACCACGTTGTTGATCGGGCGCATCCCCGCCTTGAGCAGCCGCTCCTGCATCCAGGCGGGCGAGGGGCCAACCTGCACCCCGCGTACCAGCAGGCCGGAGTAGCGCGGCGCGAGGTTGCTATCCTCCACCGTGACCGTCACATCCGCCGCCATATCGCGGCCAGTCGCGTGCAGCGCATCGGTGGGATAGTGGATGCGTGCGCCTTCTTCCCAGGTGAGCGCGGCGATCTCGCGGCCCGCGCCGATGATGCTGAGGGCGCGGCCCAGGTTGGGGGTGAGTTCCAGGTCAATAACATAGTCGCCCAGATAGTCCAGCAGCGGCGTGCCGACCGGCGCATCATCGGGCAGCAGCAGGATGCCCTCATGTTCGTCGCTGATGCCTAGTTCCAACGCGGAGCAGACCATGCCCTCCGACATGATGCCGCGCATCTTGGTCGGCTTCAGCACGGCAATTTCGTGGGCCTCAGAGTGGCCGTTGTACAGCTTTGCGCCGCTCATCGCGAACGGCACCTTCGCGCCCTCGTGCAGGTTGGGTGCGCCAGTCACCACGGTGAGCGGCTGCGGCTGCCCATAGTCAACCGTGGCGAGGATGAGGCGGTCGGCATCGGGGTGGCGTTCCATCTTTACCACCTGCCCGACGTAGACCTTGCCCCAGTCAAGCTCGACGGGGAAGCGGCGCATCTCCTCGACCGCCAGCCCAGCGGTCGCCAACCGGCGGGCCAACTCTTCGGGCGCGACCTTCATCGGCACATAGTCGCCCAGCCAGCTCAGGGGGATATTCATCGTGTTCTCCTTGTCTTGAGTTGAAGGTTGAAAGTTGAAGGTTGAAAGTGGCTATGCGCTTTGCATCGCACCTGGCTCAATCGTGCTTTCGCTGTTTTTCACTTGTAACTTTCAACTTTCAACTAGAAGCATTAACCAAACTGTTCAAGGAAACGTAGGTCGTTGGCATAGAAGTGGCGGATGTCGTCAATCCCGTATTTGAGCAGGGCGACCCGCTCCAGGCCCATGCCGAAGGCGAAGCCGCTGTACTTGTCGGGGTCGATACCGCCATTACGCAGCACGTTGGGGTGAACCATGCCCGCGCCCAGTAGCTCCAGCCAGTTGGTGCGCTTGCCGTTGGGCAGGGTGTAGCGCACCATCAGCTCGACCCCTGGCTCGACGTAGCTGAAGTAGCCGCAGACGAAGCGCACCTCGGCATCGGGGCTGAAAACCAGGCGGGCGAAGGTCGCCAGCGTCCCTTTCAGGTCGGCCAGCGTCACCTTCTCGGCCACCACCAACGCCTCCATCTGGTAGAAATAGAACTCATGGGTGGCATCGGTGCGCTCGGCGCGGTAGCAGCGGCCAGGCACGACTACGCGGATTGGCGGCTTGACTTGCTCCATTACCCGCATCTGGTTGGGCGACGTGTGGGTACGCAGCAGCAGGCTGCCGGTGCCGCGCTTGTCCTGGTCGGAGATGTAGAAGGTGTCCTGCATACTGCGGGCGGGGTGTTCGGCGGGGATGTTGAGCAACTCGAAGTTGTAACGGTCAACCTCCACCTCCGGCCCCTCCCAGATCTGGAAGCCCATTTGCACGAATGCGGACGTAACCTCGCGGATAGTGCGGGAGATGACGTGCATATGGCCCATCTCCGCCGGGCGGCCCGGCAGAGTGATGTCAACCGTATCACTGGCAAGTGCATGGTGCAGTGCGGACTGCTTCAGCCCAGCCTCACGCTCGTTTAGCGCGGCTTCCAACTGCTCCTTCAGTGCATTGACCGCTTGCCCGTAGGCGGAGCGCTGGTCGGTGGCAAGGTTGCGAATGTTGCCGATCAGGGCGCGAACCTTGCCCTTGTCGCCCAACCACTGCCCCTTCCAGCGGGTCAAGGCGGGCAGATCGCTGGCAGACTCCAGTTCGGCCAAAGCTTCAGCGGCTACTTGCTGCAAATCTTGATTGTCCATAAGGTAATCCTCCGATAAACACTCTGGTTGGGCAATATTCACCCTCACTCCCAACCCCTCTCCCTAGAAGGGAGAGGGGAGTAAGTTTGCGGCAAATAAAAATGCCGCCTCGTGCAGGGACGAGGGGCATCCACGTGGTACCACCCTGGTTCGGCCAGCCGCCGCGCAACGCGCTAGCCTATGGCCCTTGTTTGACCCGATAACGGTGGGTGGCCCGGTGCAAGTTAATTACAGATTGTAGATTGTAGATTGTGGATTGTAGATTAGGGTTTTATCCGTAGGGGCGAACCGTTGTTCGCCCTGCTGCCCAACAACGCAGCTAGCTAATCTGCAATCTTAAATCTGCAGTATTCAATCGGCTTTCGCCCGTCGGCTCGGAAGTGAACTTCGGCGGCGGGCGCTGCGTGGGCGGCTCTCAGTCAGTGGCCGCGCTTCCCTGTAGCAGCTAACCGTCGCTTACTCTCTTCGTCATCGCTTTTTGCTGATGATTTGTTGGCTGGATTATACACCATCTGTGCGCTGGTTGGCAAGCTGGTTTTCATCAGTCGAGAGGCGTATTTTGCAGCAACTTCCTGAGCCTACCCGCAACGTACTGCTCCCACCATTGGCTCTCTGACACGCTGCCAGAGGTGACGACCAGGCCAGTGAGAAAGATGCAACGCACGATCTGAAACTGACGTAGCCTTGCGGCAAGCTGATCGGGCAGCGGGCGAACACGAGCATAACCAGCGAAGAAGGCAGCGGCCAGCAGATCATAAGCGGCGCTCTCAATGATGCCGAACAGAGCGGTCGCCATATCGTATAGGAAATAACCCCAGCCGCTATCTTCAAAATCTATAAAGCGCACCGTGCCACGATTGAAGAGGTAATTGCCCGCATGGAAGTCACCATGGATCAGGCCAAAACTGGTGAGGTCGTCAGCAAGCAGGCGCATCGTAGCGCGGGCCTGATCGGTAAGCTCGACGAACCTGCGAACCTCGGCACCAGTAAAGTATTTGGCAAGGTGAGTATAGATCTGCTCACGGGTGGCAGCCATTTCAGGGCTGAGAAAGCGGCCTTCATCCCAACTAGGCCGGTTAAAAGCTGCTGGCGGAGTGAACGCTATGCTCTGCCTGTGCAATCGCGCCAGCGCCTCACCAACCAGGCGGAAGTGGTTGATCTTCATCCGTTCCTCCGCCACCTTCGCTCCCTCCATCCAGCGGAATAGTACGCATAGACGTGGCGGAGCAATTGCTGGCGCAGCAGCGGTTACCACCATGCTGCAATCCAGTGAGGGCATTGGCGTAGGCACAAACAAAGCTGGGTCATGCTGCAAGGTTTGCAGCCAGAGCATCTCGGATTGGAGGTTTGCGGCGCTATAAAAGTTGGATGTAACACGCAGCACATAGCGGTCGCCATCACCAGCGCTCACGCGATAGGTGGCATTGTTGTAATAGCGAAGGTTCTTTAGCTTCGCGTTGACAATGCCATACTGCGCCAGAGCAGCCTGGGCTAGAGGCTGCATCTGGCGGAGGCTAAGGCGGGAGTTGGGGATATTGGCAGGGTCGGCGGGGTTGCTCACTTCCAAGCCTTTCCAGTAGATTTCTCCGCTAATTGGCGTTCCGCAGGTAGAATGACCAGTAACCCTGCATACTACCATAAGGTTGAGCTAGTGATACAAGGCGGTCAGGGGTGATGGCTTCACGATAGACCTTGCTGGCGGCACGGAGCAGTTCATCATCGGGCGAGGTGCGGTCGAGACGGCCCAATCCGCGAATTAGCACGAACTTGGCCGACCATGCGCCGATGCCGCGAATATTCTGCAGCCAGGCGGCCACCTCATCATAATCTCCCGTGCGTAGCCAATTCTCGCCTACCTGCTGGAAGGCGGAGGCAACCGCCGCAAGGTAGCCAGCCTTCTGGCTGTTGCCGATCTGCCGTTCCAGCTCGTCCGCATCGGCGGGTATCTGGTGCGCTTCGGGAAAGGCGGCGTATTGGCGGCCCTCCACCTCGACCGTCCCACCATATGCGGCCACCAACTTATCCTTCATCTTACGAGCGACGGGCATGGGATTACGCTGGGTAAGCACTGCCCAGCAAGCGTTCTCAAATGGGGTGGGGAACTTGACCTGGTGCAAACCATACCGCCGCTGCACTACCGCATGAAACGGTGGGTCGGTTTCGGCAACCTTGTAGAGCGGTTGCAGGTCGTCGCTTAGGCTGAGGTGGAAGCTGATGCGGTCAATCGCCGCCGCTTTAGTCGTCGCATCAAGTGGAGCGGCGGAGTGGATGGCGCAGGTAATATCTGGCTGATCGACCATGCCGCCATCGGCAACCACGAAGCCCAGCGGCTGGCCTTGCACCATAATGGCGCGGGTAAGGGTATGATTGGCAATCGCGTGTTCGCCCTGCATCGGCGAGAATTCGCCGAGAAAGCTGAGAGATTGCTGGAAGTCGAATGGCGGCGTGGCCGCGAGCTGAACGCTGATTCTGTCTATCGTGGCAGGCATTTGTCTTATCCCCTTTCAGATTTTGTTACCTTAACTGTAGCACGAGGGTGTGACAGCATTACGTCAGTAGCAAAAACGGATTTTGCCCGAATCCAATTTCCCAGATTTTCGCAAATTGGTGGATAAACCCCTGACAAGTGAGCGCTCACTCATTATAATTACCAGTGAGTGAGCGTTCACTCAAAAGGTGCAGAAAAGCACATAACTGATTTTAACACAGAAAACAGAAAGAGGGGTTCAAGATGATCACTCTAACCCAACCACAGCAGGAGCAAGCCGCATCCCTGCCCACCTATCGCAAGCTGCATCAGGCGATGCTGGCCGCCTGCATCGTCTTCGCTCCGTTGGTCATATTGCTGGGATTTATCTTCGACCCCACCAATGGCGTGCCGCCCGCACCTGGCGCAACCATCGTTGCGTTTCAGGCAGCAGACCCACTTCGGGTGCAACTGTTCCTTTTCTTCAACTTCGTTACGCCGCTATTCTTCCCCTCAGCACGTTGGCCTGGCATGGCTGGCGATGAAGCGTGCGCCGGGGCTGGCAACCAGCGGGCTGATATTGGGGCTGGTGGGGGCATTGCCCTGGTCGCTGTTCGTGGAGGCGGAGGCGATAATCGTAGCTATGGGTCAACTGGGTAACAGCGCCGAGTTTGTGGCGCTAGTAAACCGCACCTCTGGCGAATGGGTAGTATCCCTCTCGCAGTACAGTTGGGTGATCGGCCACCTGCTAGGTTACTTGCTGCTAGGCATTGCGCTGGGCAAGGCGCGGGTAATCCCACTCTGGGCGGCGGCCCTGATCGTCGCCAGCGTTCCGTTCCAGATGGCTGCCTACCCCCTGCACCTGGGCCTCCTGCAGCAGCTTGGCTTTGCCATGGTTTTGATTGGCAGCATCCCCGCCGCACTGGCGATGATACGGCGCAACAATCTGGCGCTACCCAGCGCGTTATGGGCGGCAAATCAGCACAGACAAGGAGAAATAGATGAATACCCGACAACAGATACTCGATGCCACCGAGCAGGTGATGCGCGAGGTGGGGTTGACTGGCGCAACCACCAAGGAGATCGCGAAGGCGGCAGGCTACGCCGAAGGCACCATCTACAAGTATTTCAGCAGCAAGCAGGAGCTATTCATCGCCACCTTCGGGGAGAACCTGCCCAGTTTCGTGAGCGCGGTGCAGGCAGCAGTGCAGCGGGCGGGTGAAGAAACGGTGCAGGCCAACCTTGAGGCGATTGCGCTAGCCACTCTCAGCTACTACCAGAAGATCGTGCCACTCACCGCTGCCTTCTTCGCCGACCCTGAGTTGCTGGGTCGCCTGCGCGAGTGGATCCGCGAACAGCCCGGCGATACTACCACCCCGCCCCAACGGGTGGCGGCTTACATCAAGCGCGAACAGGAGCTTGGCCGTATCAACAAGCAAGCCAACGCGCTGGGTATGGCAGCGCTGCTGCTTGGCGCGTGTTTCCACCACGTATTCCTCGGCCATATGATGGGCGCAAATGCCGCGCCACTGACGGAGCAGCAGTTTGTGACGACCCTGGCACAAACGCTGATGGTGGGGCTGGCTGGGGAACAATCGGCAGAGTAACATAAGCCTCAAACCAGAAAGGATGATCGAGATGATTATGTCAAATACCCAATCAGAGCAGGTGACAGCCGCTGCTGTGCCAGCCTATCGCAAGGTACAGCACACCTTCTTCGCGGCGTGCATTGTGCTGGGGCCGCTGCTGGCGGTGGTGGGATTTGCCATCAACTCCACCCTCGGCGTGACGGTCGGCCACGATGCCATCGCCGCCAGCGTAGCGGCTAACGATGGTGCGGACTTGTTTCACGTCCTGGTCGGCGTAGTTGGCTCAGTGCTGATGCCCTTTGCGTTCCTCGGTATGGCACTGCTGGCGATGCGGGGTGCGCCCTGGCTGGCAACCATTGGCGGCGCAATTGGCATGGTGGGCTGGATAACTATGGCCGTGTTCATAGGTCAGGACTCCTTGACCTATGAGATGGGGCAGCTAGGTAGCAGCGCGCAGTTCGTCGCGCTCTGGGATCAGTTCAATAACAATGCGGTGATGAGCGCCTACCTGTATATCTTTATCATCGGACATCTGCTCGGCCCCATCATCCTCGGCATTCGCTGGGCCGCGCCCGCATCATCCCGCTCTGGGCAGTGATCGCGCTAGTCGTGAGCAGCCCGCTGCAAGTCATCGCTTTCCCAACTCATATTCACATCCTGCTTATTGTTTCCTATGCGCTGCTTCTGATTGGCTCTATCCCCGCCGCCCTGGTAATGCTGAGGCTCGAGCCAGAAAGCGCGGCTAACCGATAGCGGCGCTTGCCCCGTCCGCGCCATAGCAGCACCCAGAGCAGGGTAGTGACCAGCGCGCCCAACCCCGCGCTGAGGAGCGGTACCTGCTGATACACGATTTCGCTGCCGAGGTGGAGCTTGAGCAGGTCGACCGCCAGCCACGCACCCAACGTTGCGATCAGGATGGAGCCGACGAAGTGCAGCGGCAGCGGCTTACCGGCCAACACCTCACCGATGTAGCCGAACACAGCACCGTAGAGCAGGTAAATTGCAATCTGTATAGGAGGAGGTAGAGCCAGCGCGTCCATACGTGTATTCTAACGGAAAGAGTTGTACATTTCAAGCCGCCGCAGCGCCCGCATCAGCAATACTACCAGATCAAATAGAGCAACGTAACCCGCGCCAGGCGCTTTGTGGACGCGCCAGAGAAATCTGAGGCCGCCTGCGCCGATGTAACGGAGCGCTTCTAGCCGGTTGAAGCCAGGGATGAAGAATGGAGATGGGGCATGGACAGGCGCAGGCGCTGCAGGGGGCGGTACAGTAAGACACTGGAGCATTCGTTGCCGCGCCGCCTCACTGAGAGGGGGGCAGGGTTGCGCCACAATGCCCAACTGCCCACCGAGCAGCAACAATGCCCGCAACTCAACTTCCACTTCAGGGTGACGGGCTAGATACTGGGTAGGGCTGATGCCTAGAGCAGCGATCTGTTCCAGGTGATAGTCAAGGTTGTCTACTTTGCCCATATGGTTATGCTCACAATGATGGGGTAGGTTGGTAGCACCATGCATCCATCCGCCAATAGATGAGTGCTGCAAATTAGAACGAGGCAATCATGAGGCTGTTACGCAGGAGCAGCGGCTAAAAAGATAGTGATACCAATTAGCCTAAGGGATGCTAATATTACAACCTCAGTTGGCGTTAATGCGCCAGAATGGTGTAGGGGCGAATCGCATACGCCCTGCCGCCCTGTGTCAAAGCCAATCGTAACTACGATATGTTGCCCAGCAAGTGAGGCTGTAATATTAAAGTCCTGTATGGGCGAACCGTTGTTCGCCCTGTCTCAATCTTTAGCGGCACCATCGCTAATTGGTATTACATATTAGCTAAGGGGATGCTAAAGTCCTGTAGGGGCGAATCGTCGTTCGCCCTGCCTCAATCTTTAGCGGCACCATTGCTAAATCGATTACCCACCACCCGGCAGCAGGAGGGCGCATCTTGCGATGCGCCCTCCTGCTAGTCTTAATCAGTCCTCAGTTCTCAGTCCTCGAACTAGGGCCGGTGGATGATGCCCTCGTAGACGATCTGCGCCATTTCGTCGCGGCGGATGTTGGCGTTGGGCAGGAACAGGTGGCCGGGGT
>JANXYP010000139.1 GCA_025355955.1 Chloroflexota bacterium
GTACCCCCTTGATCGCTCATCTCCCCCACTAGCGGGGAAGGTGAGCTATTGTACCACAACAGCACGGTATCAAGGAGCGCAGCCCAGCAGTTGGCCTTCAACCTGGGCAGTTGCGCCAGTGTCGGGTGAGTAGCTATATACATATTGCTTATCACTCGCTTCGCCCATGCCATAGTAAAGGGTACTGCCACACCAAAGCAGGTAACTAGCGCTGTGGGTTGTGGTAAGCGTCTCAGGCACGCCATCAGTTGACAGATCGACCCGCCGGATGAGGCGTTGCTGTATATCGTTTGCGTGAGGGCCGTCGGGGCTGTAGGTCGGGCGCGGTACCACCTCGACATAGCTGATGTCTGGGTCGTTGGAAGTAAGGGTATAATCTTCGATGAAGTCACCAGGATTGGCCCTAACAATAACGCTAGAAGTGCCATCGCTGATTCGATAGCGCATGATCAAGTTGCCCAATTGATTGAGACCGGCATCGGCTGGCGCAGGTTGGTCAAAATCACGGGCGAGAAAATAGAGGTAGTAACCGGCAGGTGACAGAGCTACATTACTGCGCTGTGCATACTTACCCAGGTTGAGGTTTAGATCCTCACGATTGCCGCTTAGGTCAAAGCGGGCTACTCCCCCATCCGGCGCATCGCACTGGGTACAAGTGCCAGCGCCAGTGTAGATCAAGCCGTCAGCGTTAGATTGTCCAGCTAGTCTGTAAAATGAGGGGCGAGTAGCGTTTGCGTTGGGCTGAATAGAACTGTAGGTACTATCAGCAAGGTCGAGCAAGTACCAGACTTGCGGTGGGTAAGTTATACGAGCGCTATCAATCAGCAACTGCTTACCAGAATTGATAAAGCTAGCCCTCCCCAGGCTGACCCGAGTTGTGCTGCCACCTACCATCAAGTCGGGCGGCTTTAGGCCAGGCAGGGGGGGATAGAACGTATCGCTGCCAGCCTGCAAGTCAATCACCTCGATACGTTGTGTCTGCGGCAGAAAGAACACAAACGTAGCACGATCATTCGAGATGAATGGTAGGCCGGTGTCAGGGCCGAAAGTGGTCGGGGTGGAGACGGTTTCAGTGTTACCCCTAGCGCCCATTGCTAGCAAAGTGTAATCGCTGATTATCCTGCCATACGTGTCACGCTGGACGCGGGCGATTAGCGCCGCACCGCTGGCGGCATGGGCGGGTTGTGGCAGGCTGGTGAACGACAGGATGCTGGCGAGGATTGTGGTCAGGCTGATGATGACGAGTCGGCGCGGGTTGGGCGGGCGATTCATGACAATTCCTTTCCTTACTGCTCATCTCCCTCAAGAGGAAGGGTGAGGAGCTATTGTACACAACAGTGCGAAATTAAGGAGCGCAGCCCAATAGTTGGCCCTCGGCCTGGGCGGTTTCGCCAGTGTCAGGCGAGTAGCTATATACATATTGCTTATCACTCGCTTCGCCCATGCCATAGTAAAGGGTACTGCCACACCAGATCGGCTGATAAATGTAATTGCTAGAAGTGACTAGCGGTTCGGGCGCGCCTCTAGTGGCAAGATTGACTCGCACAATAAGCCCCTGCTGGCTGGTGGCGGACACACCCGTGACATAGGTGATGTAAGGATCATCCGAGGTAAGGGTAAACGCAGCGATACCAACGCCGGGCTTAGCCCGGGCTATTACGCTGCTCGTGCCGTCACTAATTCGATATCGCATTATCACATTGCTGCTAATCCCTGGGCCGTTTTGCGATGGTAGGGGTTGGTCTGCATCGTAGGCAAGAAAGTAGAGATAGTAACCAGCGGGCGACATTGTCGGGCTACTTGCTTGCACGTAACTGCCCAGGTGCAGGTCAAGCACTTCGCCGTTGCCTTGCAGATCGTAGCGGGCAACGCCCCCAGGTGGTCCATCGCAACGGCAGCTCCAGTTGGTGTAGATGAAGCCATCCGCGGGTGATTGAGCGAACGGGAGGTAGCGGAATGGCTGGTTGTCGCGCTTTACCGCTATTGCCGTGTAGCTACCAGTTGTCAGGTCAAGGATGTACCATGTGTCGGTAAACCCGCCAAATAGCAAACGTTCGCCACCTTTAAACAGCACAGCAGAGGCAGGGTAAGGGGTAGGTGCCTCTGGGTTTATCATCAGCGTGAGGCCAGGGTTCGGCGGCGCAGGATAAATCCTGTCGGTTCGTTTAGCTAGATCGATCACTTCGATGCGGTCAGGTGGGATGAAGAGGACGAACATCGGCTTGCCACCAAAAGATGATATAGGACCTTTGCTAAGGGCAGGTGGTGCAACGATCGCATTAGTCTTGCCAACTGCATCCATCACCCAGAGGTGATAGTCGTAGGTTGGATCGCTGCTGGTAGGCTGGTGCAGATTGCGGGCGATTAGCGCCGCACCGCTGGCGGCATGGGCGGGTTGTGGCAGGCTGGTGAACGACAGGATGCTGGCGAGGATAGCGGTCAGGCTGAGGATAACGAGGCGGCGTGAGGTGGCTAGATGGTTCACAGTAATACCCTCCTTGTGCATATGGTCTGGCGGTGTTACGCTGGCCTATTGCAGCGCTCATAATGAAAGACGAACA
>JANXYP010000140.1 GCA_025355955.1 Chloroflexota bacterium
GCCAGCCTGGGATAGCAATGTCGCCAACCTGACCAGAGTAGTGATGCACCGCTACAACCACCAGTTGCCGCTGATGGTCACATCCAACCTCAGCTTCGGTGAAATCGAAGCGAGGTTTGGTAAGGACGGCGATGCGGTGACGGGGCGGCTGCGCGAGATGGCGCGGGGGTTCGTGGTCGAGGGCTTCGGCGAGTGAGGCTATTCAGCGAAGGGGTGCGGAGGTCAGGGTTCATCGGCAGGGCGCGGGTATGTTGTTGTTGTTGTTGTTGCCAGAGTAAGCACCATCGGCTTTGGCTCAGGGTTCCAAGTAACGGCAGAGGTAAGTTGTTGTTGTTGACAGAGCGGACACCACGCTATCGGGTGCGAAGTTCCAACCACAACAACAACCATACAAGGTGCGACGGAGCTGGCGGTATAGGCACGCTGTTGTTGCCAAACTGGATATCCTCACCCTGCCCAAAGTTCCAGGCACAGCAACAACAACCATAGCGCGGCGGGCGACGAAGCTGGGGTATCGGGCGGCGAATGCGGTTTTCTGCACACTGCCTCAAAGTTCCAGGCACAACAATAAATAGGGAGCTGTGGGTATTCGTTTGCGTATGGAAGGAGCCCCAACTGTCTACCCCCTGATCTACACCCATCGCCCGACGTACTACACCACCGCCGCACCAGCTTGCCCGTGCATAATGCCTGGCAGCATCAGTCGTAAGCTGTCATGAGCCACAAAAGAGCAAACCTTTTATTTTGCCAAAGGATAGTACAATATAGGGGTGAGCCGCATACTGCGGTAGGGGGTGGCGGGTGGATGATCGCGATGCGATTGCCCGGCTGAAGCAAGGTGACATCGGCGGCCTCGAACACCTGGTAGCTGGCTACCAGGTGGAAGCAGTGCGCGTCGCTTATCTTATCACTCACGACCTGGCGCTGGCCGAGGATGTGGTGCAATCTTCCTTCCTGCGTCTCGCCACTCGCATCCAACAGTTTGACAGCGCCCGCCCCTTCACCCCCTGGTTCTTGCGCTGCGTAGTCAACGATACGCTGAAGGCAGTGGCCCGCCAGCGCCGCAGTGTGCCGCTCGAATCCTTCACCTTGCTGGCTAGCGTCGCACCCGGCCCCGACGAGCTAGCTAGCGCCGCCGAGACGAACGCGACGATCTGGGCCACACTGGGCCGCCTCAGCGCCGACCAGCGGGCGGCGATTGTGCTTCGCTATTACATGGGCATGAGCGAGGCGGAGATGGCCGCCAGCTTGGATATCCCGCCTGGCACGGTCAAGTGGCGACTGCACGCGGCAAGGGAGCGGCTCCGCCATATACTCCCCGCCTGGTTGCGCCCCGGGCCGGAACTACCCGCGACAAACCCGCCCCCGAATGAAAGAGAGCAGCCGTGAATGAGTCGAATGCAGAGCAGCGCGTTGCCGACACCCTGAGAGAACACGCCGCCGATGTGCCGCACGACCTCGACCTCTGGCCCGCTATTCGCGCCCGCGCCGCTGGAGAGCCGCCCTTCGCCGCCGCACCTGCGCCCCGCTTGCGGCTGGCCTTTGCCGCCCTCGCGCTGCTGCTCTTCGCTGCTGGCCTGGCCTGGCTAATTCTCGCGCAATCGGCTCCCGGCCACAACTCGCCAATTGTAGCTCAGGCCAGTCCGGTCGCCACGCTTGCCGTCAGCCCCGCGCCCACTGTGGTCGCCATCTCTACCATTCTGCCCTCCCCGATCAGCGGCAGCCCGCCCCCGATCGGCAGTGACGCGCTGGCGGCCATCGGCATCAGCCCCGCGCCCGATGCAACCGCCGTGGCCCCCGATGCGCCGATCGCCATCACCTTCAACCACCCGATTGACCAAGCCAGCACCACCTTCAGCATCAGCCCGCCGCTTCAGGGCGACCAACGCTGGTTGGATGGCGAAGGCAGCAGCACGTTCGTCTTCATCCCGCGCCCTGGCTATGCACCTTCGACTAAATATCGTGTAAGTCTATCCGCCACCGTCAGCGACACATCCGCCCGCCGCGCTGCCGCCGAGGTTAGCTTCCAGACTGCGCCGCCCGCCCGCGTGCTACGCACCATCCCCGCCGACGGCAGCAGCATGGTCGCCAACGACCAGCAGATCAGCTTGCAGTTTAGCGGCCCGATCATCCCGCTCACCGCCATTGCCACCGCGCAGAATGTGGGCAACCAGGTCAGCATAGCGCCCGCCGTCGCAGGCCGCTTCGTCTGGCTCTCCACCACCAACCTGCAGTTCCAACCCGCTGCGCCGCTGGCGACTGGCACGACCTACATGGTGACGGTGCATAAGCAGCTAACCGACCAATTTGGCGCACCCCTTGCCGCCGACTACCGCTTCAGTTTCAGCACGGTTAGCGCGTGCGTCGTCGCGGTCTACCCCAGCGATCACGACACCAACCAGCTAATATCAGGCTTCTATGGAAACCAGCGCAAAGATTGTCGTTCCATTGGTGCGCCCCAACCTGGCAACACTGACAACACTGTATCACCCACTACTACGCTCCGCGTCATCTTCAACCAGCCGATTGACCATGCCGCCGTCGAGGCTGCTTTCAGTATCGTTCCGTTGCAGGGGCGCAACGCTACCCCCGGTCTACCACCTCCCCTCGGCACGCCTGACACCTCGCAGAGCAGTCCACCTCATACCCCGCTCATCCTGGCGGGCGCAACTCCGGTAAGCGGCAGCTTTGATTGGGCAGCGGGCGACGGCACCAGTGTGGTAATGACCTATACCCCCAGCTCAACGCTTGGGTTGGATACCCGCTACCTGGTCACAATCGGCGCGAACGCGATGCCACAGGGTCTCGGCGCTGCGCCTGGCAAGGACTTTAGCTGGACGTTTACTACCTATGCCCCACTGCAAGTCCAGTATTTCGACGCAAGCGAAACCCCTGGCGTGCTTCATGTTTACTTCAACAATCCGATCGATCCGGCCACCGTAGCGGGAAACTGGTCGCTGGTGCCTGCACCGCCCACGAGTACCATCGAAGTTAATGGCGGCATTACTATCCGTACCAGGCTAGCCCCGTCCACCCATTACACCCTCACCATCGGCACGGGGGTGAAGGATGTGGTCGGCCAGTCGCTAGCCCAGCCGAACGTCAACTATATCACCACCGGCTCGTCTACCGCTCCCACTCCCACGCCCAGTGTCAACATCCTCGGCACGAGCGGTTACGCCGCCTTCAGCGCCGCGCAGCCGACCGACATCTACATTGGCAGCATCGGCGGCAAGCTGCTCAACTACGGCCTCTGGCGACTTGATGCCAGCCACTTTGTGGGTCTGACCAACAACAATGGTGGCGGCAACGGAGTCGGCACCTATGGCGCTAGCCAGAGCCTGGGCCAGCCGACCCGCAGTTGGCATCAGTCGCTTGCCGCGCCGCCCGACCAGCCGGTAGTCACCCGCCTACCGCTGGCGCTCGATGGCAACGCCGACCGCCTGCCGCCCGGCTATTACGCCTTCATCGTCGAACTCGACCCCTATATAGATAATACGGGCAAGCCAGCCAACCACGGTGAGGCCAGCCTGGTCTTCTTCGTCGGCAACACCAGCCTGGTGCTGAAGACGAGCGACCATGAGGCCCTCGTCTGGGCGGTCAACCAGAACAGCGGCAAACCGATTGCCAACCTGCCCATCGTCCTCTACAGTGGGAACGGCGGGCAACTCAAGCAGGTCGCGCAAGGTCGCACCGACAGCGACGGCCTCTACCGCGTCAGCAACACGCAAATCGGCTACGGCATTGTCGCGCTTGCCCAGCAGCCGGGCGATGCCGCCGCGGTGGCCGACCGCTGGAACAGCAATATAGCCGCCAGCGACTTCACCTATTATCGCTGGTCTCCCTACCCCGCCGAATACGGCGAGGGCTTCTCCGACACCTACAACTATAGCTACATCAGCGGTGCATATCGTGTCTACCTATACACCGAGCGGCCCATCTACCGCCCCGGCCAGATTGTTTACTTCAAGGGCTTCGTTCGCGCCGACAGCGATGTCACCTACAGTGTCCCGCACAACCTTCAGGCCCGCATCGCCATCAACGATGGCAGCCGCGATCTCTACAGCGGCGCAGTACAACTCAGCGCCGATGGCAGCTTCAGCGGGCAGTACACCCTCGCCAGCGATGCCCGCCTCGGCATATACCGGCTTAATCTAACCCTCACCGATCCCCGCCAGACGAAAGACTACCTGCGCGATAGCCAATTCTTCTACAGCTTCAGCGTGCAGGAGTATCGCAAGCCAGATTACCAGGTCGCGATCACGACCGACCAACCCAGCTACAGCAGCGGCGAGACCATCCACACCAACGCCTCCGCCAGCTACTACTTCGGCGGCGCGGT
>JANXYP010000155.1 GCA_025355955.1 Chloroflexota bacterium
CGGGAGGGGAGTTAATTGCTGGGCGCATTATAACCGATCTACCCATCCAGCGGCAATACGTCAGTTGGTGTAGGGGATGCGTCACATTCTTGCAGAGCAAGCGTTCAGTAGGGGCGAACCGTTGTTCGCCCTGGTTGGGTATGCAAGCAGTGACGCACACCCGTTGGTGTAAGGTGTGCGCCACATTCTTGCAGAGCAAGCGTTCAGTAGGGGCGAACCGTTGTTCGCCCTGGTTGAGTATGCAAGCAAGTGACGCACACCCGTTGGTGTAAGATCAACCCACAATCTGGTATAATAGGGCGATGAAAGCGATTGCCGTATCCACCTTCCAAACCGAACCGCACAGCCCCAGCCTTGAACGGCTGCTGGCTCAGGGTGTTGAGTCGCGCTTCGTTGACGTTGCCGGTATCGCCACCCACTACCTGTGCGCGGGCCTGGAGCAACCGGGAGCGCCGGTCGTGCTGGTGCATGGCATGGCGATGTCGTGCGAATACTGGGAGCGCAACATCCCCGCGCTGGCCGCGCAGCATCCGGTTTATGCGCTCTCTTTCTGGGGCTACGGCTTCAGCGGCACCAACCCGCGTCTGGGCCACACCCTCAGCAACTACGTCGCTTTCCTGCGTCGCTTCCTGCTCGAACTGGGGCTGGCGCGGGTCACCTTGATCGGCCACTCGATGGGTGGGCAGATTGCCGCCCGCTTCGCCACTGATTTCCCCGCCATGGTCGAATGCCTGGTGCTGGCCGACGCAGCCGGGTTGAAGCGGCACGAGTCGTTGGCCCGCATCGCCTGGGGCATCTTCCGCGACCACGATATGCGCGATGCGGAGTATCGTAGGCTGGTGCAGCGGGTTACCAGCCAATCGCGTAGTTTCCGCCGCGAACGCGATAGCGCGGTGATGGTGTTGCGCGAGCCGATTGACCCCCTGCTTGCGTGCATCAATGCTCCCACCTTGCTGATTTGGGGTGGCAACGACGGGTTTGTGCCGTTGCGTTACGGCCAGGCGATGGCCCAGGCCATGCCCAACGCCCGCCTGGAGGTTATCGCCGGAGCCAGCCACACCGCCATGTACCACCGTGCCGAAGAGTGGAACTGCATCGTGCTGGATTTCCTGGCCGAGGCCGAAAGCCCTCCCCCTTCTAGGGAGAGGGTTGGGTGAGGGTGAATCTTGCCCAACGGCTAGGCCCCTCGTAAGCTACCCACTAATAAAATAGGAGCAACCCTCTTGCAGACAATCCTGGACAATCAGGCGATATCCGACCAGGGCGAACAACGGTTCGCCCCTACGGATGAGCCGCCTGCTGATCAGCACTCAGCACTCAGCACTCAGCACTCAGCACTTCAGCGCGAGACCGTCGTCATCCTCGACTACGGCAGCCAGTATACCCAGCTGATTGCCCGCCGCGTGCGTGAGCAACGGGTGTATTGCGAACTGGTGGAGCATGATGCGCCCGCCGCGCAGGTGATGGCTCTGCACCCCAGCGCCTTCATCCTCTCCGGCGGCCCCAACAGCGTCTACGAGCCGGGCGCACCGCAGCTACCCGCCTACGTGCTAGCCAGCGGCGTGCCAGTGCTGGGCATCTGCTACGGGCTGCAGCTACTGACCGCTGCACTGGGCGGCACGGTCGAGCCGCACCTGCGGCAGTACGGCCCGGCTACGATTGAGATTGAGCAGGCGGCGGATTGCCCGCTGTTCGCCGGGATGCCCGTCACCACCAATGTGTGGATGAGCCACGGCGACAGCATCACTGCGCCGCCGCCCGGCTGGCGGGTGATCGCCAGCAGCGCGGGCAAGCCAACTGCAATAGCCAGCCCTGACGGTAAGTATGTCGCCATCCAGTTCCACCCCGAAGTGGTGCACACCCCGCTGGGCAGCGAGATTATCCGCAACTTCCTGTACAACATCGCGGGACTGCACGCCACCTGGACTCCAACCGCGCTGATCGAGCAGGCGATCAGCCAGATCCGCGATATGGTGGGCGGCAGCCGCGTCCTCTGCGCCCTCAGCGGTGGGGTGGATAGTGCGGTGGTTGCCGCGCTGGTGCATCAGGCGGTAGGCGAGCAGCTTACCTGTGTGTTCGTGGATAATGGCCTGTTGCGCCTCGGCGAAGCGGAACAGGTGGAGGAGACCTTCCAGCGGGCGTTGGGCCTAAATCTGATTACCGCCCACGCTGCCGATCGCTTCCTTGCTCGTCTCGTGGGCGTGATTGACCCGGAGGAGAAGCGCAAGCGCATTGGCGCGGAGTTCATCCGCGTGTTCGAGGAGACGCTGGCGGAAGCCGGTGACTTCGAGTTCCTGGCGCAAGGCACGCTCTACCCCGACGTAATCGAAAGCGCCCACCCCGAACGCAAATCCGCCGCCCGCATCAAGACCCATCATAACGTGGGCGGCCTGCCTGCCGACATGAAGTTCAAGCTGGTCGAGCCGCTGCGTTATCTATTCAAGGACGAAGTGCGCGCAGTGGGCGAGGCGTTGGGCCTGCCTGCCGATCTGGTGCATCGCCAGCCCTTCCCCGGCCCCGGCCTGGCGGTGCGGGTGCTAGGTGAGGTGAACCGCCCGGCGCTGGACACCCTGCGCCTGGCCGATGCGATCGTGCGCGAAGAGGTGTTGGCAAGCGGCATCGAAGCGACGGTCTGGCAATACTTCGCGGTGTTGACCCCCTTGCAGAGCGTAGGCGTGATGGGCGACGGGCGCACCTACGCCAACATGGTCGCGGTGCGGGCGGTCTCCTCGCAGGACGGCATGACGGCAGACTGGGCGCGGCTGCCCCACGACTTGCTGGCCCGCATCAGCAATCGCATCGTCAACGAGGTGGCCGGGGTCAACCGCGTGGTCTACGACATCACCAGCAAGCCGCCTGCGACCATCGAGTGGGAGTGAAGGACATAGCTAATTGCCAAATGTAGGCATGAGGCACTCAGCGATGTAATGTACTTGATTCGGTTATAAGGGAGTGCCATAATGGCACCCCCTTAGGGAGAGACATATGAGCGACGAGACTGGCAACGAGACGTTGATTGAGTCGCAAACCACAAAGACGGTGGATTTCTATGGCGACCATATAACCGCCATCCAGGGAGTAGATGAGGAAATATACATACCGCTTCGGCCACTAACTGATTTCCTTGGCCTCGATCGCACCGCCCAGCAGCGAAGGATACAGCGTGACCCGGTGCTGTCAAAGAGGTTGCGTACTGTTCGTATGGATACGAGCGGCGGTCCACAACGGATACTCTGCCTACCCCTGGATCTGTTCCCCGGATGGCTGTTCGGCATTACCACCGGCAAGATGTCATCAGAGATGGCTGAGAAGCTGAACCGTTACCGTGAGGAATGTTTTAGGGTTCTGTGGAATGCCTTTAAGAGCGACATCCTCCCCTACTCACCTGCAGCGGAAGATATGGGACTTAGCAAGGCAGAAGAGACACTTGAGCTAATCAATGCAATGCAGCAGATGGCACAACAGCAGGTAGACTTGGAGCGCCGGTACAATACTATGGCTGGCTATATGCGTGGCTTCGTCAAGACAACAAATGCCCGGCTCACCGCAATCGAGATGCGCCTTGACCCTGAAAATGAGGTGACAACAGATCAGCAGGCCGAGATAATGATAGCGGTGAAGAACCTGGCGCACGTACTAGAGCAGGGGGGCGCTACCAACGGCTACCAACAGGTGTATAGTGAGCTTTATCGTCGCTTTAATGTCAACAGCTACAAAAAGCTACCTCGAAGCCGCTATGAAGAAGTGATGAAGTGGTTGGATAAACGCCGCGATGAGCTAGCGGGTGGTTCGTAAAGATGAAATATATCGGGTTCTAGCTGACAACAATGCAAAATGGGGGTTTACGATGAGTTGGTACCGCGACGAAGGCATAGTTGACGTGCTGGTGATTGGCGGCGGGGCGCGAGAACACGCGCTGGTCTGGAAGCTGCTGCTCAGTCCCAAAGTGGAGCGGGTCTACGTTGCGCCGGGCAATGGCGGCACCGCGTTGCTGGCCGTGCCGCTACAATTCGACGCGAACAGCACCGCCAACGTCAACCTGCTTGCCAACTGGGTGTTCCAGCGCGAGATCGGCTTCACCCTGGTCGGCCCAGAAGTGCCGCTGGCCGAGGGTGTGGTAGACGTGTTCACCGCGATGCAGCAGCCGATCGTCGGCCCGACGCAAGCGGCGGCCCGCATCGAGAGCAGCAAGGACTGGGCCAAGCAGTTTATGCTGCGCCACAATATCCCCACCGCTCAGGCAACCACCTTCGACGAGTTCGAGCCGCTGCGCCAGTACCTGCTGGCTGAAGACACCGACTACCCGCTGGTACTCAAAGAGGATGGACTGATGGCAGGCAAGGGGGTGACGATTGTCCACAGTCACGCCGAGGCGATCGTCTGGCTGGCGCGCATCGCTGGCACGACCATAGACCGTGTAGTGGCTGCCGATTTCGTGCCAGCCCTGCCCGGCACGATTGCCCCACCGGCCGCCCCACTATCTGCGGCGGCGACTGCCGCTGCCTTTGGGATGCAGAAGAGCGAGCAGGATGAAGACCTGCTGGCCGCCGCCATCGTCAAAGGGATGAATGCAGAGCAGGTGGAGGCGATCATGCGCGGCGATGAGGTCAGCCGCGAACAGATGCTCGGCCCGCGCGCTGCCGTGCCTGCCCCCATCGCGCCGACTAATGGCGACAATGTGCCTGCCGAGGCCAGCGCCGATCAGGTGGACGATGTGGCTAAGGAGGATGCGCTTGCCAACGACCCCACCTACCTGAAGTTTAAGCATGACCGCAACGAGCTGTTCCGTCGGGATAGGCGCAAGGTGCTGGTCGAGCAGTATTTGCAAGGGCCAGAGGTCAGCGTGCTAGCCTTCAGTGATGGCAAGACGGTGAAGATGATGCCACCAGTGTGCGACTACAAGCAGATTGGCGACGGCGACAGCGGGCCAATGACCGGCGGGATGGGCGCGTACAGTCCCACCAGCTATGTTTCCGCCGCGCAGCTCGACTGGATCGAGGAACATATCATCGCGGCGGCGGTAAAGGGCATGGCTGAGGAGGGCCACCCCTACAAGGGTATTCTCTATGCCGGGCTGATCATGACCACCGATGGGCCAAAGGCGTTGGAGTTCAACTCGCGATTCGGCGATCCCGAAACCCAGGTGTTGATGATGCTGTTGGAGACCGACTTGGTGGACATTTGCCAGGCGATTATCGAAGAACGGCTGGCCGAGCAGGAGGTGCGATGGTCAAGTGATGCCTGCGTCGCCGTGATCCTCGCTGCGCCCGGCTATCCCGAAGCGCCATCTACCGGCGCACTGATCCAGGGGCTGGACGACATCGAGCCAGGCGTGCGCGTGTTTCACGCTGGCACGCGCGGCGGCAAGGCATTCAGCGATGTGATTGCCGAGATGGGCGGCGGCGAACGGCCAAGTAAGAAGAAAAAGATAGATTGGCGCACCTTCCTGGGCCGCATTGACGTACCTGACTTCGTTACCCCCAACGACAACGCCGCAGTGAAGGCAATAAACGATTCCGGGCAGGTGGAGATGCGGACCGCAGGTGGGCGGGTGCTGACCGTCGCCGCCACTGCGCCAACGCTGGCCGAGGCGCGGGCGATTGTCTACCGTAACGCCGCCCTGATCAACTTCCCAGGCAAGCAGATGCGTACAGACATTGCCCTGCGCGAGATTCAGCCTGCCGCTGAGGATGAGCTAAATCCCACCCCTACTGCTGAGAAGATTGTAGAAATGCAGTCCGCACCGCCAACCGCAGAAAATGTAGGGGCGGGA
>JANXYP010000161.1 GCA_025355955.1 Chloroflexota bacterium
TTCCCTGCCAGGGAGAGGCTTAACCGCGAAGCGCTTCAGCTACGCATCGTTCTCAACAACGCTCGCAAAAAGCCTCTCCCAGCGGTGGGGGTTGGAGTGGCTCCCTTCACGATAAGCCTTGCTGGAATGTCAGCGTTCAACCCTCACCAAACCTACCCACAGGGAGAGGCTTAACCGCGAAGCGCTTCAGCTACGCATCGGTTCCCAGCAATGCTGGCAAAAAGCCTCTCCCCAGCGGGGAGAGGTTTGGTGAGGGGAGAAGCTCCCTTTACAATAAGCCTTGCTGGAATGTCAGCGTTCAACCCTCACCACACCTACCCACAGGGAACCCTAAAGGGGTTTCCCTGCCAGGGAGAGGCTTAACCGCGAAGCGCTTCAGCTACGCATCGTTCCCCGCAACGCTGGCAAAAAGCCTCTCCCCAGCGGCGGGGGGTTGGTGAGGGGGAGAACCTCGCCTTACGACAATCTTGATGGAGCTTACCAACAATCATGACTGACGAAATGATCGAAACCGAAGAACAAGAGGACGCGGGCGAAAGCTACACGCTGCCTATCCCTGAGCAGGCCGTAGGGATGCGCCTCGATGCCTACCTTGCCAGCCTGGAGGCTTTGAGCATCTCGCGCAGCTACGCGCAGAAGCTGATTGACGAGGGACGGGTGCTGGTCAGCAGCACGCGGCGGGCGGCTAGCTGGAAGCTGAAGTTCGGCGAAATCGTTGGCTTGCTGCTGCCACCGCCCGCGCCCAGCAACCTGCGCCCAGAGCAGATCCCGCTCAATATCGTCTATGAGGATGACGATGTGATCGTGGTGGACAAAGCAGCGGGCATGGTGGTGCATCCCGCGCCCGGCCATGCTAGCGGCACGTTGGTCAACGCCCTGCTCGGCTACGACCCGACCCTGGCGATGAATGGCACCACCCGCCCTGGTATCGTCCACCGGCTGGACAAGGATACCAGCGGATTGATTGTGGTGGCCCGCAACGATGCTGCCCGCGAAAGCCTGGTGCAACAGATGCAGGCGCGCACAATGCTGAAGGAGTATCTCGCGCTGACCCAGGGCAAGTTGAAGCATCCCAACGGTATCATTGATGCGCCGATTGACCGTGACCCCCGTGAGCGCAAGCAGATGGCGGTTGTGATGGGGGGTCGCCCCGCTCGCACCCGCTACGAAACGATTGGCTACTTCGCGCGTTATACTCATGTGCGTGTCAGGTTGGAGACGGGGCGCACCCACCAGATCCGCGTGCATATGACCTATATCGGCCACCCCATCGTCGGCGATAGCGTCTACGGCGATCAGATGTGGAAGCGCGACCCTGAAGTGGCGGATCTGGCTCGCCAGTTCCTGCACGCTCACCGCCTCGGCTTTAATCTGCCCTCAAGCGGCACATACCGCGAGTTCGTCAGTCCTCTACCCGCTGATTTGCAATCGGTGCTGGACCGACTTAGCTAGCAAGGAAATCACCTTTGACCAAGCGGAACTATAAAGCAGTCCCGATCATTGTCTCCCTCATTGCCATAGTTTTCATCACCCCCAACCCCACCGTCGCCCAGAGTGGTGGGCGCTTCTATAATCAGACCGGCCATACCCTGGCCGCGCAGTTCGTTGCCTTCTTCGACCAGCACGGCGGCCTGGCCCAGTTCGGCTATCCGCTGAACGAGGTGACCAACGAAAACGGCATCCTTACCCAGTACACCGAACGCGCCAGCCTGGAGTATCACCCCGAAAACCAGCCGCCCTATGATGTGCAACTAGGCTTGCTCGGTGTAGCCCTCACCGCCGGGCGCGACTTTCCGCCTGCGGGCGACACCCTCACCGGGGGCAATGATGTACTCTACTTCGACTCAACCCACCACACCCTACGTGGCCCGTTCCGCACCTACTGGGAGCAGCATGGCGGCCTTGCCCTGTTCGGCTACCCGATCAGCGAACCTTTCAGCGAGGGTGGGGTGCAGGTGCAATACTTCGAGCGCAACCGCTTTGAGTACCATCCCGAATTGCCCAACCCCTACAAGGTCAGCCTGGGTTTGCTGGGACGTGACCTGTTGGTCGAGCGCGTCACCATCGGTGAGGAGAGCGTCACGCTGCCCACCTATCAGTATCAGGGCGCGCTATACAACCAGCCAGGCGACAGCATCGCGCCATATCAGCGGCTCGACTTCTCCAAAGTTGGCCCGCCGCAGCCGCAAGCCTACCGCCTGATTACGCTGGAGAACCGCTACCTTAAACTGAGCGTGATGCCGCAGTTGGGCGGGAGGCTATACGGTGTGCTGTTCAAGCCGAGCGGCCATCAAGAGGTCTATCAGAATCCGGTGATCAAGCCGAGCAGGTTTGGCGTGCGCGGCTGGTGGCTGGGCGTGGGCGGCGCGGAGTGGGCCTTCCCCACTCAAGAGCATGGCTACCTCGAAGCCTCGCCCTGGGACTACCGCATCGTGCAGCACGCGGGCAGCGGCTCGGTGATCGTCAGCACCACCGAGCGCAGCACTGGCGTGCAAATGGCCGTCACCATCAGCCTGCGCCCTGAAGAAGCCAGCTACCACCTCAGCGTGCAGCTAACCAACCCTACCAGCCAACCCGCTACCTACCAGGCATGGACGAATACGATGCTGGCCCCTGGTGGCAGCAACCATGTGCCGCTCAATACCAGCTTCGATCTGCCTATTGACGAAGCCGTCCTGCACAGCAGCGCGGATACTGCCCTGCCCCAGCCACACGGCGTTTTCAGTTGGCCGCTCTATAATGGGCGCGACCTCAGCCTCTACCGCAATTGGAGCGACTATCTCGGCTTCTTTGCCACAACTACCACCCAGGACTGGGCGGCGGTCTACAACGCCGACGCGCAGGAGGGGATGGTGAAGTCGTTCGACCACCAGCAAGCCCCCGGCCTCAAGCTGTTCGGCTATGGCCCCAAGTTCGACCTGCACGCTTACACTGACGACAATAGCGACTACGTGGAGCTGTGGGGCGGACTACAACCTAGCTTCTGGGACAATAATTCCCTCGCCCCCGCCGCCAGCATTGGCTGGGACGAAACCTGGTATCCCATCCTCGGCATCGGCGCGCCCCGCAACGCCAGCGCATCCGCCGCGCTTGACGTGGTAATGCTCGATAGCAATCGCCTACGCATCTCCGCCGCACCCAGCCGCCCCGTGGTTGGTGGGCAGATTCAGGTTGTTCGTGGCGGGCAAGTAGTTTTCAATCACACCGCCGATGCCAGCCCCGACAAGCCGCTGATCATCGAACCGCCCGCCGGACCTGATACCTACACCGTGCAGTATCTCGCTCCTGACGGGCAAGCTCTGGCCGTATATACAGCGTCGTTTCAGTGACAAGGCATGAGGTGTGAGGGCCGCTTGACAAAGTTTGGCATGGGGATGTAGTTTCCCCTCCCACCGGGAGGGGTAGGGGTGGGTGATTGCAGCGCGACGACGACTCGCCCCCAGCCCCTCCCGGTGGGAGGGGAGAATAGGGGATGTGGTCTCCCCTCCTATCGGGAGGGGTAGGGGTGGGTGATTGCAGCGCGACGACGACTCGCCCCCAGCCCCTCCCGATGGGAGGGGAGAATATCGGAACCTTGTTTATTCATTATCTCGCCAGTTCTTGCCCTTCGCGGTGCAGGATATAGCCGAAGTAGCCCACAATCCACGCATCGCCATTTGATGTGACCGCCAGGCCACGTAGCGGCTCGGCGGTGGGGCTGACCACCTCCTGCCAGCACCCGGCGCTGCAGCGCATGATCGTGCCGTTGCTGCCGGTGGCCCAGCCTTCGTCGGGCGCAGTCATATACAGGCCGAACAGGTATGCGCGGCTGGGACACTCGACCACCTCCCACGCCTTGCCATCGTAGCGCAGGATGGTTCCCTCCCAGCCCACCGCCCAACCACAATCGGCGGATAGCATCTGCACCGCTTGCAGCGTCTTGCTGGTGGGGCTGTCAGCTACTCCCCAGCACCCCATGAAGTAGCGCATGATGGTGCCGTTTTCGCCCACCGCCCAGCCCTCCAGCGTAGAGACCATGCAGATGGCGTTGAGGTCGGGGATGCCGTAGACTTCACCGATCATGGGGGCGCGACCCATCTCGTCGCGCTCCGGCATGGGCCGCAGCGGGCTGGCTTCCACCTTCCAATTGCCTGCCTGGCAGGAGAAAAGTATCCCATGCCTGCCCACCGCCCAGCCATCGTCGGGGCCGGTCATGTACACCCCTTGCAGATGTTCGCTGGTAGGCAGGTCAATCTTGACCCACTCACCTTTGCGATAGCGCATCACTGTGCCATACCAACCCACCGCCCAGCCGCAACCGCGGTTCAGCATCTGGATGGCGCAGAGGTTGGAAGCTGCGCTACCCACATCGAGCCAGTGCCGCTCGTGATAGTGGATCAGCGCGCCCGCCTCGCCAACCGCCCAGCCCTCCTCATCCGACGGCATTGCCATGCTCTGCAACGCCACCCCAATCGGGCTGCCCACCATCACCCACTCACTAATTGGCGCGGGCGGCTCTGAGTCGCTGGCGCGGGGGATAAGGTCGCGGATGTAAGCGGGGAAACGCGAGGCGATCTGCTCCTCAAAGGTCGGCGCTTTATCAATGGTGGTCGTGGTGGATTTGCCTTCGAGTTCAGCGAGGAAGGCGGCAACGGTCTGGGGACGGGAGGCGGGATTGTATTCAGTGGCGTGTTTAATTGCGGCCAGGATGTGGGGGTTGACGCGGCCATCGTCCTGGGGATTGGGCAGGTCGCCGGTGAGAAGGAAGTAACAGGTAACCGCCAGGGCGTAGATGTCGCTGCTAGGGCCGCGGCGAGCGCGGGGGTTGAACTGTTCCGGCGGGGCGAAGCCGTAGGTGGCAATTACCGTGTGGCTTATGGTCTGGTCGGCGACGAACTGGCGAGCCGCGCCGAAATCTATCAGCACGATGCCGCCCTGCTGACTGAGCATGATGTTGGGCGGCTTGATGTCGCGGTGCAGTATGCCCTTTTCGTGTAGCGCCGCGAGCGCCTCACCCGCAGCGGCGACATAGCGCAACGCCTCGGCCTGCGGCAGTCTGCCACCGCGCTGCGCCAACAGGGTTGCCAGGCTGATGCCGTCAACGAACTGCATCACGTTGTAGGCGGTGTTGTTCTCCTTGAAGTAGTCGTAAATCTTGACGATGCCCGCATGGTTGAGGCCAGCGATGGTGCGGGCTTCGCGCAGAAAGCCGTCAATCTCGCGCTCCCAGGTGGGCGCGTCATACTCGTCGGGCGGGCTAAGGCGATCGCCAACCCGTTCACCATCGACGGGGCATAGCTCCTTGATCGCTACGACGCGATCGAGCAATGTATCGTGGGCGCGGTAGGTGATGCCGAAGCCGCCTGCGCCCAACGTCGCTTCGAGTATGTAACGGCCCTGCTGTAGCAAGCTGCCCGCTGCCAGCGCGTTGTGGCGTTGCCTCGGCATGGTTAGCCCCTAATATTACAGCCTGAGTTGGCATATTAGCGCCAGATTGGTGTAGGGGCGAATCGCATACGCCCTGCCGCCAAGTGTCCAAGCTAGCCGTTGGCGGGAACGATGGCGACGGTGCAGCGGGCGACGCACACCAGCTTGCCTGCCTCGTCCTCGATCTTCACCTCCCACACCTGGGTGCTACGCCCCATATGCAGCGGGGTGGCAACTGCGGTGAGCGTGCCGCTCTGCTTAGGACGCAGGTGGTTGGCGTTGATCTCCAGGCCGAAGGCGGTCATCCCCGGCGGGCAGTTGAGGTACGCGCCAGTGCTGGCAACCGTCTCGGCGAGGGCAACGCTGGCCCCGCCATGCAGGTAGCCGAACGGCTGGTGGTGGCGCGGGGTGATCGGCATGGTGGCTACCACCCGCTGCGGCTGCATCGCGGTGAACTCGATGCCCAACGTGCGTAGCAGGCTGTCGCCTGCGGGACCAATATCGGTAAGTCTCGCCCGCTTGTCTTCATTATCCATATCGCTCAAGCGCTTTTGTCGGCCACTGTCAGGGCGGCGAGGATCTCGTTGGTGCTGGGCAAGCCCTGGACATGGTAGACAACCTTGCCTGACTCGTCGATGCCAACCACAGTGCGCTTGATCTGTTGACCGGAGCTGCCAATCGCCCCGTACTCGCCTGCCACCTTGAGGTCGCTATCGACCAGCAGCGGGGTGGTTAGCTGGTGCTTGCTGACAAACTGCTGGTGCGACTCCGCGCCCGCCTGATTGACTCCGAAGACGGCTGCGCCCGCCTGCTCGTAGCGGTCGCGGTCGTCACGGACGGCGCACAATTGCGCGGTGCAGCCGGGGGTATCGTCGGCGGGGTAGAAGATCAGCACCACCTTCTTGCTGCCACGGAAATCGGCTAGATGCACGGAATTGCCGTTCTGGTCGCTTAGGGTAAAATCGGGGGCGGCCTCGCCTACCTGTGCTTCGCTCATCTGGATTTGATTCTCCTCGCTGTTTTGTTGGCAGCCAACGCTTCACGCCAGCCGCCCACATTATTATAACATTTTATGTTCAAAAACGAATGAAGAGGCCGATGCCAGCAATGGCATCGGCCTCTCCGCTAGTTACGGCTGGTGGTCAGTGTTAGTCTTCGGGCTTCAGCGCGGCCACTACAACCACGGTGCCGTGCATACTGGTGTGGATGGCGCAATGATAGGGAACACTACCCAACGTGGTGAAGGTGTGCGAATAGGTTCCGTTATGACCTACGCCGCTAGAGCTGAAGGAGTTGTCGTCAGCAGTGACGGTGTGGGTGACGTTATCGCTGTTAGTCCACATCACGGTTGTACCCATCGTCACCGTGATAGTCTGCGGGTTAAACGCGAAACCAGAGATAGTGACGTTCGCCAT
>JANXYP010000166.1 GCA_025355955.1 Chloroflexota bacterium
TCGCTCAAGCTGACCGCATCGGCGTATTGGTGCAGCGCGTAGTCGGCCCGCGCCAGGCCGAGGCGGGCGTTGCGATTGGCTGCGTTGTGGTCGAGCGCGGCGTTATAGTCAGCAGCAGCGTAGTGGTAGCGGCCCGCGTCCATCCAGGCATCGGCACGGCGGATGAGCAAGTTATCGCTGGGGCGCAGCAACAGCCATAGCGTCACGCCAACCAGAGCGGCGACAAATGCTACCTGCGCCGCAACGATGATCGCGCGGGTGGCCGAGGCTAGCGCGGGCGGTTGTTCCATATTAGTTGCAAATCAGGAGGGAAGAAGCCGACGATAAAGGAGAAAGCCTGCACCAGTAGGGGCGCGATCTTCGACCCCGCAATGGCATCGCGCAGGAACGGAGTGGGGAAGATAGTGCCGCCCACGATTACCACCTCGACGACGATCAGGAATTGGAGGAAGCCCAACACCGCGCCGAGGATGTGGTCGACCAGGCCGAAGAAGAGCAAGTTGGAGGCAAGTTGCGCCGCGCTGGCAGCGATGCCGATGGCAATGCTCACGCCCAGGGCAATCAGCAGGAAACCCGCGGCATTGCGGGCAGTCTCGTCCTGGATGAAGGGGCTGACAATGCCAGCCCCCACGCTGTAGAAGTGCGCTGCCAGCCAGATGGAGACGAACAGGCCGAAGATGCTGACGACCTGGCGAATCAGCCCCCAGAAGAAACCAGCGGCAGTGGCGACAATTGCGCCAACGATGATAGTGAGGTCGAGCCAGTTCAATCGTCTATCCCCCCGTGAACTGCTTCGGCGCGGTAGTGGAGGATAACCCGCCAGCTTTCGCCCGCTTGCAAGGTGAACGACCAGTGCGGCAGCAGGCAGGAAGCCTGGTAGACCCGCTCGAAGCCCGCCTCCGAGTTCTGCACCGTTTCGATTGGCAGTCGCCAGAGGGTGCAAGGCTTGTCCCACGCGAGGCTGACCTGCACGCCGAACCAGCCGTTGATCAACGTGACCGCCCGCGCCCCATTGCTTTCTCCGATCGAGGCGAGGTCGGCATCTGCGCCGTAGGGTCGTTCGCCGTTGATCAGGTAATAGCTGTCGGGCGCGTGGCCGCTGAGGAGAGCCAGGTTCTGCTCCACGCCGAAGGTGAGGTGGTGCGGTTTGTCGCCGCTGTTAGTTACCGTATAGTCTACGCTGAAGTCGCTGGCATCGGCGTGGATGCTGACCACCTTCTGCACCGTGACTGGCGCGAACTCCGGCCCGTCCCAGACGTGACCGGCCCGCTGCATAGTGATGACCGCTAGACCGCTGCCCTCATGATGCTCCACCTGCACGCCGTAGGGTTGGTTGACGAAATCGCCCTGTTCGCCATAGCGCGACTCGTAGAAGCTCTGCAAGGATGTATCGGCACTGATGAAGTGGTCGAGCAGGCCGACGCGCTGGTGCCAATCGTAAAACAGCTTACCTTCCAGCCCCGGCTCCTTCATCGCCACGATGTCATGGGCGTTCTTGACCTCGCCTTCCTTGCCGCCGTCGCTGCCTTGACCGCTCCGCCCGGTGCCGCCCGCGCTGGCCTGGCCCTCGGCCTGCTGCCCCTGCCTAATTACCGCCTCGGTGAGGGTGCGATGATATGCTTCCTGCCGCCGGGTCATGGTGTTGAGCAGGTTGAAGCTGCGAGGGCGCAAATCCCACTCGTAGAGCGCTCCGCCCATTGAGGGTTGCAGATAGATGGTCTGCGCTGCGCCGCTAATCAGCGCCTCGTTATGGCCGTCGGTGTTGAGGTCGGTCAGTTCCACTTCCAGCTTGCCTGCCAGCTTGCCACCATCCTTGACCGTGTAGTTGCTATCGAAGCTGATGCCGTCGGCGGCATTCTCCGCGCTGATCAGTTCGCCGAAGGTGCCGGTGCGGATGTGCGGGTAGTAGATGCCGCCGAATAGCCCATGCCAGTAGGGGCAGTTGCATTGCCCGCGCCAGAGGTGATCGAGTGCGGCTTCGCGGGCTGCCCCCTCCTTCATCGCATAGACCTTGTGATGCACCTTGAGCATCTTCTTGTGCATATTATTGATTTCGGGGTACTTGACCATCATGTTGCGCCAGAACCCGCCACGCATGAAGCGCATAATGCTAAGGTCACGCTCGTCCTTGCTCTCACCCATCTGGTGCAGCAGTTGGTGGAAGTCGAAGCTGAGGGTGGGCGGCAGCGCCCACTCGGTCATCTCGATATAGCTGGCGGTGGGCAGGTAGATGCGACCAATGGGCGGATGCTCGGCCATGTACTGCGCCGGGTGCGTAGTCTCCAGCCAGGCGCTGTTCTGTTCCAGCGCGGTGAAGAAGCGCTCCACCCACTGGTTGTCGCCGAAACAATACTCATACGTTCCCGGCCATAGCCCAAACTTCTCGCCATCGTCGCCCATCACCGCGATTTGCCCATCGCGCAGGTTGTCGTGCAGGAACTCGATAATCTCCTCGACTGGCCGCCAGGGGATGCGATAGCGTAGCGGCTGGCCGGTGGCGAAGATGTTGACGGCGCGGCCCTGCTCCTCGGTCACGTAGTAGCCGTACAGGTCATCGTCATTCAAGCCCACCGACTTGAAGTGGTTGTCGTCCACAATGGTGTAGCTAACGCCCGCCTCATTGATGTAGCGGGGCAGGGTTGGCTCCCAGACCCGCTCGGCCAGCCACATCCCCTTCGGCTCATACTTGAAGTCCTCGCGCACCTCGCTTACCATGCGACGGATCTGGCCTAGCTTGTCGGCATCGGGCAGGGTTGCCAGGATCGGCTCGTAGTAGCCGCCCGCCATAATCTCAAGCTGGCCGCGCTGCACCAAGGCAGCCACACGGCTGAGATAATCTGGCCGGTTCTTCCGCATCCACTCGATTAGTGGGCCAGTGTTGTGCAGGGTAACGCGCACGCCAGGGTGCCGCTCCAGCGCGGCCAGCATCGGCTCATAAGACTTCTCGTAAGCCTCGGCGAACACTGAATCGAAGTTGCCAATCGGCTGATGGTTGTGCAGCGCCAGCGCGAAGTAAACTTTCTTGGGCATGGATGCTCCTGTACAATAAGCGGCGAATTACATCGCGCTTATCATACCATAACCGCCGTAAGGTTGGCAAACATAAATGCCGCCCATTGGCGGGCGGCACCGATTAAGAGCGCATTCTGATGTTGTCGCTACGCCGTTCGTTCTGGTTTATGGGTTATTGGAGATGTGGAGAGTAGAACGACCCATGTACAAAGCAGTGTCGGTACGGAGGATCGATGAGTTAGCGTTAAAGCTGCATCCAGGAGCGCAGAGATTAGGGTCAACGTTTGGTATAATGATTTCTTCATGTACTAGCGTCTCCACTGCCGTGTAATCAAAGCTACCAACTGATACATCAGTGAAAGTTGGAGACGGCGGTGTGTATACAGGGTATACCCTTGCTCGCTGGATCATGACCATCGCTTGGCCTCTAGTGACAGCAAGATTTGGCAAGAAGCAAGGGTTGGTTTGACCATTCGCGATACAGCTGTTAGCATCCATGCCGCTGATCAGATGGTTAGCGACAGCTGACTCAACGTACTCGAAGTCCCAAGCCCCAGGTAGTACATCAGTGAAAGTATGGCCTCCACCTGGAGGCGTATATTGTACAATACCATATGCAATGTCGGCCATCTTAACGAACTGACCACGCGTAGAATATGCCCACGGCTCAAAGCAAGGGCTTGCGCCGCTACATTGGCTGCCTGTGAATCCAGTTACAACTCCTCCGCAGGAGAGAGTAGAAATGTAGAATCCGGCATAGTCCCAATAAGACTCTATATCTGTATAGCCGGTATTACAATGACCAGGAGCGCTAAGAATGTTCAACGTACTTGCTGCGTCAATCATTCCAAAGCCGTATACGTTATATGGCTGGTGTCCAGGATTGTTGATAGTGCCATGCGCGAGGTAGAACTCCATCTCTTCCGCAGGCACTCCACCTGCGATGCCTTTATAGAAGCTCTGTACCATCGCGGCCACACCAGCAGCGTGGGGAGCGGCGAAAGATGTACCATACCCTACACCGTAAGAACCTCCTGGAAGTGCAAGGGTGAACTCATGATTGTTGTTGCCATCATCACTGCCACCAGGAGCGGTTACATCGGGCTTAACTAGGTTGGTAAATGGCGAGCCGGTTGGCGCAGTTGGAGTCATTGAAGGTACTGGGCCGCGGGAACTGTACCATGCAAGCGTGGGCGTTCCACCCGGAGTAGTATAGGCTATTGCGCCGACTGAGAAACTCTCTCGATAACCATCAGGGGAGCCTGGTAGAACCCAAGGGGTGGATGTAGGCGCACCATTAAAAGGAGCCTCATTGGCGGAGACAATAGGAACAATACCGCTATGAACTAGCTGATCAATATTGGCAGCGAAAACTGCACTATAACTGCCCCCCCTATACTCATATTTATAACATCTGGGGCATAATTTGGATGAGGTAGTGGTGCACCACTAGTCGGATCATTCATCCAGTTCAAGCAGTTGTTAATCTCGACCGGATCGGTAGGCACAACTTTGCAAGCGATCCATTTAGCACCAGGAGCCACGCCCATAGAGAAGTTTGAATCTGCACCCAGTGCAATACTCGTTACTCCAGTTCCATGCCCGATCTGGTCATTCGGCGGTATACTGCTGCTGCCACCGGAATAATCATGCCAGTTTATAAGTAACTGTCGGAGTGCTGGAGTTGGCCGAGTTGTAACCACGGAACCTTGTTACCAAGGATGGAGCCGTATAATCAACACCGGTATCAATGATACCAATAGTGGTGTTGGTACCGGTATCGCCTTCTGCCCACGCCACCGGAGCAGCAACCGCGACGATGTTCCACGGTATTATCGGTGTAGATGCAACCACATTTGGCAGCTGCATAGACTGTGAGATGGGTGTCGGGGTTGAAGTGGCAGGAGTAAAGGGGTGAATAGGATCGTTGTTGACTGGCAAGTTCTTGATCAGGATCAACGATTTAATGTCATTGCGCTCTGCAAGCGATATGATTGCTTTACTATCACCCTTGACGTAGAAGCTATTAACCATGCTGTATGCTTCATACTCGCTAACATTGCCAATGTTCTTAAGTTCATCTAGTACAGCTTTAACTGCAGGCTGAGTACGCTTGGCTACATCCTGTTCCTTTGCCAGAGCATCATTATGGTGATCCCAAGTGCCTGGGATGGTACTGAGGTCTGCCTGTTCGCTTAGCATTATATAGAATCTGATGCTACCTGAGTGGGTGACCATCTCTTGGGCAAGGGCAGGTTCAATTTTATCTTTAGGGCTGAATGGGCTTGGGCTGGCTATAGGTAGCGGAGTACTAAATGGTATACCAGCACCCTCAGTTTCCTGGGGAGTAGGCATTAGAGTTGGCGGAAGGTAGGGATCAAAGGTGTTGGTGGGTGCGGGTTTCGCTGCGCCTGCTACTGTACTACTTGAAGTCTTGACTGCTTGGTTGGCTTGCCCTGATTGTTGGGCTGTGCAGGCGACCATCAACATTGCCGTACCCAACAACATCATTACCACTACGCTGTAGGCATACTTCATCGCAAACTTCCTCCCTTGTTTATCCTTTCTAGCTTAGGTGCTTACCTCTTGATAAAACCAGATCGTAGTGGCTAAGATGACAAATCTAGCGTATACAACTTAGAAACGCAGGTAAGGATATAAAAGTTCCTCTGAATGCAGGGCTGTTTAGCTGATGCTTCTACAACCGCACAAGAATTACTCGATCAGGCACAACTGTCTCGACATACAGATGCACAACTGGAGCAACCACCTTGGATTCCCCAACACGGCACCCATTCTAGCCCCTCCCACAAGGGAGAGGGCTAGAGTGAGTAGGTAGTAACGTAATCCAGTTAGTACCGCGCCGGGCGGTGGTTCTGGAAGCAGTCGTTGCAGTAGACGGGGCGACCGCTGGTCGGCTGGAACGGCACCTGGGTCTCGCGGCCACAATCGGCGCAAGTCACGCTGAACATCTCGCGTGAACCGCCACCACCGCCACCGCCACGTGCGCCGTAGCCACCACCGCCACCGCCGCCACCACCACGGTTGCCGTAGCCACCGCCGCCACCGCGTGACGACTTGGCCGCTTCGCGGCAGTCGGGGCAGCGCCCAGGCTGATTAGTCAGCCCGCGCTCGGCGTAGAACTGCTGTTCGCCAGTGGTAAAGGTAAACTCGTTGCCGCAGTCGCGGCACTGTAGGGTCCTGTCCTGATAAGACATGGGGTTACTTAGCTCCTCTGGTGGTCTCTGGATACGGTTAGTAAGGTTAATGCTCTAGTCGTCCTGGTTCATCTAGGGCCACCGTTTCCCACGACCACCGATTGGGAGCAACGCGACTATGCGCGGGACCTATCCGCGCCACAAGATGCAGACCTACGCGACACGCTTCACAGTATAACATAAATGAAAAATAAATACAATACCTACAGCCAACAATTTTTCTAAATGGATGTGGTATAATCCCATGCCCAGACTGAACTGAAAGGACGAAATAAACCTGAACGGCATCCTCAATCTAAACAAGCCAAAGGGCATCACCGCGCACGATGCAGTGGCAAAGGTACGCAAGCTGGTGGGAACCAAGCGAGTCGGTCACGCTGGCACACTCGACCCGGCCGCCACCGGCGTGTTGCCCATCTGCATCGGCGCGGCCACCCGCATCGCGGAGTATCTCAGCGATGCGGGCAAGGCATACCGCGCCAGTATTGCGCTCGGCCTCGCCACCCCTAGTTACGACCTGGAGACCCCCCCAACCATCACCCTTCCTCAAAATTGGGAGGAGCTATCATACATCCCCGCTATGAGGCTGGGAGAGCCACTAAATACCCCCCCTCTGAATCATGGGGGGCAACCAACAATCCTCCCTCTGAAACAAGGGGAGCAACCAACAATCCCCCCCATGACACAGGGGGGGCAACCAACAATCCTCCCTCTGAGAGAAGGGGAGCAACCAACAATCCCCCCCCTGACACAGGGGTGGCAAGGGGGGGTTGCAGACCTGGCTCGTCTGGCTGCGCTCACCATCCCTGAACTGGAAGCCGTGCTGCAAGCGTTCGTCGGGCCACAGTTGCAGACTCCGCCGATGTACTCCGCGCTGCACGTGGGCGGGCAGCGACTCTACGACCTGGCCCGCGCCGGGCAGGAGGTGGAACGTGTTGCCCGTCCCATCACTATCTACAGCCTCAAGCTGCTCTCCTTCGCCCCGCTGCTGATTGGCGATATCGAATACCCGACGCTGGAGGTGGAGGTGGAGTGCAGCAAAGGAACATATATCCGCAGCCTGGCGGTGGACATCGGCGCAAAGCTGGGCGCTCCCGCGGTGCTGGCCGCGCTGGTACGTACCCGCAGTGGCCCCTTCCGCCTGGAGGATGCCCACACCCTCGATCGACTGACCGAAGCGGCACAGTCTGGCCGCCTCGCCGAACTGCTCTATCCCACCGATTATGCGCTGGCCGACTTGCCTCGCGTAGACCTAAGCGCCGACGACGTGCTACACATCCGTATGGGCCAGACGATTGCCGCGGCTGCCTCAACCGATGATGGCACGCTAGCACGTGCCTATTCGACAGATGGCAACTTTATTGCTATACTACGCCTACAAGCCCAGCGCTGGCAGCCCAACAAGGTATTCAATCTCGATTTAGTATTACGGCCTCAATTGGTTGGCAAAATCGCGTAGTTACGATTGTCTTTGACACTGGGCGGCAGGGCGTATGCGATTTGCCCCTACACCAGTCTGGCGCATTTATGCCAACTGAGGCTGTAATATTAGAACTTATCCGACAAAGGGCGAACGACGGTTCGCCCCTATGGACAACCGCTGGCATTGCGGATACGGTCTTATTCTTTGGGGGTTAATGCTTGGAGATATACACCGACCTCGCTCAGTTGCAGGGGCAGGAGGTCGCCCTTACCATTGGCACTTTCGATGGGGTACATCGCGGTCATCAGCACCTGATCGGTAGGGCGGTGGAGAGCGCACAGCAGCATGGCTGGCGCAGCGCGGTAATGACCTTCGAGCCGCATCCGCGCTTCATGTTCTGGCCGGACAGCCCGCCGGTGCTGCTCTGCACCGACGCAGAGAAGCGCAAGCTGATTGCCCGCAGCGGCGCTGACATTCTGATTGCCCTACCCTTCACCCGCGAACTGGCCGCCAACTCCACTCGCCAGTTTGCCCAACAACTAACCCGCCACCTGACCGTGCGCGAGTTGTGGGAAGGGCCGGACTTCACCATGGGCCGCGATCTGCTGCCAATCGACTATATTGCCCAACTTGGCGCAGAGATGGGCTTCACGGTTCATACCATCGAGCGCTATTCTGTGGAAGGCACGAAGGTAAGCAGCAGCGCGATCCGTCAAGCCATCACCAGGGGCCAAATGGGCCAGGCAGCAACCATGCTAGGCCGTTACTATAGCATCCAGGGCGTAGTAGTGCATGGCGCACAACGGGGACGGCAACTTGGTTATCCAACCGCCAATCTCGACCCACCCCCTCACCTCGCCATGCCCGGCAACGGCATCTACGCCACCTTTGCCTATTTGTACGACTCCCCTTCGGTACTCCCTCCCCCATCTCGGGAGGGGGTTGGGGAGGGGGAGCGGATTCCACTGCCTTCAGCAACCAACGTGGGCTACCGCCCCATGTTCGCTGACGGTAGCAGCAACGTGGAAACCTACATATTCGACTTCGATGCCGACATCTATGACCGCGATTTGCGTATCGCTTTCGTCACCCACCAGCGCGGCGAGGAGAAATTCGCCAGCCTGGAGGCGTTGATTACCCAGATGGCTGCCGATTGCCAGACAGCTCGCGCCACTCTGGAACGGGCGCAGGCTGAGGATGAGAATTTGTTGCTGCATACGTTTATTTGACTATGCTTGTAAGAGACTGCCTAATATTACAGCCTCAGTTAGCATAAATGCGCCAGATTGGTGTAGGGGCGAATCGCATACGCCCTGCCGCCTAGTGTCCAGGCCAATCGTAACTACATTATCTTGCCCAGCAACTAAGGCTGTAATACTAAGAACCAGTTGATTCGTGCGAAGGGGCGGGCGGCGCTCACCTTGTTGCTATGCACAGTCCACTGGGTTTTCAGACAATTTCAAACCGTTGTGCTTTGTAGCGGGTGAATGGCAGTTCATCGCGTTAGGTCTAGCCAAAGGATGGAAGTGGCCTTTGGATTAAAATAGGCGTAATACCGCAGGGCGCAATGAACCCTTGCCGTGTTAGTCTATTAAAATTGTGTCTGCGCTGCGGTTACGTTGCGAGATTGGGATAGAAGGTCATGGATTACGATGAGGCGCTCCGTTACCTCTACAGCTTTACCAACTATGAGCAGGTGATGCCGCAGGTCTACAGTCCGACCAGCTTCAGCCTGGACAAGGCCCATGCACTGATGGCGCTGCTAGGCCACCCTGAGCGGCAATTCCGCAGCATCCACGTGGCGGGAACCAAGGGCAAGGGCAGCACCGCGCAGATGATCCAGCGCATCCTCGTCGCCGCTGGCAAGCGCGTTGGCCTCTATACCCAGCCGCATCTGCACACCCACCGCGAGCGCATCCGCATCAACGATCAGCTCATCTCGCCCGATGAACTGGCCGCCATCGTCAGTGACTTTCCCGACCTGGTAGAGCAATACACCGGCCTCCATCCCTATTTGCCGCCACCCACTACCTTTGAGCTAGGCACTGCCCTTGCCTTCCTGCACTTCGCCCGTAGCGGAGTAGACATGGCGGTAATCGAAGTTGGCATCGGCGGGCGGCTGGATACCACCAACGTGATCAGCCCCGATGTCGGCGTGATCACCAGCATCAGCATGGACCATCTCGAACTGCTGGGCAACACCCTGCCGTTGATTGCCGCCGAGAAGGCGGGCATCATCAAGCCAGGTCTCGACGTGATCAGCGCCCCGCAGCAAACCGAGGCTGCTGCTATTATCGTCCAGAAGGCGCAGCAGGAGGCAGCTAACCTCAATATGGTGGGCGAAGCACTCTGGATCGACCCCGCCCGCGCCATTCGCCTCCTCAGCGCCAACCGTCGGCGGGTGCGCGGTCAGAGCTTCACCCTCTACTTCCACCCCGACTTTCCTACACCTGGGGCGCAATTGTCGCCCGCGCCAGTCATCCTACCGCTGCTCGGCATCTACCAGCGCGACAACGCCGCCACCGCCGTCGGCGCAACGCTGCTGCTCACCCGCCATGGCCTGATCCTGCCCCCCAACGCGATTCAGGAGGGGCTGGCGGCAGTGCGCTGGCCTGGTCGCCTTGAACTACTGGAAGACGCGCCCGGCCAGCCGCTGTTCGTGGTCGATGGCGCACACAACGGTGATTCCGCACTGCGCCTGCGCGACGCGCTAGCCCCCGGCACCTACTTCAACCGCGACCGCCTAATCCTGATTGTAGGCGTAATTGCCCCTCACCCCATCGAGGACATCATCACCGCGCTGGCTCCCATTGCCGATGCCATCATCCTCACCCGCGCCAGCCATCCGCGGGCGATTGACCCCACCAGCCTGCTGGCCGAGGCCAATGACCACGTTTCGCCCTCCACGGCGGTGCTGACCACCGATAGCGTAGCCGAGGCGGTGCGCGTCGCTCGCCTGTTGGCCCAACCCAACGACCTCATCTGCGCCACTGGCTCACTGTTCGTGGTCGCCGATGTGCGCGAAGCACTCGGCGCAAACGAATATCCCCCCGACCAGGTGCGCTCCTTATCTAATGTTATCAGCGATGTGCGGACAGCAAAAAGCCTCTCTTCTTGTGGTCTAGCTCTTACCGACAAATAGAAATATCCAGTAGTACGAGGCCGCAAGCCAGCAGGTGGCGTGCCGAGTTACCGGGGGTTGGGAGCGCAGCCCATTGTTGCAGCGTTACCCAGGCTTATCTTCAGATGGTGGGTCGCCCCGTACCAAGGGTTGGGTAAGCTGCCTCGCATCAAGTTGCCGCCTCGCGCTAATCTCCCCTTGCTAACCTTACCTCAACTTTCTACGTTGGCGCTTGCCGCTTTCGACAAGCATTGATGCGTTGCGCCGATCGGAGCTGCGCTCCCAGCCCTCGGTAACTCGGCGAACGGCGGCCTGCCCCATTACTACCGTCCTTTTCGACTTGTGGGTTAGAATAAATCTTGCAGGAGAGGGCTTTCGCCCAACTTTTGTATAAGCATTGACTTATGCGAAGTTTGCTGCTATAATGGCAGTGTAGAAGCGTAGCGACGCTCCACCCAACCGACCGCCTCGCCCATTTGTATAGGATTCGAGAGGAGCAGCCAAACATGAGTGACGAATATACAACCCAGGTACCCAACAACGTAGCCAACCAGCTTACCCACCCTACCATCTACTGGCGGGCCGCCGCCCTCGGCCTGATGCTGGCCGCCACCGTATTGCTGGCTAGCGTGTTGATCGGCAGCAGCGCGGCGCAGCCGATCAGGCCGCCTTACCTGAAGGGCGCAGCACTCGCTAGCGGCGTGATCCAACCGCACGCCCAGGCGAGTAGCAGCAACCCCACTGACCCAAACATTGTGATCACCGACATTGTGCCGATGACCATGCCGGAGACTTACCTCGGAGTGGGCAGTCAGTTGGCGGTAGATAGGCATACCCAGGGTAGTAACGGCGACAACTCGCCAATGCGCTTGCAGAACTTCTGGCTCAGTATGCACTCGCCAGGCACGCCCAAGGAAAACGGCGATCCATTCACTGCTAAGTGGGATCAGACTAGCGGTGGCTGCAACTGCTGGCCGGTGGGCGGTCCGTTCCAGCCCGACCACGATAACCAGGGCTACGACTACGCACTCTATGTGCCAGATGGTACCGATGGCTACCTGCAAATCTACGATGCCGCCTACCAGCCCAAACCTGGCTATAATGACGTGAATGGAAGGAGTCACATCAACCCCATATTCAGTCAGTCTCACCCATGTGGCGACCCAAACCGGCTACCAGGCCAGTGTGGCGGCGGCCTAGACTTCAACAATATCAATACCCGCTGGTGTGCCAATAATGCGGTTGAAACCGGCGACAACGAACCTGGGACAAGCCCGTGTGACACCCAAGTGGTTAGCGCTACGACAGTCTACTCTCTATATTACCCCGACAGCACCCCCAACTACTTCGGTGACGATGTGCTGGCTGCGTCGTGGGTCGTACCTGCCTCGCCGATTAGTGGCACCGAGCAAGGCGGTGTTCTCTTGCATAGTTATGTCTATAGCCAGACCTGGACCAACTTCGCTGAAACCCCCGACCCTGGATACCATATTTATCCGATGAATGGCAACCACCAATGGCGACTCAACACCAACGTGCCATTTGATGGCGACCATACCATCAATGGCACAAAAGCGCAGAACAATTATGCCATTCGCCTCAAGACCACCGACACCAGCCCCCAGGTTTTTCCCATTCGGCGG
>JANXYP010000172.1 GCA_025355955.1 Chloroflexota bacterium
CCGGCAACTGGGGCATCTGGTCTAGCTGGGCGCAACTGCCGCAGGCCACGCCCACGCCCACCAACACGCCCGCGCCAACCAACACGCCCGCGCCAACCTTTACCCCGCAACCCACCGTATGCGCCAACCCCTTCGTGGACATCTACAGCAACATCTTTTTCCACGCCATCAACACACTCTACTGTCAAGGCGACATCAACGGCACCGATGCCAGCCACTTTTCGCCCGCTGGCACTGCCACACGGGGACAGTTCGCCAAGGTGGTGGTACTCGGCTTCGGCCTGCCCAGTTACACCCCCGCTGGTGGAGGGCAGGACTTCAACGACGTGCCACCCGCGTACTTCGCCTATAACTTCATCGAGAGCGGCTACCATGCCAGCATCCTCAACGGCTTCGACGCGAACACCTGTGCCACGCATGGCGTAGCCTATCCCTGCTACCTACCCAACGTACCGATTACCCGCGGGCAGATTACCAAGCTGGTAGTAAGCGCGGCTAACTATGCGCTAATCACCCCCGCTGGTGGCACGCCCACCTTCAGCGATGTGCCAGCCAGCAACGTGTTCTTCGTCAGCATCGAAACCGCGCACGCGCACGGAGTAATCAACGGCTATCCCAACGGCACCTTCCTGCCCAACAACAACGTGCGCCGCGACGAGATGGCCCAGATCGTGTTCAAGGGTGTGACCACTCCTTGACGATTGCAGATTGTAGATTAACAACGTCCGTAGGGGTAGGCTGCGCTCACCCTGGCGCAATTTACTGCCTAACTCAAGAGAATTGGTATAATAGTTAAAAAAGGAGGCAGACCATGCGCAAGATAGGAACAGTGTCCCTCATCGCTATCGTGACCCTGCTGCTGTTCAGCGTGATGGCAGCTACGCCGCATAGCCAGGCAAGCGGCAGCGAAGCAGGTCAGGCATTGCCAGCAACCTGCAATCCAGGCTGGAACGTCGTTTATAGCCCCGGCCCAGGCGCAAGCTACAACGATCTATCTAGCGTAAGCGCGATAGCAGCGAACGATGTTTGGGCCGTTGGTTCCTATAACAATGGCGGCAGCACTGTCGAGCAGACGCTGACCGAACACTGGGACGGCAGTAGCTGGAGCGTCGTCGCCAGCCCTAACGTCGGCACAGGCTACAACTATCTATCTAGCGTAAGCGCGATAGCAGCAAACGATGTTTGGGCGGTTGGTTACTATGAAAATGTCGGCAGAACTATCGATCAGACACTGACCGAACACTGGGACGGCAGTAGCTGGAGCGTCGTCGCCAGCCCCAACGTCGGCACAAGCTACAACGTTCTATCTGGTGTAAGCGCGATATCGGCGAACGATGTCTGGGCGGCGGGTGGCTATCACACGGTCAGCGGCATCGAGCTAACGCTGACCGAACACTGGGACGGCAGTAGCTGGATCATCGTTTACAGCCCCAACGTCGGCACAAGCCACAACTATCTGAGCGGAGTAACTGCCATATCGGTGAACGATGTTTGGGCGGTAGGTGGCTATTTCAATAGCGGCAGCACTGTCGATCAGACACTGACCGAACACTGGGACGGCAGCAGTTGGAGCGTTGTCTCCAGCCCTAACGTCGGCACAAGCAACAACGTTCTATCTGGTGTAAGCGCAATAGCAGCGAACGATGTCTGGGCGGTAGGTCGCTATGACAATGTCGGCAGCACTGCCGAGCAGACACTGACCGAACACTGGGACGGCAGCAGTTGGAGCGTCGTCTCCAGCCCTAACGTCGGCACAGGCAACAACGTTCTATCTGGTGTAAGCGCAATAGTAGCGAACGATGTTTGGGCGGTTGGTTACTATTTCAATAGCGGCAGCTTTGCCGATCAGACACTGACCGAACACTGGGACGGCAGCAGTTGGAGCGTCGTCTCCAACCCTAATGTCGGCACAGGCTACAACAATCTATTGAGCGTAAGCGCGATATCGGCGAGCAATGTCTGGGCGGCGGGTAGCTATTTCGACGGCGGTGCTTACCAGCCACTGACCGAACACTACAGCGCCCCAGGGTGTGCTACACCAACCTCCGCTAGCCCGACCAACACACCCGGCAGCCCCACTAACACCCCTGGCGGCCCAACTAACACGCCCGCGCCGACCAACACTCCCGGAGGGCCAACCAATACACCTGCACCGACGAACACGTTCGCGCCAACCGCAACACCCCAGCCAACCATCTGCGCCAACCCCTTCGTGGACATCAACAGCAACATCTTTTTCCACGCAATCAACTATCTCTACTGTAGCCACGCAGTCAATGGCACCGATGCCACCCACTACTCGCCTGCGGGTACATCCACACGCGGCCAGTTCGCCAAAGTAGTGGTACTCGGCTTTGGGTTGCCACTATATACCCCTAGTGGCGGCCAGGATTTCAACGATGTGCCACCCACCTACTTCGCCTACACCTATATCGAGAGCGGCTACCATGCCAGCATCCTCAACGGCTTCGATGCCAACACCTGCGCCGTGCATGGCGTAGCCTATCCCTGCTATCTACCCAACGTACCGATTACCCGCGGGCAGATTACCAAGCTGGTAGTAAGCGCCGCTAACTATGCGCTAATCACCCCCGCCGGTGGCACGCCCACCTTCAGCGATGTGCCAGCCTCTAACGTATTCTTCGTCAGCATCGAAACTGCCCACAACAAGGGTGTGATAAACGGCTACCCTGACCATACCTTCCGCCCCAACAATAACATTCGCCGCGACGAGATGGCCCAGATCGTCTACAAGGGCGTAACTACACCGTGAACTGAGCCATAGCTCAAAGCAGGAGCGGGCGGTCAGTTGCCGCCCGCTCCTCTTTTATTTGGCGTATCTACACCAACGATTTTGCGTGTGCCTGCTTGAACCCCTTATCAGCAATCAGAGTATTGGTGTCAGCAAATGCAGCCCTGCTAGTAGAAAACCAGCGGTGGGGTGGGCAAGTGCGCGATAATTGGCATCAGTAACGATTAGGAGCGCCACGCGGGGTAACAACGCGAGGTTTGAGGAGGCTTGCAATGGCAATCACAATTTTGTCTATCCATGATCAGATGACCCTGGCTAACGAAGAGAGCCAGTTGGCGGTAACCTGGCGGCGTTTCCGTAAGCACAAGATGGCCGTAGCTGGCCTGATGATTATCAGTACATTGCTGATCCTGTCGATGACAGCACAGTGGTGGACACCTTACGACCCGGCCGTGCCTGGCTTCAATGCTGGCGTGGCGCAGTTTGCCAACCCCGGCTATGTCAATCCCCGCAACGGTAACTTCTACCTGATGGGTACGGATAATATTGGCCGCGATGTTCTCAGCCGCCTCGCCTACGGCGGTCAAATTTCGCTGTCGGTCGGCCTGATCTGCACCTTGTTCGTGGCCTTGATCGGCATTGTCGTCGGCTCCGTCGCGGGCTTCTTCGGCGGCAAGGTTGATACCGTGCTAATGCGCACCGTCGACCTCGCCCTCTCCCTGCCCTTTCTGCCCATGCTGCTGGCGTTGAGCGTGGTGCTGGGGCCGGGCTACTGGACAATTGTGATTGTACTGACTGCATTTGGCTGGCCGGGTACCAGCCGCCTGGTACGCGGCTCGGTGCTTTCACTACGCAGCCTCGACTTTGTGGAGGCGACGCGGGCGCTGGGTGCCAGCAACACTCGCATCATCACTCGCCACCTGCTGCCCAACTCGCTTGCCCCGATTATTGTGGATGCCACCCTCAACGTCGGTGCTTTCATCGTCGCCGAGTCGGCGGTTAGCTTCCTGGGCTTCGGCATTAGCGAACCAGCATCCAGTTGGGGCAACATCCTGGCTGGGCTGGAAGATGTGGCACGGCAAGCGCCGCTGCAGCTAATCTGGCCGGGGTTGCTAATCTTCCTGACCGTGCTTTCGATCAACTTCATTGGTGATGCGCTGCGCGACTCGCTCGATCCGCGCCTGAAGATGTGATTGCTGCACTTTTAGTCGGTCAGCGACTTCACCCCCAGCCCGCCGTGCTTGACGATGAAATCGTGGCTGCGGGCGAAGATGTCGCCCTTGTCGTAGTCCACCGTTGCCACGTGGTAGCCACGATGCAGCACGATCAGGTGCTTATCGTGGCTGCCCAGGTTGGCGTAGATATGATGGCTGTTGGGGGTCATAACCACGTGGTCGTTGCGTGAGTACATAATCAGTGCGGGGGTGGTGATGCGCGGCAATTCGCTACGCACGACGGCGAGCAAGTCTACCACGCTGCTGTAGCACTCCACCGGCGTGCGGCTGTAGCCGCGCTGTGCCACCCTTGCCACCGGCTCACGCACGTCGCTAAACACCTTGTTGAGATAGGGGATGGCCCCACCGAACAGGCTGATTGCGCCCTTGATAAACTGGGGCAGGTAGATGGGGGTGTTGATGATGACCATGCCATCGAGCGGCTGATGCGCGGCCAGGTGTAGCGCCAGCGTGCCGCCCAGGCTGAGGCCCGCGACGAGAATGCGCTGGCAACCATATTCGCGCAGTTGCTGGTAGCCGCGCTCCACCGAGGCGTACCAGTCGGGCCAGGTGGTATAGCGCATATCTTCGGGGCTAGTGCCATGCCCCGCCAGCATCACGCCCACGTTGGTGACGTTGACCGCCGCCAGGAAGTGGCCGAACTCGCGCATCTGCGCCGGGCCACTGCTGAAGCCGTGCAGCAGCAGCATTCCAGTCGGCCCGGCAGGGTTGAAGAATGGCTGATCAATGGGACTAACCCCCTCCCCCAGCGGGGGAGAGTTGGGGAGAGGGCCGTTAACCCCCTCCCCCACCGGGGGAGGGTTGGGGAGAGGGTTCGCGTAGGAGTCACTTGCGGCCATAGTTAGGGGCTTCCTTGGTGATGGTGATGTCGTGCGGGTGGCTCTCGCGCAGGCCCGCAGCGGTAATACGAATGAAGCGGGTGTTGCGCTTCAATTGTTCGATAGTGTGTGCGCCGACGTAGCCCATGCCCTGGCGCAGGCCGCCGACTAGCTGATAGATGAGGTTGCCGAGCGGCCCCTTGTACTGCACCCGCCCCTCGATGCCCTCTGGCACGAACTTGCTCAGGTTCTGCACTTCTTCCTGGAAGTAGCGGTCTTTCGAGTAGCTACGCTGCTTCATTGCGCCCAGACTGCCCATGCCGCGATACTCCTTGAAGCGTTCGCCCTGATACAGCACGATGTCGCCGGGGCTTTCGTCTACCCCCGCCAGCAGGCTGCCCAGCATCACTGTGTCTGCGCCCGCTGCCAGCGCCTTGGCGATGTCACCGCTGTACTGGATGCCGCCATCGGCAATCACTGGAATGCCATAGCGGGCGGCGGCGTTGCTGCACTCCCAGATGGCGGTGATCTGCGGTATGCCCGCGCCCGCCACGACCCGCGTGGTGCAAATCGAGCCTGGTCCGATGCCCACCTTGATCGCATCGGCCCCCGCCTCGATCAGGGCAATGGTCGCATCGGCGGTGCCGATATTGCCCGCCACGATTGGCACGCTCACTCGCCCCTTCAGCCGATTGACCATCTTAATCACCCCCGCCGAGTGGCCGTGCGCGGTGTCCACCACTAGCACGTCAACCCCGGCGGCGACCAACGCCAGCGCCCGCTCCTCGGCATCCGCGCCCACCCCCACGCCAGCGGCGCAGCGCAGCCGACCCTTGTCGTCCTTGGTTGCCATCGGATACTGCTGCTTCTTCTGGATGTCCTTGACCGTGATCAGCCCCTTCAGCACGCCGTCACGATCTACGACAGGCAGCTTCTCAATTTTGTGTCGCCGTAGGATGCTCTTGGCTTGCTCCAGGGTGGTGCCAACCGGCACGGTGATCAGGTTGGTGCTGGTCATAAAGTCGTCAATCGGGCCGTCCATATCGGCCTCCTCGACGAAACGGATGTCGCGGTTGGTGAGGATACCGACCAGGCAGCCCTCAGCGGTGGTAATCGGCACGCCGCTGATGTGGTAGTTCTCCATCAACGCCAGCGCGTCACGCAAAGGGTGGTCGCGGGTCAGGCTGATGGGGTCTACAATCATGCCCGCCTCGCTGCGCTTCACCTTGTCCACCTCGGACACCTGTTCGGCAATGCTGAGGTTGCGATGGATCACGCCCAGGCCACCTTCGCGGGCCAGGGCGATTGCCAGCCGCGCCTCGGTCACGGTGTCCATCGCCGCACTGACGATGGGAATGTTCAGGCTGATGCCACGGGTAAATATCGTGGCGGTGCTGACATCCTTGGGCAGCACATCGCTGGCGGCGGGCAGCAGCAACACATCGTCGAAAGTAAGCCCTTCGATACCAAACTTGGCGGCAAACGCCTGCTCCTCGTCGCTGCGCCGGTTAAAACTGTTCACTGCTCCTCGCTCCTTTGCTCTTGCGGGCGAGTGCAACCCGCCCCTAACTCTACATCCGTGCCAATGCCCGCGCCGTTGCAGGTTATTGGTTATTGTACAATATTGGCTTATGGGTTGGCAAGGGGGAGGGGAGATTAAAGGTCAAAGATTAAAGAGGAAGCTGAAGGGGGAAACAGGGGCGGCGCTATATACCCGATAAACAGAGTTCTGCTGTTCTCCCCTCCCGCCGGGAGGGGCTGGGGGTGGGTCCGAGTCGCGCTGCACGCACCCTACCTACCCCTCCCGGTGGGAGGGGGGAACTACACACTCGCCTGGGCCAAGTTACTCCACCCTGGCGTTGCGTAGCTCGAATTCCAGCTTGCTGCGGTAGGTTTGCAGGGCCGTAAGGTCGCATTTGGCAAGGATAGTGAAGAAGTCTTGGTAGCTATCTTTGCCAGGCGATAGAAAGAGAAAGATATATTGTAGGGAGAGTTCGCCATTGCCTGCTTCCGCCTTCAGCCGCTCATTAATTATCTTGAAGTGGTCGTGAGCCGCATCGAGCTTGGCAACGTTGATCGCCTTGTTCTCCCTATCCACCGCCTTCTCGTCGTCCTTTATCTCGATGACTAGCATCACGGGCTGACCGTTCAAATCCAGCTTGATGAACAGATCGGGGTTGAACTCGGCCTCTTCCTTGCCTTTGTAACCGGCGGGGCGATCATAACGAATGGTATAGAAACCTGTATCTGCCGATTTGGCCCATGCCTGCACGCAAGCCGCTAGCTGGTTCGAGGCAGGAAGGGCAAGGCTATAGAGTAGATCGCGCTCAGGCTTGGAGGCGCTGAGGACAACATTCATTGGGCTGCGGAAATCGGAGCTATACATCCGTTCACAGTGGACGTTCTCGCCATCTGCTCTTTGTTCGAGCAAAGTTTGCAAGTAGGCACGATATTCTGGCTGGGTCACGTCGAGGCTATTAGGGTCGTAGAACAGGGTAGCGGTGGTGCGGAAGTAATCGAGGCCACGCCTCTGCACTAGGTTATCACTGTGGGTGCTAATTGGCACGAGACCAGGTGCAGCATCACGCCGCCTGCGTAGCCCCTTGTATGGCGGTCGCGGGCGTAGCTCGTCAATCTGCCTAAGACAGAAATTATAATGGGCATCGCTAACCGGCCCGCCCGGGTTCCCTGCTCCTTCCAATGCCTCGACTAGCAGCTTGGTGAGGTTGGCTTCGTCGTAGCGGGCGAGGACTTCTGGTTTTGGTGGCGGGTCGGCATGCAGGGCGGTCAGCATTGCTTGCACGGTATCCGCGATTGTATGGGTAACATCGTCCTCTGCGTCGTATCGTACCCATTGGCGGTCTTCTTTGACCGGAGGGCCGTCATAGCGGGTATAGTCGAACTCGCTTCCTTTGGGTGATACATAGGTGCTAAAGCCAAGTGCGCCTAGTTCGGCTTTGCCCTCTATGCCTGCTACATCCTCGGTCTCTTCCACCCACACATAATCAAGATTGTGCAGGTCAAAGTGATAGGCGGCACGGGGTGCGGTCATAACCGGATGGCTAACTATCTCCTTGCGGTAAACACCGAGTTCCACTGCCTTTTCGTCAGTGGCAGCCAGTGCATTGGCAACAGGTTCGCCGGTGGCAGTGGCCTCAACCGCAGCGGCCAAGTCGTTAGGTAGCGCATCGCTGGTTGGTGCAGTATCAACGGTTGCAGTGTCGGTTGCGCCAAAACCGCGCATCGCTTCGGCGTAGCGGGGATGGTTGAACACGGTGAGGGTCGCGTTGCTGGTTTTCAAGCCTGCTGGCAGGCGCAAGCCGCGCCCAACCACTTGGGCGATGAGCAGACTGGAACTGAAGGCCCGCTCCTCGTCTGGCACAATTTGGAACACGTTCTTCGCGTCCCAGCCTTCGGTCAGCATCGAAACCGAGACCACCCACTCGATGCGCCGCTCACCTTTGTAGTCGTCCACCTGCTCTAGGTCGCGCACATCCTGCGCGTTCTCATCATCGGAATTGACCACCAGCACCGATCTTTTAATCACTGCCAGGTCGGAGTTGGGGCGGTGGGCGAGGTGTTCGATCAGCTCGTCAGCCACCTCCCGGCATTTGCTGATATCATCGGTAACGATGAGGGTGACGGGGCGGATAAGCTGGTCACTTTTCAGGTTAAGTTTAGCGAGGTCGTCCTTTACTCGCTCATGATTATCAATTATGCCCGCCCAGCGGGCGGCGGCTTCGTTCTTGCGTGGCGCTTTGCTCACGTAGCGCACCGCCTTGATCTGGCCTTCCCGGATCGCAGTTACCAGATCGTAACGGTAGATCACATCGGTGAAGTATTCGTCAGCGGTGAACTCCGACCTGCCCCGATAGGCGGTACCAGTAACGCCTATGATGTAGCGAAAGTTGTTTTCAGAGTGGCGCAGGAATTGCCGCCATAGGGTGGCTTTCTTAGCATCGAGGTTTACATGGTGAACTTCATCGTTCAGCACCAGGGTGTGTTGCCCACCTGCCCGCAAGCTGTCGGCAATCGCCGATTTGACCTTGGGATAGGTTTTATGCACATTGGCAATCATGATGTCGTATTGCCCTAGCTCGCTCTGCGCGTCGAGGATTCCGGGGGTATGCTGGTTGGGCAGCAAGCGGCGCAAGTCGGCGCGACTGGCTAGCCACTTGAACTTGTCGCTCAGGCCATCGTAGATCAGCCGCGTGGGGCATAGCACGATGACGTTATTCACCAGATCGAGGTCGAGCATAATCTGGGCGAGGCCGTATAGCACATAGCTCTTACCCGTGCCGGTGGCAAGGTCAAGGCTGGCGTACAGTTGGGTGGGATAGCGCCACTGCTTCGCCTTCTTGTCGTACTCGGTCAGTAGCAGCGATTGCCGGAACTCGTCGAGCGTGGGGTAGCGGGCGCGGATGCGGGGGTTGGCCTGCCAGTTTTCGTCGGCGAGGGCGCTGAGGTCTGGGTAGCGGCTGGCGGAGTTGTAGCTGCCGTCAGGGTTGCGGGTGCTGCCGCCCAGCAGATAGTAAAGCATGGCGCGGATGGCGGCTTCTTGATACGCCCGCCCTTCGCATAGCGCGGCGATGAACTCATCGTATCGGGCGACTAGCTCTCTAGCTTCAGCGGTCGGTTCTTTGACCTTCAGCACAAGGTCGCGGGGATTGACGGCGACGGGGCTAGTCTTCTTCGCCACGGGTCTCTCCGTTGCTGAAAGCAGTGCGTGGCACCTCGGCGGTGTACTCGTTGCCGTAGATGTCTATGTACACCACCTTGACCACCTCGCCGATGCTCAGGCTATCGGGCAGGTAGGCAGTGTAGTGGTGTTTCTTCATCTCATCGGCATCGGCGTGGTAGCCGAGACGGAACACGCCGCCGCGGTAGTCGGGGTCTACCAGCAGCATGGCAAAGGTGGGGAACTTTAGCTCGTCGTTGGCGGGGGTAGCGCTGCGCTCAATCGCTGGGCTGCTGAACTCCTCCAGCTTGATGCTATATTCGGGATACATCGGTTGGCTGGTCGGCTTGATCTGGTAGCGGGCGCGCACTTCCGGCATACGGATGAAGTCGAAGCCGACAGCGCGGGCGGGGTCGTTGATGTCGTTGGCGCTGCTGGGCTGGCGCAGCGGCTTGTACTCGCCCTTGCGGATGCGCTCCAGGATCGAGTGTGGCACCTTCAGCATATAGTAGGCGGTGTCGCCCACGCGCTCGTAGTTCTGATAGAAGTCTACCAGCGAGTAGGGCGCGATGATGTAGAGCCGGTCGCCCGCGCCGCCCCGCGTCAAGGCGTGCAAATCATGGATGGTCTCCTCGCCGATGTGCAGGTTATTGTGCTTGCGGAAGTCGTAGACGTGGACGGGATAGGGGCCGAGCATCCCGTGAATATCGAGCTGCCCATAGCGGCCCGCGCTCTCGCTGGCCTGGAACAGTTGCAGCACGAAGCGTTTGTAGCTGTCGAAG
>JANXYP010000224.1 GCA_025355955.1 Chloroflexota bacterium
TCTCCTCATCCTCGATGACCTGGGCAGAGAGCCAGCCTGGGATAGCAATGTGGCTAACCTGACCAGAGTGGTGATGCACCGTTATAATCACCAGTTGCCGCTGATGGTCACATCCAACCTCAGCTTCGGCGAAATCGAAGCAAGGTTCGGCAAGGATGGCGATGCAGTAACGGGCAGGCTGCGGGAGATGGCGCGGGGGTTCGTGGTCGAGGGCTTCGGCGAGTGAAGCGGAGAAGCAAAGCGAAAGCGAATCGGCATTGGCTCAGGGTTCCGCAGAAGGCGAGAGTAAGTTGTTGTTGTTGCCTAACCGGAAATCGTATACTCTGCCCAAAGTTCCAGCCACAACAATAACAACCATAACGTGGCGCAGTAACGGAGCCGCAGTGCCACTATTCGAGCGTTTGGGTGGGGCGCGAGGTGGCAGCGGGGGATATAGGGCGGGCGGAGAGTGCCCGACTGAATAGAGGTTGTGGTTAGACGGTTTCACTAGTTTGTAGCATGGACTATTAGCCACTCAGCCTTAGCTCACGAATATCGCACCGCTCATCAGCAGGCTGCCTTTATGCCTCGTCACAGGCAGAACATAGGTTAACAAGCAGTTCACTAGCCACATACTGTAACGAGTAAGCCGACTTTGCAACCTCCTTAATGTGGCGGGTTGGAAAGTTGACAAGATACAAAGCAGGGTGTAAAATGTGGGTATGTACATAGCCAATTACTATACCTGAAAGGAAGATACGATGCCCGACCTGACCGCAGACCAACTTGACGAATACCTGACAATCAGCGACACCAGCATCAACGTGGGGGAGGCTAAGGACAAGCTATCGCAGATTCTGAGCGCCCTCACCCCAGAAGGGGCGGTGCTGCTCAACGTCCGCAACAAGCCCAGGGCGGCAATTATTGAAATCGGCGCTTACCGCGACCTACTCGCCCGCGCTGAGGCAGCAGAGCATATCCGTCTAGCCGACGAAGCCGAGGCTGGGGAGCGCTACACCATTGACGAGGCATTTGATGAGCTAGAACGCCGCGCCGATGCCCGACGCGCTGCAAGGGCGCAGCATCAAGAGGCAGCGTAGACATGGCTGGGATAACTGCTTACATCGCCGAAACCGTGTTCAAGCAGATCGACGAGCAGGGTAGGTACATCGAGGAGGACCAGGGCGCTGATGCTGGTCGTGAAGTACGCAAGCTGCTTCGCACTGCAATGAAGCAGGTGGAGAGCAGACCGTACAGCTACGCAGCTACACTGCACTGTCCAGCTAACTACAAGCGTGTCAACGTCAAGCCGTTCGTAATCTTCTACCGTATTAACGAGGAGAAACAGGAACTAACCTTCTATCTTATCCGAGGCGGGCGACAGAAACCACTAGCCCCCTCGACCCATCGCCGCATAGCAGGAGCAGCAAGTATAATTGACCGAGCGGGAGCTTACCCAGGTTACACCCCCGCTACTCCGGACTTCAGTGATGTATCCACTGATTACTTTGCCTACCATGCAATCGAAACCCTCCACCACCTCGGTATTGTCAACGGCGCTCCTTGCAAGAACGCATCGGGCATTTGCTTCTCGCCTGAAGACGCAATGCACCGCAACGAACTAAGCAGGATACTACATAATGCGCTTCTCCCCGGCCATGAATAGGATTGAGCGATGAATAGCAGTCTACTAAGTAACGCCTCAAGAGATATCAGCAAGTACCCCCTCACATGGCCGGGTATTAAGCTATTCACCGCCGCTACTCTTGTTCTTATCATTGTTTCAACAGCGTCGTGCATATCACCGCAGAAAGACTGTATAAATGATGCCCCCAATCTACCGTTTAACTTCAAAGACTTTTCGCTGCAGAGCATGTCAATGCTTTCGCCCAATGAAGGTTGGATAGCAGGAGGTGGCATACATGGAAACGATGCCACTCTCTTTCACTATGATGGCCATAGGTGGAAGTCGTTGGTAACAGCTGGACTAAGAAGCTACGGGATCAGCATCAATCCAACTAATACAGGAATGGCTGTGGGGCGCGATGATGCGTTTATGCGCTACAAAGATGGTTGCTGGGAAGATGCTCCGCCACTAGGGATATTTCCGATGAAGTTGAATGGTCCCCAGCCGCTAGCAGTTGCTTCTACCTCGGCGGATACGGCCTGGGCGGCAGGAGAGTTTGGCCAGTTGCATTACTCGAACAGCAGTTGGTCAAAGGTCGCACTGCCTCAAAACGTACCAACCGATACGGTGTTGAGTGGCATCTATATGCTTTCCGACACATCGGGCTGGGCAGTAGGTGGTTCCCATCTTGCAAATCAAGCTATCATTGTGCGATATAAGGATAGTGAGTGGGTGAAAGAGGATGCTCCTACTAATGACAGTTTGCGTAGCGCATTTATGCTCTCAGCCGATGAAGGCTGGGCTGTTGGTGGCAACGGAGTGGTACTGCACTATCTG
>JANXYP010000238.1 GCA_025355955.1 Chloroflexota bacterium
CCAGCAGCCACGACCAGCCAACCCTCTACCGCCTCCGCAACCAGGTAGCCGCGATTGGCGACCAGCTTGACGCTTGGCGTACCTTGCGTTTGAGCGTATTGCCTAAGCAATTGAAGCAGTTGCCTGCCCTGCTTGAACCGAGCAGAGGCGAACTGCTGGGCCTGGAGCAACTTGCCAGCGATGAAGTGATGGCGGCAGCAGTGGAACGGATGCAAATCGAGTATCAGCGCGTGAGGATGGGCAAAGCCGACCTTAGCGAACGCAAGACCACGCTAGAGCGGGACTGCCAAATCGTGCAAGCCGCACCCACTGATGAGCAGGTTCTCAGGCTGATCATAGACATCAATCAGCTAGCCAGCGACATCGCCAACAACAACAGGGTAGTCGGCGAACTGCTTGATCTGCTACACACCAAAGAGCAAAAAGCCGCGCAAATGACCAAGATTGACAAGTTGCAAGTCAGTGTGGAGAAGGCGCGGCGCGACGCAGAACACCTCGGCGACGAGGGCGTAGATGTCATTGCCATGTGCGACCGATGGTTGGCCGAGCTACGCAAGTGGAAGAGCCAGCCACAGGCTGATATGGAAGGGGTATACAGCAACACTCTATGGCCGTTGGCAGGCCAGATCGAGCAGCTGATGCTGCAGAAACAACGAACGTCGGAAAAGCAGTTCACCAACCTGCTCACCGAGTATCAACGTATCCTCAATCGTAGCGGGGTAGGGTCGTTGGATACCCGCAGGTTGATCCAGGATATCGGCTCCCGCCTCGAACACTTGCATGATGAAGTGGCGCGTTGCTGGCAGCACTGGTGCGACGAACGTAGCCTCAGTCTGAACCAAATGAGGAAGAAAGTAGGTGATATGCGCTCCGCCGCCGAGGATGATATGGCGCAGAGCAAGCGGCGGCAGTTGCAACGTGGCTGCGACGAGCTGGACGAGGAGATTGGTCAGCTACTTACCAGCCTGAAAGGAATCCGCGATGTGGAAGCGGCAGTGGCAGTGGGACCGGAGTCGTTTGCTGCCCATGCCCAACGGCTATCCACCGATGTAATTGAACCAGGTAAAGCACTGCAAGGTCATATGACCAGAGTGGAGGAGCTAACTGGCTACTCCCTAACTCTTACTGAGCGGGAATTGCTGAACCACATCGAACATCTAACCAAGCAAGGCCAGAGCATCAACGTAGACAAGCTCATGCCGGACAGCAATCTATGGCCTACACTCGGTAACCTCCACCGCAAGCTCCGCCTCGAAATCGAATTGATACCAAAGGAAGGCAGCGAGGAGGAAATAGGCTAGAAGCACTATAGCGGGATAGGGGGGAGCGAGAGGCAGGTGCGCTCCCTGCATTCTTATAAGGGATACATCGCAAACCGCTATGAGTCGATTGCACACCACTATCGCGATGAGGGAAGTGCAGGAGCCAGATTATTCAATCTTCTACCCAAGCCAAGGCTTCAGAAGACATCGCATCGTTGGGAGAGGAGGGTTCCATTACTAGTCTATATCAGCTCTCTTCGACCTCCATCTCTTCCAGCGTCCAGCCTGGCATTCTTCGCCCGGACCATCGCCGCCCCGCGCTACATCTGAACCTGCCGCCTCCCTTCCCGCCCATACGCTGGAGTATAGGCACCTGGCAGTGCGTGATCAGCACGCGTGGGCCAATTAAGGTGAACGATGGCGCACCATCCACCTGCTCGGAGGTCGCTGACCGCAGCCGACCATGCCTGGTATGGATCAGTTCCAACCTACAGCGGCGGCAATACCCCGATCGGTCTTGGCTTCTGCTCCTCGTTCACGTCCGTATCCTCACTGCTGTTTCAAAGAGGGTCGCCACCGGTTTCCGGGGACGTATACTTAATCCGCGTTCACAGCCCGACATCCATGCTCCGTCGCCTAGTCGGGCTATGGTGTTGTTGTTGTCGTGTCTGGAACTTTGTGGCAGTATGCAGGGTGTCTACTCTGGCAACAACACGTGCCTTCGTCGCCAGCTCCGTCACTCAGCAACGGTATGGTTGTTGTTGTTGTTGGAACTTAGCTCACGGCCGAAGGTGTCAGCTTAGGCGACACCAACAACTTCACCCAGCGGTCGCCACCGAACCTCAGGCTTCACCGCCGGTGGTTGCCTAACCCAGCGGCTCCGTCACCCGCCCCGCTATGGTTGTTGTTGAAGCCCTTCGACTACATCGCATGGTGACTGCTCTAGCAACAACAACAACATACTCGCGCCCTGTCATGCGCCCTGCCCCCAAGCCCCTTCGCTTAATAGCCTCACTCGCCAAAGCCCTCGACCACGAAGCCTCGCGCCATCTCCCGCAGCCGCCCCGTCACCGCGTCGCCGTCCTTGCCGAACCTGGCTTCTATTTCGCCGAAGCTGAGGTTGGATGTGACCATCAGCGGCAACTGGTGATTGTAACGGTGCATCACCACCCTGGTCAGGTTGGCCACATTGCTATCCCAGGCTGGCTCACGCCCCAGGTTGTCGAGGATGAGGAGGTCACACTCCAGGTACTGCCTGAAACGTTCCTCTCGCCCCTGCCACGTAGACAGCGCCGCCATCAGGTCGTAGGCGGTCACGAACCGGAGCGTGAAGCGCGGCACCTGCTCGACCACCGCCTGCTCGGCTAGCTGGTAGGCCAGTCCCAGCACCAGCCCGGTCTTGCCCGAGCGCGCTCGTCCGGTCAACACCAGCGACGGCCCGCACTTGCCCTGCCAGGCGCTCACCCAGGTGAGTAGATAGTCCCGCACCGCACTTTCCCCCGGCCAGCCCGCAATGCGCCGCTCCGATAGCTCCGCCGGGATGCGCGCCTCGCCCCAGATGCGCTCTACTACCCAGCTCTGCTCCTCGGCCTGCCGTGCCGCCCCCGCCGCGCACGGGCAGTAGCCCTCCTCACCGAGCACGTAGCCCTTGCCATCACAAGTGGCGCAGGACTGGACTAGCCCCTGGCTAGTGTTGGGGTGGGCTGGCTCTACCGCTGACGATATCGCG
>JANXYP010000284.1 GCA_025355955.1 Chloroflexota bacterium
TGCGGGACGCTGACCGATGATGGGGAGTTGATCCTCGACCTGTTGCTCTACGATGCCAGCGGTGAGTTGCGACATCAGCAGCGCTTCGCGGAACCGTACAGACTGCAGTCGCTGATGGATATTGTCACCCTGATACTGACACAGGTGGGACTGACATCCACGCTTGAGCCAGCGCAGGCGGTGGTTCAGACCCTCGGCACCGATGATGTACAGGCGCTACTCGCCTACTGGCAGGCGCGGGATGTGGCCCCGCGCTATGGCCTGCCCGAACCTGGCGACAGCAAAGCTGCCCTCCGCCTGGCCCTAACTGCGCTAAAAACTGATGTCGCCTATCAGCGGGCGGCGGCACTCTTTGCCGAAGCCGCACTTGACCTCAGCGCCGAAAGCGACACGCCCACTGATACGACAATACTCCTTCTCGCCACGCTACGGGCAATCACGATTGATACGCCCTGCGCCCCGATTACCGCCCGTGCCTACTTCAGTCTAGGGCTGAAGGCCGACCAGCGCCGCCACCATCAGGAGGCGCGGCAATTCTACAATCTGGCCCTCGATGCCGACCCCAACGATATATCTACCCTGGCCCACCTCGGCGACCTGCACTACCGCCTGGGGATGCGCCCGCAAGCGTTGCCACTGCTGCTGCGTGCCTGCGAACTAAACCCCAACGACCACGACTCCGCCTTCCTGGTAGCCCGCATCTACGAAATGGACGAGCAGCCTGACCAGGCGCTGGTCTGGTACGCAAAGGCAGCGGCGGCCCGCGCCGACTTCTGGCAGGCCCACTTCTACGCTGGCGACCTGCTCCGCCGCCTCGACCGCCACGCCGAAGCAGTGGCCGCGTTCGAGCGTGCGCTGCTGATTGACCCTCAGCAGGCCCAGACCCACGCCGAACTTGGTGCGGTGTTGGCGGAGCTAGGCCGCCCTGCCGAAGCCCTACCCCACCTCGAACAGGCCGCCACCGCCCTGCCCGATATAGCGGAGATACAAACCAACATTGCCACGGTCAAGCGAATGGTAAATGGTGAAGGGTAAATGGGCAAAAAGAAGAAAGCCCCCGACTAATCGGGGGCTTTCAGGGGCATCGCAGGGGCAACCTAACGGTTGCTTACCTCCGCGATGCCCGATGTTGCGTAACTACTGTCCATGAGCATCACCTCCTTCATCCTGTACGGTGCTTTAGGTCATTTACTACGTCGTGAAGGCGTAGGTGTTACAGGGCTTATTATACACCAACCTTTTCGCTATGTCAATAGCCAGTTACTCATACTTTAGGTGGATAAGCGTGAACTGAGATTAGAAACAGATTAATGGCGGCAATGATTGGGGCAAACTCTGATTCGCCTACATGGGCGCAACACTCGGCCAACTATGGTAGCGGCGTGGCAGTCAGCGCGATGGGTATTGGCGAGGCGGTTGGAACTGGCTGGTTGGACTGGCGCGGTGGAATGACTAGCACCTGGCCCACCTGTAGCTTGTCGCGCATATTGTCGGCAATGGCATTGGCGCGGGCAAGGTCGTCGATGTTGACCCCAAAACGAGCGGCAATGCCGCTCAAGGTGTCGCCCGCCGCCACCGCGTAGGTAGTCGCCGCCACGGTCGGCGCCGCCACCGGGGTTATCGTCGGGGTGGGCGCAGCGTTAATGGTGACGAAGTTGACGTAGGTGGGAGTAACGTCCAACGCGCCGCCGCTGCAGGCGGTCAACAGCACGGGCAGGCAGAGCAGCGCAAGTGTGGCAGCGATGCGGCGTAGGTATCTCATCTGTGAATATAGCTTACGATGAGCGTGAGCGGCGGGCAACTTTTCTCCCCCAAACCCCCGCTGGGGGCTTTTTGCTACAATCTGCGATATGCAATCTAAAATCTACAATCATTATGGGCTGGCATACTCGCCAGTGGGTGGCAGATTGCCGCCACCCCCACCACTGATCACATCAGCCGGCACATTCAGCACCTGCCCAGCGACCAGGGTGCGGCTACTCAAGGCCGGGTTAATTTGCTTGAGCGCATCAACCGTGGTGAGCAGTTTGGCGGCAATAAGGCTCATGCTGGCATCGAAAGAGAGCGGTTGGTCGTTCTGACTGAGGTCGGCCTGCTCGACTATGTAGAAGGGGCCAGTTGCCGTAAAGCCAGCTGAACTTATCAGCGGAGCGGGCGGAGCATTCTGCGGCCCGCTACCTGCCCCGCCAGTGCTGTTGCTACCATTGATGGCCGCGATTATTATTGGCGTGGCGGTCACTACGACTGCCTGATTCGCAGGCGGGTTGGCGGGCGGCGCTGAAGAGGCAGATGCAGTTAGAGTAGTCTTATCGCGATTATTGAGGAACGTCGTAATCCCAGCGGTGACTAGCAGCACGCCGACATAGATAATTACCACGATCGCAACCGCGCTGGTCAGGCAACTGCGTAGGAAGCTCGGTTTCTTCTTCTTGCTGCCGCCACCGCCGGATCCGCCCTCATGTGCCATCTGTCCGCCTCCTTACCCGTCTACGGTAATGCCTTCGCCTACCGATGATAACGTTTGCTAACCACCTTTGTTATGTCAATCATAACAGAGTTACGCAGCTTTGTCAATAACCTTGACAGCAAATCGGCGCTTGTGTACACTTAGCGGCAGGAGCCCCACCTCCCTTCCTCAAAATGAGGGGGGAGCTTATTAGAATCTCCCCCTAAATGGGGATGTGCTTATTAGAGGAATATAATTATGTGCGGAATTGGCGGTGTCTACAACCTGGGCGGTACGCTAGAGCGCGAACTGCTGACACAGATGGCGACTTCAATCAGCCATCGCGGACCGGACGATGACGGCTACTACTTCAGCCCCACTGCGGCGCTGGGCTTGCTGCATCGTCGCCTGAGCATCATCGACCTGAGCGATACCGGCCACCAGCCGATGGCCGATGCAGAGAGCCGCGCATACATCATCTACAACGCCGAGGTTTACAACTACAAGGAGCTGCTGCCGGAGTTGCAAGCGCTGGGCTACCGCTTTCGCGGCACTAGCGACACCGAGGTAGTGCTGAACGCCTATCTAGAATGGGGGCCGGACTGTCTGCGCCGCTTCAACGGGATGTTTGCGTTGGCAATTTGGGACGAGCGTCGGCAACGCCTCTTCATCGCCCGCGACCGCATGGGCATCAAGCCGCTGTATTACTGGTACGACCCCGCCGCGCAGTCACTAGTCTTCGCCAGCGAGATCAAGGCGCTGCTCCAGGACCCCCGCGTGCCTCGCCAGCCCAATCTCAAGGCGATCGCCGAGTATGGCCGCTATATGTACGCCACTGGCGAACAGACCTGGTTCGCGGGCATCCAGCAACTACCGCCCGGCCATTACGCCGAGCTTGGCTCCGACACGGGCGGCCTACAGGTGCGACGTTGGTGGGATTTGCCAACGGGCGAGGACGCGGCGGGCGAACGCAGCGAGGATGAATACGTCGCCGAGTTGCGCGAACTGCTAGCTGATGCGGTGCGCCTGCACCTACGCAGCGACGTGCCGGTAGGGGCGCACCTCAGCGGCGGGCTGGATAGCAGCAGTGTGGTGGCGCTGGCAAGCCGCTGGCTGGCGGGTGAGGAAGCCGCGCCGCTACGTACCTTCAGTGGCGCGTTTGCCGAAGGCGCAGCCTATGACGAACGCCCGTACATTCACGCTGTTGCCACGATGTACCACACCGACCATCATGAAATTGTGCCGAAGGCGGAAGACTTCCCCACCCTATTGCCCAAGCTAATCTGGCATATGGACTACCCCAGCGTGGGCGCGGGGCTGTATCCCCAGTATCACGTTTGCAAGCTGACCGCGGATAACCACGTAAAGGTGGTGAACGGCGGGCAGGGTGGCGATGAACTATTCGCCGGTTACTTCCGCTACGTGCCGCCCTACCTGCGCGGGCAACTCGCCAGCCTGCGCCGTCGCCCCACCCCTGGCGCGGCGGCGAATTTGCTAGCCGACCTGATGCGGGTGGGGCTACGCCAGCCACTACGCGAAGTGGCGCTGAACTCCGGCAGGCGGCGGCTGGCAAGTGAGGGTGCAAGCGGTCTGCTCGACCCCACCGTGCAGGCGCTGCTCCCCCGGCGCGATGCTGGCCCTAACCCCGGCAGCAATCCCTTGCAGCGGGCGCTCTACTGGGATCTGCGTAACTATCTGCCCGCGCTGCTGCACGTCGAAGATCGCACCAGCATGAGCGTATCGTTGGAGAGTCGCGTGCCGCTACTCGACTATCGCATCGTCGAACTGGCGGCACGTATCCCAGCCGCGCTGAAGCTGCGTGGACTGGAGAGCAAGCGCATCATGCGCCGCGCGGTTGCCCCGCTATTGCCGCCCGCGATTGTCGCCCGCAAGGATAAGAAGGGCTTCCCCACCCCCATCGATCAGTGGTTCGCTGGCCCCTTGCGCGGCTGGCTGACCGAGACGCTGACCGACCTCACCCCCACCGCCCGCGATCTGCTAGACCCTGCCTACATCGCTACCTTGCTGCGCGAACACGGTCACACCGACCACAGCCGCGCCCTATGGATGGCGCTCAATATCGCGCTCTGGTGTTCCACCTTCATTGACGGCGACCCCACCCTAGACTCCTTCTCCCCGCCGGGGGAGAGGGTTGGGGTGAGGGGCAAGGATGCGCCAGCAGTGGCAACTAGCCGATGAGAATCCTCTATCTCAGCCAGTATTTCCCGCCGGAGGTGGGCGCGACTCAGACCCGCGCCTACGAGATGGCTCGCTACCTGGCGGCGCATGGGCATCGGGTCACAATGTTGACCGAGGTGCCGAACCACCCGTCGGGCATTATCCCATCGCACTATCGCGGCACGCTGGTGCAGTTCCAGCCGCAGGATGGCATTGATGTGGTGCGCCTGTGGGTGATGGCCTCGCCACGTAAGGATTTCGCTCACCGCATCGGCTTCTATCTCAGCTACAGCGCAATGGCAACCGCAGTTGCGCCATTTTTGCGGGGCAAGTACGATGTGATTTATGCCACCTCGCCGCCGCTGTTCGTCGGGCTGGCCGCGCTGGCGATCAGCTACCTGCGCCGCATCCCGCTGGTGTTCGAGGTACGCGACATCTGGCCGGAGTCGGCGGTCATTCTCGGCGAGTTGCACAACCGGCGGGCGATTGCCATGTCCGAACGGCTGGAGCGCGCCTGCTATGCACGGGCCAGGCAAATCGTGGTGGTAACAGAAGGGATACGCCGCCGCCTGCTGCAGCGCGGCCTACCCGATAGCAAGCTAACGCTGATTAACAACGGCGCAAACGTCGGCCAGTTCCGCCCTGAGCCAGCGGCGGCTGCCACGCTGCGCCACGAGCTAGGGCTGGACGGCAAGTTCGTGCTGCTCTACGCAGGGGTGCATGGTCTGGCACAGGGAATGGAGACGTTGGTGCAGGTGGGCGATCTACTGCGCGGTGACGACGATATTCGCCTTGTCTTCATTGGCGCGGGGCCGAAGCAGGAGGAGACCGCCACGCTGATACAGCAGCAGGGCCTAACCAACGTGATGATGCTGGGCGAGAAGCCGCGTGAGCAGATGCCAGCCTACCTGAGCATGGCCGATGCCGCGCTGGTGCCGCTCAAGCGGGTCGAGTTGTTCGAGGGCGCGCTACCCAGCAAGATGTTCGAGGCGCTGGCCTGCGCCACGCCGGTCGTCCTTAGCGTGGGAGGCGAGGCGGCGGAGACGCTGGGGCGCATCGGCGGTGGCATCAGCGTGCCGCCCGAAGATGCAGGCGCGATTGCCCGGGCTGCCCGCTGGCTGAAGACCCATCCTGATCAGGCACGGGCGATGGGCAAACGGGGGCGGACGGCAGTAGTCGCCGAATACTCGCGCGAGGCGCAGGCGGGGCAACTGGAAACGCTGCTGCGCCAGGTGGTGGGGCAATAATGCTTGCACCTGTCAATTGCTGCAAGGTTGTGAGCGGGCGGCATTTCTCCCCCATACCCCCGCTGGGGGCTTTTTGCCGGATGGTGGGGCGGCATTTCTCCCCCATACCCCCGCTGGGGGCTTTTTGCCGGATGGTGGGGCGGCATTTCTCCCCCAAACTCCCACTGAGGGCTTTTTGCCTTCCTGATATTGGCGAGGCACAACGATGATGCGAAGGCTGCGGGCGATTGCCTTCCACGCCCTATATTACCAGTTCGCCTGGCTCTATGACTGGGTGAGCAAACACTTCTTCCGCGATCAGTGGCGGCTATGGCAGCAGGCCGCGCTCCCCCACCTGAAGGGCAGGCGAGTGCTTGAGCTTGGCCCCGGCACCGGCGTGCTGCTGGTCGAGATGGCCCGCGACGGTTATTATGTCATCGGCCTGGAACTCTCCCCACCAATGCTGCGCCAAATCCGCAAGCGGCTACGTAAATATGCCAACACCGCTGACCGCCAACGGGTGTCGCTGCTACGCGGGCGAAGTGAGGCGATCCCGCTTGCCGATGCTAGCGTGGATAGCGTCCTCAGCACCTTCCCCACCGATTATATATCCGCCCCCGCAACGCTGGCCGAGGCCGCCCGCGTACTGCACCCTGGCGGGAGGTTGGTGATCGTTCCCGCCGGGCAGTTGCTGCCCCGCGACAACGCTGGCAAGCTGCTTCGCGCGGTCGAACACGCCGCCTATGGCGACCAGAACCCTAACACCCACTTCGCCGCGCTGACCGCCAACCTCGAAGCGGCGGGCTTCACCGTACGTACCCAAAACTGGAAGAACCAGCTAGGTGTGGCGATGGTTGTGGTGGCGGATAAAGCAAATCATGAGGCATTGATAGTATGAGGCATGAGTAATACGGATGCAAGATTAAAATTGGTGTAAATATGGTAATAAAAACAGCCCAGGCTGTCTAAACTCTTGACACTATTGCAGCAGTGGGATATACTTAAGTGGGTCACATACACATATTGACGAAGGAGCAGGTGTGTTGAATATCAAGATAATCAAACTGATGGTGATGAGCGTCGCGCTGGCAATGCTGCTTGTCGCGCTGCTGTTTGTCGGGCGCGGGTATGCGGCAGGGGATATGGCGACAACGATGAAGCCGCTCTATACCCTGCTAGACCAGACCAAGGCGGCGGTGCAGGCGGGCAACTTTAATGCCGCAACGAGCGATGTCAACCAACTTGATAGCACCTGGGATACAATATCTAGCCAGGTGAAGGCAGTTTCCAGCGAACAATATCAGAACATTGAGACTAGGCTGGGTGAGGCCAAGGCGGCGATTAGTAGCAGCAAGGTCAGCGATGCAATGACCGCATTGGGCGCGATGGACACCGACTTCGACACAGTGGTGAAGCTGGCGGCAAACGGAGCGACTGCCGCGCCGACTAACACCGTGCCGCTGCCGACCGTGCTGGGCGAACTAAACGACGCGCAGGCGGCAATTGGCCGTCAGGAAGCGCCTACTGCGTTGGCTGCGCTGGACAAAGCCCGTAGCGATTGGTATGGGGCCGAGGACCAGGTGAAGGGCCGCTCAGTTGACGCTTATCACCAATTCGAGCAGGACTTGCCGCTGGCCCAGGCTGCACTGAAGCAGTCGCCGCCCGACTTTGCGACCGCAAGCAGGCTAGTGAGTGGCCTGAGCGCAACCTTGACTCCGATTGCAGCGCAGGTGAGTTCACCATACACGGCGTTCGATGCGGGCATTGTGCTACTGCGCGTGGCTTCGAGGCGATCTTGCTGATCACCGCGTTGGTCGCCTTCGTAGTCAAGTCGGGCAACGCCAACAAGCGCTATTGGGTGTGGGTCGGCGGCGTAGCGGGGATTGTCGCCAGCATCCTCACCGCCCTGGCGTTGCAGCTGTTGCTAGGTGCGGCGATGACCGGCCAGAACGGGCTGCTCATCGAAGGCATTGTTGGGTTGGTTGCTGCGGCGATGCTGTTCTATGTCAGCTACTGGTTGCACTCCAAGAGCAGCGCGGTGGCGTGGAGTGCCTACATCAAGCGCAAGAGCAGCGCGGCGCTAGCGGGCGGCAGCTTGCTATCGTTGGCCGCGCTGGCCTTCCTCGCGGTCTATCGTGAGGGCGCGGAGACCGCGATATTCTATTTCGGCATGGCTGGCTCAATCAGCACCGCCGACTTGTTGCTCGGTATCGGCGTGGGGTTGGCGATACTGATCGTGCTGGCCGTGCTAATGGTCAGAGTTGGAGTACGCATCCCTATCCACACCTTCTTCCTGATTAGTAGTGTGCTTATCTACTATCTGGGCTTCAAGTTCGTCGGCGCGGGCATCCTGGCGCTGCAAGGAGTGGGCGTGCTACCCATCCATTCGATCAGCTGGCTGCCCAAGCTTGACTTCATCGGCTTCTACCCCACGGTCGAGGGGATCGCGGTGCAGGGGGCGTTGCTTATCGCCGGGGTAATCGTATGGCTCTACACGCGACGGCACCATGCGGTGCTGGCGCAGCGGGCAAAGGCACAGCCGCAGGGGTAAGTACCGAGTTTTGAGTTTTGAGTTTTGAGTTTTGAGTTACGGAGGTACAGCGTGACTGATACAACAAAAACTGAACTGACGAAGGTGGGCGATGGGAGCGGAGCTCACCTAATATTACAGCTTCAGTTTCAGTTGGCATATTAGCGTCATATTGGTGTAGGGGCGAATCGCATACGCCCTGCCGCCTAGTGTCCATGCCAATCGTAACTACATCATCTTGCCTGCCAACTGAGGCTGTAATACTAAGATGTAGAGTAATACTTCCACAGGCCGAGCCGCAACTATTGCGCCAACCGATGGTAGCTGATACAATAGCTACATGGACGATGAGACGCTACATCAGCGGCTGGCCGCCAACCTTGACGACGATGGCCTACGGATGCTCTGCCAGCATCTGGTGGGCCGCACCCCGGCTTGCCACGATCTGGATGCAGCGCGACTAACTGGCAAAGGTATCGAGGGTCGCACAAGGTCGCTGGTTAGCTACTGCCGGATGCGCCAGTCGCGCACCGCGCTGCTCGACAGTCTGCATGAAGTTGACCCCAACATCCTGGGAGCCGATTACCCCGCCTGGCGCGAGTGGACAATCGCGCAGGATGCCATCCCTCCCCCGCCAACCGGCCCACATTCCAGCGAACGGCGACAACGGCACAAAGCGCAGCTCAAGAGCCTGATCAGCGCGATGTACGATGCGGCCATCGTTGCCGACTGGCCGCAGGTAATCAGTATCAGCGCGGCGATCGCTGAACTGCATCCTGGTGGGCAGCTACCACAGAACGCAGTGGTGGCAGTCTCGATGTGGCTAGGCGATGCTTATTATACGATGGGCGATTACCGGCAGGCGCTAACCGGATACACGAACGCAATCAATGGCGGCAGGATGGCAGTAGCCTACTGCAAGCGAGGCAACGCTTATTACGCGAGGCGAAGATACAACCTTGCTATGGAGGACTACAACCGCGCCATCCGTGTCCAGCCCGACTACAGCGGCGCTTACTATGGGCGCGGCAGCGTCTACTTCATGCGCGGCCAATGCGTGGCGGCAATCATAGAGTACAATCTGGTGATCGAGCTAGACCCCGGCTTTGCGCTTGCTTACTACCAGCGTGGCAGCGCCTACGATCAGCTTGGCTATTACAAGCAGGCATTTGCCGACTATGGGCGTGCCATTCACTACGACCAAAGCCTGGCCGCACCTGCTTATAACCGACGCGGCAACATCCGTTACGCTCGGAAGCACTATGGTGAGGCGATGGAAGACTACAACCGGGCGATCCGGGCTGACCCCAGCTTCGCCAGCGCCTACTTCAACCGCGCCAATCTTTATCTGCGACAAGGCGAACGGCTGAAAGCTAGCCGCGACTACGCGAAGGCGGTTGAGTTGAGCGCGGATGCCGCACTGAAGGCGGAGGCGGAGCAAGCGCTGCAAGGGTTGGGGGTCGAAGTCACCAGTTCAATCTAATTAGCGGGTTGCTCTTTGCTGCCCGCCGCGAAGTCGGCATTAAAGGCGGCGATGGTGCGCTTGACTGCGTCGGGGTCGGTGAGGATGGTGCTGACCTCACGGCGCTCATCCAGGCTCTGGGCAATCAGGTTGGTGCTGCCTAGCAGCATATCGCTGTCGTCGCGCGCCATCATCTTGGCATGGATCTTCAGCGACTGGGGAAACACCGCTTGCACGCTGGGGGCAAGGCGGCTCAATTGGGTCGCACCATCGCGGCTCTTCGCCTCGCTCAATACCATCCGCACGGTTACACCTGCGTTGGCGCGCACCGCCAGCGCGTCGATCACCTGGGGGTCACTGAACTGCTCGTGTTCGATCAACAGGCTACTCTTGGCGGCATGGATGAAATCGAGGATGGCGGCGCGGCTATCGCCGGGGGTGATGATCAGCGGCTGCTCCTGCGCGGCGGATGGCTGGCCCTGCTGCTGCTGCCAGTCGGCGCTGAAGGTAGCATCGAGCGCGGCGATCACCGACTGGTCGTGGGTGGTCATGCCGTAGTCGCGGGTAGCGTTCCAGTCAGCGACGAAGTTCAGGGAGAAGATGGCGGCTACGGAGTTGTCGGCAACGAAGCACTTGGCGTGGCTCCTGGGGAAGTAGGGTGGCCCCCACTTGACGGCCAGGCCCGCCTGGGTTAGACGCTGGTATGCTGCAGCCGAGGTGTCCGATGTCTTGTCCAGTATTGCCCGCACCACCACGCCGCGCTTTACCGCCTCATCCAGCGCCTGCTCAATCTCGTTGTTCTCCATCTTGAAGATATAGATGTCGAGGGTGTGCTGC
>JANXYP010000339.1 GCA_025355955.1 Chloroflexota bacterium
CACCGCTCCCTCAAAACTTAGTTTACGAGTCCCGCCGGGAGGGGCAGGGGGTGGGTCTACATCGCGCTGCACGCACCCACCCCAACCCCTCCCGGCGGGAGGGGAAACTACACCCCTCGTCAAAACTTAGTTTACGAGGCACTCAAAACTCAGCCCAGCCGCGCCGCGATCAGGGTCGAATACATCTCCCCGGCAGTCATGCCGCCGTGCATCCCGATTAGAGGTGTCCACTTGGCCTGTTCGGTGAAGTAGAGGGTGCGGATGCGCCAGGTGTCGTGCATCAGCAGCACCACGTCACCGATGCGGCTGAGGTAGCAGTCAGCGACCGGCCCGCCCAGCAAACCGGCGGTGATGAATTGCCCACGGGTCAGCGCAGTGCAAACATCGCCATAGCGTTGCTGCACGTATGCCAGCAGCGCGGCGGCCCTGCCTGCCTTGGCGTGCAGGTAGACGGTGCGGCTATCGCCTGATGGTGGCAGCGCCAGCATCGCGATCAACTCGTGATCGGCATTGGCGAGGATGGCCCGCTCCGGAGGTGTTGTTATCTGCCCGTGGTCGGCGCTGATTAGCAACACCACATCCTTGCATTCCAACTTATCCAGCAATTCGCGGCCCACAATGAAGTCGAACTGGGCGATCTCGGCGGCAACCACCTCGCTCTGGCTGCCATAGATGTGGGCCACGGTGTCCACCTTCTCCCAGTAACCGCAGATGAAGGTAGGCCCATCGGCCCGCTCGGCCAGTTCGCGCATATTGATGCACAGGTCGGAACTGGTGACGAAGTTGTGATATTCCGCGCCCGCGTGCATGATGCGGGTAAGCGCAGTCTCGCGGAACTGGCCGTAGTTGACGATGATGGGCTTCACCCCCACGGCAGCCAGCCGCTGGTAGATAGTCGGCACCGGCAGAAAGGTTTCAGGGTTGATGCTCTTAATCTCGCCGCCATAAGGGGCAGCGGCAGGCGCGAACTTGAGCATATCCACCACCCCGCCTTCTTCCTCAAGATAGAGATTCCAGCCCACCAGCCCATGCTGCGACGGGGTCGCGGCGGTGTGCAGGGTGGTGAGGGCGCAGGCGGTCATGCTCGGCGTGGTGGTGGTGATCGGCTGAAAGCTGGCGGGCCGTTCGCGCAGCAGCCGCGCCAGGTTGGGTGCGTTGCCAGCGGCAATCTGCTCCTCCAACTGGTAATAACCCAGCCCATCCACGATGATGAGCAGCACCACGCTAGCGCCATGGAGCAGCGCGGGCGGCAGCAACGTGGGGCGCAGTCCGACCATGCCTTCCTCCGCCGCGCCAAAGTGCCGCAGGATGCTCTCGCTCAGGTTGACCGTGCCACCGCCGTGATAATCCGGTTGCACCAATGCGGCGGGTAGGGTTGTTATTTCATCTTCCACGATAGCCCCCTTTTTTGGAAGGTAGAAGGTAGAATGTAGAATGCAGAATCTAATACCGTTTCCCGCAGGTAATGCAGTAAATTGGGCCAGGGCGAACAACGGTTCGCCCCTACGGAAACACTGCATTACCCACTGGATTTGGTATAACACATTGTCGGACAGCACTTACCATTTAGCTGGCAGCCAGGGCGAATGCAGCCCCTACAGCAAGGTTGCCGCTTTCGATTAGCATTGATGCGCGTCGGCAGGGCGTATGCCATGAGCCCCTACAAAATGCTTTCTAACTCAAAACTCAAAACTCATAACCGCTTCCGATAGATGATGTAGCGCGAGGTGCTGGCAGCGGGCTGTCGGGTTGCCATCTGGCCCAGCTTCGCCAATGTATCCTTACGCAAACGACCCTCCCCGACATCGTGCGTGATGATGAGGGAAACGGCGGCGATCCGTTGCAACATATCGCTCTGCGGCGCGTTCTGCCATATGGTGGCGTAGACATCGTTGCTGCGCGGATCGTGCAGCACGCCACCGATCAGGTCGGTGAAGTTGCGCTGGCCGATGCCGAGGCCGAGATAAATCATGTGGCCGTAGCTGTCCACCAGGTAGCCGGTAGTCGGCAGATAGCTAGGCGGGCGGGCGGCCAGAAAGTTGAACTGGGTGTCGAGGGTCAGCACGTTGGTTCCTGGCGGCACTGCGTCGGTGATGTACTTTGCCACATCGCGGAACATCGGGTTAGGGTGGGGTTGGGTGGTTGTTCCCCACTGGTAGAGCAGCGTCGGCACGAGCAGCAAAGCGACCACCGCGCTGACCAGCGGGTAGAAGAAGACCGGCAGGCTGCGGCTGCGATGCTCCGGCCAGAGCGCCGCCGCGCCCCCCAATAGGCAGAGCGGCGCGGCCAGTTGGATGTAATAGTGGGTGTAGAAGGAGCGGGTATAGGTGAACAGCGCAAAGCTGAAGATGCCCCAGAGGACAATCGGGGTCCAGCCGCCCAGCCGTGCGCCCCGCGCCACCGCCCAGCCCAGCAGCAGCACCCCCAGCGTGGCGCAGATGAGGGTGAGCGGGTTGGCGACAATCGCCCCCGCAATTGCACCGCTAATCAGCGGCAAGCGGGCAGCCACGTCGGAGGTGCCATCGCCAGGGCGCAGCAATTGGAAGAAGAACACCTCGCGCACCATCTGCCCGCCCGCCACGATCAGGTAAGGAACAACGATGATCGCCGCCGTCGCACCAAAGCCGAGCGTCAGCCACTTCAGATTGAACCAGCGGGAGCGCAGTCCGTAAGTTTTGAGTTTTGAGTTTTGAACGCTAGAGACTATAGGTGATGCCTCGTCTCCCCTCCCGCCGGGAGGGGCTGGGGGTGGGAGCGCGTAATCTCCCCTCCCATCGGCAGGGGCAGCCTCAACTCCCCTCCCATCGGGAGGGACTGGGGGTGGGGCCAGCACGGGCTGGGGATGAGGCGTGCGCCGCTCCAGTGCGGTGGCAATCGCGTGGGTGAACAATGCCAGGCCCGCCGCCAGCCCCGCGATCTTAGTCAATGCCGCCAGCGCGACGAAGATGCCTGCCAGGATTAGCCAGCGACGCTCCCGGGCAGCGTGCTGTTCGCTGCGCGGCAAGGCATAGAGATAGAACAGCAGGCCGAGGCTGCTGAACAGCACCATCGGTTGGTCGAGCATCACCTTGCGGTTGATGTCCACCACCTCGCCATCGACTGCCCACAGCAGCGCGGCCAGGCCGCCGACGAAATCGGCAGGGATGTTCCCCACGCCCATCCCCAGCGCCGCCTTTCGTGCCAGCAAGAACAGGGCCAGCGCAGTCAGCAGGCTGTACCCCACGCTGAGATAGCGGCCCAGCATGAAGCTAGTGGGGCTGCCCCAGGCGTTGAAGTGGTAGGCGAAAGCCGGGGTGTACACCCAACTGGCGACTGGCGGGTGGGCGAAGAAGTAATCGCGATATGGCAAGATGCCTTGCAGCGTCAGTTGCGAAGCTTCGGCATACACGCCCTCGTCGTCGTAAGGGTACTCGATCAGCCCCTTCTCCTGTGGCACGAGCAGGTTTAGCCGCGTGTATGCGCCCGCCGCGAGGGTCAGCGCCAACAGGATGATGGGGAGTATTAGTTTTGAGTTTTGAGTTTTGAGTTTTGAGTTGGGGGATACGGTTGGAGTTGGCGATGCTTCGGTAACGGCGGGATTTATCCCGCCCAGGGTGGGGGTTGCATCAGATGAGCCAGGATTTATCGCACTCTGCGTTGGGATTTTATCGGGCGGGTGATTGATGATACCCTTCAACCACTGCGGCGGCGGGGCGATCAGGAGCAGACCGATTAGCCAGGCCAACCAGGCCAGCCAGGGACGAGCATCGAAGTGCGCTTCGAGTGGGGCTAGGCTGGGGATAGCGGGATGCGGCGCAGCGACGCTACCACCCAGCCATAGGCTGCCCGCCTGCACCAGCAGCGGCAACAGCCGCAGCATCACCACAATGCCGACGCTGCCGTACACCAGCAGCGCCAGCCCTATCCACCTTCTTGTTTGTGCCGCCGTCAATTTGCCCCGCCCCTCCTTTGCGCCTGTGTATTATATCACAAAGCATGAGTTGCAAGTTGCAAGTTGCAAGTTGAAAGTTGAAGATAGTCCGTAGGGGCGAACCGTTGTTCGGCCTGCCGAAACGCCGCAAGGCAAAAGAAGACCCCCGCCTTGGGGGCGAGGGCTAAGTGAATGGGCGATTTAGCATCCGAACGATCCGCACATTCTACCTTCTACCTTCTACACTCTACATTCGACGATGGCGGCGACCACGGCTAACCAGTGAGAGGATAACCATCCCAATGATGAACAGTGGCAGGATGCGGCCAAGTAGCCAGCCGATGCCGTGGAAGCCGAAGCCGACCCCGTGGAAAATCATGCCCGCGCCGAAGCCGAACAGGTGCAAACCAGCGACGATCAGCATGGGCACGAAGGTGACTAGCAGGATGCCAAGTAGCACGCCCGCCCAGGGGTTGTGGCGCATCACCATTGCACCGCCGTGCATCTGGTTCATGGTGTGGCCGTGGTTGCCAGGGCCGGGGTTGCCGTTGCCACCCTGCCCCATGTTGCCCAGGTTGGGGTTGCCACCGTAGCCACGGGCCGCTTCGCCACCGTAGGGCTGCGGCGCGGGCGGGATGGGAACCGCCTCGGCCTGCGGCTGCGGCGCATTGGTCACAGGCGTACCCATGTTCTCAAGCTGATTGCTGCCCTGGTAGGTGCTGGGCTGCGCCTGCGGCTGTTGCGGATAGCCCTGCTGTTGCGGATAGCCCGGCTGTTGCGGGGGGTAGCCCGGCTGGGCGTTGCGGTTCAGGCCGATGGCTGCGCCGATCTCGCGGCCCACCCGCTCCACGCCGCTGACCATGTTCTCAATCGCGCCTTGCATCGAGCTTGGTTGGGCCACGCCTGGCTGCTGCTGGTAGGGTGACTGCTGCGGCTGCTGGTAGGGCTGTTGCTGGGGTGGCTGCTGCTGGTAGGGAGGTTGCTGGTTAGGGCGGTTGCCGTAACTGGTGTAGCCCTCCGGCAACACAGCGGCGAGGATGAAGTAGGCGATGAACGTCGGCACCACGGCGGTCGCCAGCGCGATGATGACGAGCAGGATGCGAATTATAGTCGGGTCGATGCCCAGGTAATCGCCTATCCCGCCAGCTACGCCAGCGATGTTGCGATTGTTGATGCTGCGGTAGAGTCTCCTCGGTTGCATGGTTGTGTCTCCTATCTGAATCATCTGAATCACTTATTGCGGACAGTATCATCTAGGCAAATTGCTTGCCAGCATTTCTGCGGTGATGGGGCTTGGCTGGTTGCTGCATCGTTTGCCCCTTTCGCTGATTATGACAGACGGTTGCTGATGATTGTTTCAACTTTTCACTGATTATGCTATAATCGTCTCAGTCAGGTAAACGCATAGCGTAGAATAGGAGCGGGAAAATTGAGCGTAGATGAACTGGTCAGGCCAGTGCAGTCCTGGCGCAGCGCGGCAGATGCGCCCAGCGAGGTGCTGATCGAGGTGACCCGCGGCGAACTGGTGGAGAGTGTGCATCGCGGTGCGGCAGCGGTGGTCGCCAGCGATGGGCGACTGCTCTACAGTGTGGGCGACCCGTGGCTGATTACCCATATGCGCTCGGCGGCCAAGCCCATGCAGATTATACCACTATTGGAGGGCGGAGGGGTGGAGCGCTTCGGCTTCACCGAGCAGGAGGTTGCGGTGATGATCGCCTCGCATAATGGTGAGGATATCCATGTGGCAACCGTGCAGAGCATTCTGCAGAAGATCGGCAAGACTGAAGCCGACCTTGCTTGCGGGGCGCACTATCCCACCGGCAAGCAGGTCGCCCGCGCCATGCGTGAACGCGGCGAACAGCCCAGCCAGTTGCACAACAACTGCTCCGGCAAGCATAGCGGGATGCTGGCATTGGCGGTAATGCACGGCTGGCCGACCGTGGGCTACTACAAGCCGGGCCACCCAGTGCAGCAGACCATCCGCCAGGCGGTGGCGGAGATTAGCAGCGTTCCCGACCAGCGGCTAATTACGGCGGTGGATGGCTGCAGCGCGGTGGAGTACGCGATGCCGCTCTACCATATGGCGCTGGGTTTCGCCCGCCTGGTTGACTGCTCCTACACCGACTTCAGCACGGCGCGACGGGCGGCGGTGGCAACCGCAGTGGCGGCAATGCGCGCCTACCCGCAGATGATCGGCGGCAACCCCGACCCACTACGCATTGATACTGTGCTGCTAGCCCAGAGCAACAGCAGCGGCCTGCGCCCGCTTATCTCCAAAGTGGGGGCCGAGGGGGTTCACTGCTTCGGACTGCTGCCGATTGCCGACGAGGCGCTGCCTGGCCACGACCCTGCGTTGGGCGGCGGCCTGGGCGTGGCGATGAAGGTGGCCGATGGCGACGAGGGCAACCGCGCCCGCAACCTGATCATCATCGAGGAGCTGCGCCAACTCCGCGCCCTGGACGAACCGACCTGGCTGCTCCTGCGCGAACTGTTCGCCGTGCTGATGACCAACCATCGCGGCATCCTGGTGGGCGGGGTGCGCCCGGTGTTCCGCTTTGTGGCAGAGTAGCGGCACGTTCTTTGTAGGGGCATGATGAATCACGCCCTGGTGAAAAGTATCAATGCGAACCTTTATCGCAAGCGAAAGCTCCGGCCAAAGGCACGGAGCTTTCGTCTTGATATTAATCTTCCCTCATTCGAGCGTAAGCTACTTCTAGTGGCCGATGCTCTGGATGCTCATGGTGTGGATGGTCATCGTCAGTGGCACCGGCGGGATGGGCGCGTTGCCTACCGTCGCGCCACCCGCGTCGGAGTTCGCCATGCCTGCAAACATCTGGGTTGGCTCAGGCACGGTGCAACGCTTGGCGTTTAGGCGAGTGTCTATGCCAGTCAGAGGCGCACCTTGCAGCGCAGCGAGTTCAAAGGGGTTCTCCGAGGTGGTGCCGTTGGTGTAGACAGCCACCACCTGCCCGTCAATCGAGTAGACAAGCTCAAACGGGTGATTGCAGCCGGTGTTGATTAGGTTGAAGTGGGTGGTATCCACCCAGGCGATCGAGTAATTGTGAGGCTGTAGGAAGAAGCTGGCAGGGTATTGCGTTTGCAGCTCTTCATTAAAGGTACCCTGGCGATAGTCCACCGCGAAGGCATTGAGGCGTACGGTTTGACCGCCGTTGATGCCAAGATTGGCGAACGGATCAGCGGTGGCAACCGCGCCGAAGGCCGCGCTCTGCACTTTGTACTGGCTGAAGTCAATGGTGCCATCTGGATTGATTACATCCGGTTCGCCGCTCTGCCAACCGATGGTCATCTCACCAACCGCGCCCTGCTGCTGGAAGCCAGAACCCAGGGTTACGCCAGACCAGGTGGCGACCCGACCGGGGTACATTACCCTGTTGCTACCCTGCTGGAATAGCTGATCGTTGACCGTCTGCGACAATGGCGAGATGCTGTCAATCTGCGAGGCGATGTACGAAGTCTGAGGGCAGTTGGGGTTGGCGGCCAGAATGCTGGCGCGATCAAGGCTAATCTCCCAGGTGTGCAGGCTCTGGTTCCAGCCCATCAGTTTCGCCGGTGGGTGGCCCGGTACGCCCGCCGCACTGTTGGGGGCGCAGATATACTCCTCGAACTGGTCGGCGGTCAGGTGGGTGTTCTGGGTAAGCGTGATGCTCCAGGAGCTATTATCGTCGGCGCGTACCGAACTCGAGGCGTTGAAAATGGTGGCTGGGATAATTAGTAGCGCCAGCGCGAAGACGATCCTGAGCAGCTTGTGGTTGCGTGACACTCCCGCCACGCCAAAAACCTTGTTTCTCATTCCACTTGCGCGGCGGGACGGTCAGCCGGAGCTGAGGTCGAGGAAGCCGCGCCCTCCAATTAACATTCCTCTACTGTCCCTCTGAGCTTTGCGGCCAGCGCCTGACCGAGCGCTGGTTTCTGATGCTGTCGTATCAGAGATGCGATGCTCGCACCTGTTATAATTCTCTATGTATTATACCCTGTGAATGCTGATTTTGTTGCAAACGTATGGGCTATTTTGGCATAGCCAATAGGTCATGTCTATACTGATCAACCTTACCGAATTACTTACCGGAAGCAACAACTGTTGCCTGGCAGTGTTCTGCTTGGTTGGGGGTAAGCCTGGAATGGTATTAGACTGAGAGGGTGTTCGACTAGAGGTACTGATTTTGGTACGGTAGTGCGGCGGATGCACGCAGCGCTTCACCCGGCTGATCGCTAATCAGCGTTCCCAATTGTGCGGCCAGGGAGCTGAGTTCGGAGATGGTGCCAGTGATACTACTCGTGGTGTCGGATATGCCTTGTGCCGCGATCCTTAGCTGGCGCATCGTCTCTACCACCTGCTCGGAGGCGCTGCGCTGCTGCTGGGTGGACATTGTGATCGACCTTGCGCGGCTCGAAGTGGCCTCCACCAGATCAATTACTTCCAGGTTGGCCTCCGCCGATTTTCTTGCCTGGGCTGCCCCTATGTCCGCTTCCTTCAGTCCTTGCTCGGTTGCCATTACGCTTGCGGTATTGGCGCGTTGCACCTCGGCCACCAGGTCATGGATGCGAGTGGCCTCATTCTGCGACTGCTGCGCCAGTTTCTTCACCTCAGCGGCGACGGTGGCAAAGCGACCACCTGCCTCACCCGCTCCTGCTGCCTCGATGGCAGCGTTTAGCGCCAGTAGGTGGGTCTTCGCAGCGATGTTGGAGACCACGAGGGTGACTTCGCTGATGCTGGCGATACGCTCATTCAGCGCGACGATGCGCTCTACAATCTGCTGTACCTGTAGCTTGATCAGCAGCGTTGCCTGCAGGCTGTCGTTTACTGCCCCTTGCGAGGTGCTTACCGCGATGAGCGCATGATGGGCTGCGTCTTCGACCTCGTGGGCGGTGTCGGCAATTGCCAGCGCCGTATGCGACAATTCCTCGATCGTAGTCGAGACCTCCGCTAGAGCAGTTACCTGCTCCTGTACACTGCTCAGTTGCTCTCTGGCGATGCTGCCCAGGTGGGACATTACCTCTACGATTGTACCTCCTGTTTGCCGCTCCATTGTCTGCTTGGCCTGAAGCTGAGTGAGCGCTAGCGACAGTTGATTGCGCTGCTGATTGAGCTCCGCAAGCCCGCGGCGCACGACATAAGCGAAGAACAGCACCAATACATAGCTGAGTAGCAGAACGATGAGATTGGTGATGATGCCACTAATTATATCACTGATGTTGATAGTTACTCCGCTAGCCGCCCCTAGCCAGTGGTTGTAAAGGGCAGCCTCGCCCAGCCCTAGCCAGATCAGCGTATAAAGCATCGCGAAGGTTGCACCCAACCCGCCTAGCAGCAGCCCACTGAGGGTGATCGCCAGCAGATTGCTTTGAAATACAGGGCTGTTATTGAGCAGATTGGAGAAGATACAGGTAAGCGAGGCTTGGGTAATGATGACGAAGCAGAGTCCGACTACCACTGGAGCATAGTAGCGCTCTACTCCCCAAACCGCGAAGATGGCAAAGAGGGTGAAAGCGCTGTTGCCCAGGATTGCCCCCTCAGTGGGGCTACCTAGTAGTATTGCCAGCCAGGAAAGGGCCGCGCAGGCGATCGTAACCACCCGCACCACGATTGGGTAGCGCAGTTCAGTTAGAGCGAAGAGGGATTTGAACATACTGATGCGACTCTCCTTGACTACTTTAGATTAGCTTCTGGACTTCATCGGCCCCCACAATGGACCACTGATGAAGCCCAGAAGCCATCGAAGTCACGCCTGGTTAGGCGTGGATGTAGCTCCGTGAGCCAATCTCGTAGTAGGGCGTGATTTGCTGGCAGCGCCACCCTGGTTGGCATCTGAATTGGATGTGGGAGGCAAATCGTGAGGCAACGCTGCGCCCAATTGCTCCACCGCTACGCGTAGATTCGAGGCAACAGCAGACAATTGTTCGCTCGATGCTGCGGCTTGGCGGGCGACGCTGGAAACCTCATCCAGCGAGTTGGCAATTAGCTCAGTCGAGCGGCGTTGCTGCTCAGTAGAGGAGACGATCAGGAAACCTTCGCGGGCAACATCGTTGGCCGCTTCCGCTACCTGTTCGACCTGTTCACCAGTCGCCAGATTAGCCACCTGGCTGCGCTTGATCGAGTCGACCGTCTGGTTGGCAGTCGACAGCATCATCTGGGTGGTGCGATGTACCACCTGCATCATCGCAGATACCTGCTCGGTGGAAGTGTTGACCTTGTTCGCCAGGTTGCCCACTTCGGCAGCGATAACGCGGAAGCGCCGCCCCGACTCCCCCGTGCCAGTCGCCTCGATGGTGGCGTTGAGACTGAGCATATGGGTTTCCTCGGCCACTTCGGTAATCAGGTTGATGATGCGCGCCATCTGTTGGATGTTATCGCTCACCTGCTTGGCCGCTACCTGCATCTGTTCACCAGCACGCACCGCCTGGTTTAGCTGGTCACGGTCACGGTCGAGCCGGTTTCTGGCATCCTCGGCCATCTCCTTGGCACGTTCGCCTACCTCGCGGATCAGCTTGGCGGCAGCAGCAATCTCATTCGCGGCAGCGGCCAGTTCAGTAACCTGTGACGATACCTCGGTAATGGCGCTGGCGGCGGTGCTAGCGACGGAACGCTGTTGGGTGCTGCTCTCCACCAAACCTTCAGCCAGGGCTTCTACAGTTATGGTTACTTTTTCCTCTTGCTTGACCTTCTCCTGCAACTGGGCAAGGGTAGTCGCCGCTTCCTGGCGGCGGGCTTCGGCAAGCAGGGCATTGCGCTCAAGGTTGTTGGAGAACAACCAGAGCAATATTGTAGAAACAGCAGTTGCGCCTACCACGGTCACAATCTCAACAACATTATAGCTGCTCGTGCCGGAGAAATATAGAGTACCCAGGAAAGCAGCCAACGCAATCGCGCTTACCCAGAATATAACTCGGCTGCCAATCAGCACCCCTGACAGCGATATGGCTAGCACATAGCCCAATACCGAAGTGGGGTTATGCAAATCGAAACCTATGGTTATACTAGCGAGAAATATGGTCGCGCCAATAGCCAGTAGTTCGCCTAGCAGTAGCCACATCAACAGGCTTGCAATTGTGGCTAGACCAATGAGCGTAGTGACGATGAAAACACCCTTATACTGATTAGCCTGATCGCCCAAAGCAGCGGGATAGAAGATACCGAGAACCCCTACGAAGATGATTGCAAGGCCAGTTAGCAATACAACTGTCCGTGCACTGCGGCTATTTTCGTTGTTCTGGCTCATCTTACCTCTCCTTCGTAACCTAACGTCCATAGAAAAGTGGGTGATGTAATCGTGAACTTGCCTGTTTATTATACATATAGTAAGCGCAAATTACAACCGCCGTTAATCTGGTGTATGGGTCACGGCCCCATCCCTCTAACTTTGCGGTTGGTGGCTGGCTGACTTGCGATTGCACTCACAAATTATTCATTGGTGGAATCTCAAGGTCACGCCCAGCGTAGTACATGACCAGGGCCAGAGCCGCCATGCTTTTGAGTACGTGAGCTACATAGGCGCTAGAGGTCGAATCTGATAGGCTTTCAAGCTCGATCAGCAGCCGGTCTGATGCCTGCTCTATCATTGCCTGCGTTCGTACCAGAGCATCGAATTCATTTGGACTGTCCACGAGCAGCGCATTGGCCCGCCCCTCGATCTTTTCGCGCTCAACCGTAGCGATATCGTTAGTAAGCCGACAGATCGTTGCAACCTGCCATACGGTGGGACGAAGTTCTTCCCAATCCACTGCATCATCTTGCAACGGTAGCAACTCCAGCGCAGCAGTAACTATCGAGGCGATCGATGCAGGCCCCAAGGCCATGTACTCGTCAATGGTGCGGCCATGCCACGACTGCTCGACCCGCCACAGCGCCTCGGTAATTCCGGCATGAATCTCAAGTTCAAGTTCCCTGGCAAATCTCGCCATGCCGATAAGGTGGGTGGGATAGAGCGCACATACATCACGCACTATCTGCCGCGCACCATTCCCTAGCGTTAGTACCGAGCAGCCTGCCAATGGGTATATTTCATCCACATTGGTGTTGAGCGGCAGCTGGGCAAGAGTTTGTGGCGAGAGCGCAACATCGGGATTGTCGGTAATGAACTTGCAAAGTGTAAGTAGGTCATAAGCTGGCTCCATCTGATCACACGTATCGAGCAGAACATCAATGCCGAATAGCCAGAGTATGAAGTGGCCGACCAGCGGGGCCATAATCTCACGGTAGTCTGGAGGGGTCATCAGCCAGGCATAATGCGCCGCTGGTACGGCCCGTTTGCCTTCCAGCCCATAGGCTAGATCGAACTTCATCAATTCTTCACCCAGCCTTGACATTGCCTGCATATCCACACCTTGAAGCAGGCTGTGGTAAAACTCAAACCACTCAGTATAGAATTGATCACTCATCATCCTTGCCTTCTTTGAGTGATATCACGGTGCCACGCCAGCGCAGGCTTGTGGGGCGGATGAGCAGGGCGTAAAGCCAACCGCCCATGTTCAGCAACGCGGTTATCGGCGAGACTAGCGCCTCGCGCCAGATGCCAGTAAGACTGGCATACAGAGCGTTTACTCCCCAGTTGGCGAAGAACGGCACTACAAAGCTGCGGCGTTTGCTAAACAGCCCATAGATCATTACCACGATATTAATCAGCTGCCCACCATACGTCGGCCAGGGCGAGAGGAGAAAAAGATCCGGTACAGCGATGCGTAGAGAAACTGCCCAGCGTGTCCACCGACTCCACCAACCCGGCCACGTCGAATAACGGTTCCATACTGGCATCATCCCCACCTGTGCCAACTGCTTGCCACTCGCTAGAATCTTCTTGGTGGTCGCCATATCGTCTACCATTTGCTCTAGGCGCGAGTAGCTATCATAGCCGCCAAACTGACGGAACACTGCCACGCGCATACTCAGCAAGTTGCCCCCCATAATTATCTTTTTCCGAATTACAGCATCCAAAGCAAGAAAGCCGTAACCGGGGTTGACCACCATAGCGGTGGGTAGCGCGGCCCAGCTAACCGACGGATGGTATAGCGGAAAGGTGCCAACCCCGCCAACCAACTGGTCTTCGTAGGCTTTGGCAATCTGGCGCAGGAGTTTGGGGGTCAGGTCGGAGTCGCAGTCGGTGGTAAGTAGAATATCATCACCTGTAGCGTCCTGGTTGATGATGTTCCACCCTACCTTATGGTTGAACATCTGGCCGGATATAGTATTTGGCGGCATAGGCGGAGCCTCGACTACCTGCACAATGTCCTGGTATGGTTCGGCCAGCCTCCTTATTTTCGTCAACCCTGAGTCACCATGATTAGCTACGATAACTACACGCGCATTGTCGTAGCCACGGGCGGTAGCGAAAAGGCTATCCATCAACTTGAGTTCGTCTTGCTCAGTTCCTTGCTGAGTTGCACTATGATCGTCAGTATCTGTCTTGTATGGCCGGATGATGTGAAACCTAAGCTTATTGGAAGTTGCTTCTGCTGAGTTGAGGCCACGGCGCAATAGGAAATACCCAGCCAGGGCAGATAGGTTCAACGCCCAGCAGAACAAAGCAAGTATACGATACATCAATCTTATCATTTCATCCTCTTTACTGCCAGGCAGCGGCAAAATCTGCCAGATTATGTTCCACAGCATACCCAATCGGTTAGCTGGTTTGACTGGTTATTTGCTTCGCTGTGATCGGCGTTTGCTACTATGCTCCG
>JANXYP010000346.1 GCA_025355955.1 Chloroflexota bacterium
CGTATGGGATGTTAAGGAGCTACTTAACTATCGCGTGCCAACACCAAAGTGGCAGAAGCGCGGGCGCGGTAAGCCATCGCGACAGCTACAAGCGATGTTGGCGAGGTGGGAGGTGCTTTCACGCTTATGCACACACCTACCAACAACGGATTGTGACAGCGGATAAACGGATTAGCGGTGGCAATGTTGGCGATTACGGCCAACGTTAATGCGCTTCGCCAGGGCGGGCAACCGCCCGCTCCTACGTTGGCTTTGTCCGTTTGTCCGTTGAACAGTCCGTTGGCCCAATCCGTTTATCCGCTTTCACGAATCCGCTAGCCCAATACGCTAGCCGGACTCACCCCAACCTCGCCGAAGCCAATATCCAGCACCTCGACCTTGCCTGCGGCGAACTCGCCTTTGCCTTGCAGCAAGCCGGGCTTGGGATAGGCGAAGGTGCAAGTGATGTCCGCACGCACATAGTTCTCGCTGATCGCCTCGCCAGTATCCGCATTTATGCCAGTGGGGATGTCCACCGCAACCACCTGCAAGTCTGGCTTTCGCTGTTGTTCTCGACGAATTGCAACAAGTATTTCTTCCAATTCTGCAAGGAATGGTCCGTGCTGCCCAGTGCCAAGCAGTGCGTCTACAACTATGCTTGCATCGTCAAGCTCATGTCGCAATTGGGGATTATCGGTGGCATCGTAGATACCGAAGCTAGAACCATCTTCACCCAGTCTGGCACGGCTGTCTTGCTGACTGTCAAACGCTCTTCTAAGCGGCCAATCCTTATCCGATCTGAAATCACCATGTCGTTTCCAAAGCAAGAAGTGGACACAAGCGTTGGGGCGAAGATGCTGCAATGCGTATGATCCACAAACCAGGCCATCGCCGCCATTGTTGCCTGGGCCGACTAGCACCAATATATCGGTATGTCGTTGAGGGTCAAGCGTGTCAAGTATCTCAAGCACCTTTTTGGCGCAGCCTTCACCCGCCCGCCGCATCATCTCATCGTAGCTGAGACCTTTGGCGTTGGCGGCGGCTTCAAGAGCTTTCATCTGCGCGCTGGTGACGGCGGGAGTGTGCATTGTGCTACTTGACCTTCTGGCTGGGGGCGAACGACTTGGGCGCGGCGAAGCCGGTGTGCAGTGCGCCAGGAGCGGCGAGGGCGAAGCGGACGGAGAGTGGGCCAGCGTTCTGCACCCGCACGCTGCCGGGGGCGGCAATCTGAATACCAACTCCCAGCGGGCCGATGAACTGCACGCCGAGCGCGCCGGGGGCAAGCGCCTGCACGCCAATCGCGCCAGGGGCGATGAACTGCACGCCGACCCCGCCAGGGGCAATCGCCTGCGTGCCTGAGCTGGCCGGGGATAGCGCCTGCCTGCCGACCCCACCGGGCGCGACTGGTTGCCAGCCCGCGCTAGCCGGGGCTAGTTCCTGCCCCCCGATTGCGCCGGGGGCGATGGGCTGCCCACCCACGTTGCCGCTGCCTAGTTGTTGCGCGGCGGCCTCGCGGGGCGCTACTGGCGCAAACTTGAACTTCTCTTGCAGTTCGCTCATGTTTTATCTCCTGTTTGGGGTAGGTTGACAGTCTTCGGCTAGGCGTATGCGATTCGCCCCTACACCAACGTGCGTAGTCTCACCAGGGCGTATGCGATTCGCCCCTACACCAACGTGCGTAGTTACGATGGGCGTATGCGATTCGCCCCTACACCAACGTGCGTAGTTACGATGGGCGTTGATGCGCTGCGACAGGGCGCGATAAATCCGCGCCCCTTCATTTACCATTTACCATTTACCATTGCGCTCAGTCCTCAGTCCTCAATCCTGATTGCATCATACGCCCCCTCGCCGCTGGCCGCCATCACCATGGCGATGCCGATGGTGCGCTCGTGGGTGAGGCTGACCGCCCAGCGGGTAAGATTGATCTGGCGGGCGCGGGCGGCGGCCTGGCCGTGCAGGAAGACGAGGGGGCGGCCACGGCGGTCAATCAGGATTTCGATTTCCTGCCAGCGGATGCCGATGATGCCGGTGCCTAGCGTCTTGCTGACCGCCTCTTTGGCGGCAAAGCGCACCGCTAGCTCTGGCACCCGCCCACGACAGAACTGCCGCTCCGCGTCGGTGTAGATGCGGGTGAGAAACTTCTCGCCCCAACGCTCGATCACTGCCGCGATGCGGGGGATCTCGATAATGTCCACGCCGCACTGCAGGTTGTCGGCGACGAACGCCTCGGTATCCAGCGGAGCAACGAACGGCGGCATGGTACGGGGTAGCATATTCATCCGATCTGAGCTATCTGTAGGATTGGCGCATTGCTGTTTAAGTGTAGAAGCGCCACGCCCCACCCCAACCCCTCCCGGCGGGAGGGGAGTTCGTTAATTCCTGCCCACCTCGGCGTAGAACGCCACGCCCAGCCCCTACCCCTCCCGATGGGATGGGAGTTCGTTAGTTTCTGCCCACCCCGGCGTAGGTGAAGCCCACCTCGCGCATCTCGGCGGGGTCGTAGAGGTTGCGGCCATCGACCAGCAGGTTGCCGCGCATCTCGCTCTTAATCCGCTCCATGTCGAGCTGCTTGAACTCGTTCCACTCGGTAAGCAGCAACACCGCATCGGCGCTGGCGGCCGCTTCGTAGGCATCGGTGCAAAGGGTGAGGCCCGGCAGCAGGCGACGGGCTACATCCATTGCCATTGGGTCATATGCACGCACGGTTGCCCCCCCATCCTGCAGAGCCTTTACGATGTCGAGCGAGGGCGCTTCGCGCATATCGTCGGTGTTCGGCTTAAAGCTGAGGCCCCAGATGGCAATCTCCTTACCCTTTACGCTGCCGCCCAGCAGCTTCGCCACCTTGTTGACGAAGAACTGGCGCATTACATTGTTGACCTCGATGATCGAGCGGAACAGGGTGGGGTCGACGTTATGGTCGTTGGCAACCATCGCTAGCGACTTGACATCCTTGGGGAAACAACTGCCGCCGTAGCCGATACCGGCGTTGAGGAACTGCCCGGCGATGCGCTTGTCATAAGCCATGCCCTGGGCCACCTGCTTCACGTCCGCACCCAGCGCCTCGCACATCAGGGCGATCTGATTGATGAAGCTGATATAGTTGGCGAGGATGGCGTTGCTGGCATATTTGATCATCTCGGCGGTGCGTAGGTCGGTGATCACGATGGGGGCATTGAGCGGCTCGTAGAGGCGGCCCACCTCCTCGGCGGCGCTGCGGTCGGCAGAGCCGATTACCACGCGGTCGGGATTGAGGAAGTCGAACATCGCCTGGCCTTCGCGCATGAACTCAGGGTTGGAGACTACTGCATAGGTCTGGCCTTCGGTGGTATGCTCGGCGATTAGGCCATGCACCCAATCTCCCGTGCCGATCGGTACGGTGCTCTTGTTCACAATAATGGTGTGACCGTGCAGGTGCTGGCCGATGCTCTTCGCGGCGCTCTCCACGTAACTCATATCGGTGTGGCCGTCCGGCGCTTCCGGCGTGCCGACGGCAATGAACACAAAGTCGGCTTCGGGAATGCCCTTGGTGTAATCGGTGGTGAAGTAGAGGCGGCCCGCCTTCACGTTGCGGTGGACCATCTCCTCCAGCCCCGGCTCGTAGATGGGCATCTCGCCGCGCCGCAGTTGCTCGACCTTGGCGGCAACCACATCGACGCAGACAACATCGTTGCCTAGATCGGCGAAACAGGCGGCGGCGGGCAAACCGACATAGCCGGTGCCAACAACGCAGATTTTGCTCAAAACTGATTCCCTTCCTTTCTTTAGCTAAACGATGCAATGCTGGATTATATCCGAGAACCATCGCTGATGCAATTTTCCGCCGGGCAGCAGGGTGAGCGCAGCACGTACCTACAAAGCTGGGTGAGCGCCGCCCACCCCTACAAAGCTGGGCGAACGCAACCCGCCTTTACAACTGCTCTTCATTCTACCTTCTACATTCTACATTCTACAATCTTACTCAGCGGGCGGCCAGCGAGATGTTGGTCACCAGCATCTCGTAGTCGTGACCAGCAGCGTAGACTTCCAGGCTCACAATCTTCTTCATTCCCTTTAGCTGGTCAATAGCAAGCAGGTTAGAGATTTCGATATGCACCCACTGGCCGCCTTGAATCTGTTCGCTGGTACCAGGCTTAACCGGAGGGCCTCCCGCTTGTGGGGAGACGAAGTAGTAGCCATACTCCCAGGCCGATGCGACATTGTTGTCGCTGTTCTCATAGGTCAGCTTGAAGATGATCGGAAACTCGCTGCTGGCAACACCGCCACCGGGCAGACCCTGGGCGAGCAGCTTGACATCGGCAGAGAGCTGCAATGTGCCGCCAGAGAGATAAGGGGACAGGTCGCGGTTCATCCTCTGGCCGAGGGCAACGGAGGCATAATCTGTGGTATTGCAGCAGCGGTAAAAATGGGCGACGTGTTCAGAACGGGTATAAACCAAGGTATCGCTAATCGTCGCCACGCCATTTATCGCCCCGCCATCGCCACCCTGACTGTATTGCACCGGCCCCCAATTGGAGTTGTCCTGACTGATTTCGCCCACGCCATCCTTGGCGAAATTGCCGTCAACAAGGAACTCATCCCAGGCGGCGGCAAGGCTGGGCTGGCCGCCAAAGCCAACCGTCGCCATCTGGTCGAGGCCAACCGGCACCGCGCTGGATGGCCCCGGTAGGGCGCTTACCTGCACGCTGCCGTGCTGCACCATCGCTCGGCTGTAGGGCTGGTTGGTGTTGGGGTCGGTAGCGGTGGAGATACGCACGGTGCTATAGGGATCAATCGAAACGCTGGCAACTGGCTGGCTGGTATCGGTGGCGGTATTGACCACTACCTGGCTGCTATGGTAGCCATTGCCGGTTACCTGTGGCACCCCGACAATGATGATGCTGCCCTGGCGCGGATCGGTGTTGGGCAGCGGCTGCTGGGTAATAATCACGCTCACATGGTCTCTGCTGAAGCGGCTGGCCTTGATCTGGTTGATGGTAAGCTGGCTATTGGGGAAGATATGGATCATGCTACCATCTGGGAAGGCAATGTCAGCCTGGGTGTCCGCGCCGGTGCGGATGCTGTCACCCTCGTTCACCTGCGTGGTGGTACTGAAGGGAACGGTGAAGCGGGCGCTGCTTACTGTCTTGATAGTCAAGTCGCTGCCCGTATTGCGCTGCACTGTGGCGCTGAGGCTGGTGGTCGCGTTGTCATAGATAAAGCTGCCAAGCTGGAAGATGCCGTAGATGAGCAGACAAAAGAGGGCAAAGCTGGACAACAACACCACCCAGGCGATGAGGCGCTGGCGCTGGGCGGCACGTTGCGCGGATTGGGGTTCGGTTAGTTGATCTACTGCGCTCAATGTCTCACCTCGAAGGCGGGGAACTCGCCGAAGCGGCCCCACTCTAGCTGCACATTGTGGACGCGGGCGGCGGGCGGCCCTGTGTATAGCTGGCGCAGCAGCGCGTCAAGTGCGAGGCGAGGGCCGCTGGCAACCACCTCGACCTCGCTGCCGTTCTCCCAGTCTTCCGCGCCAGGGAGGTTACGCACGTAGCCACGCAAACTGAGGGCGTGGGCGTGGTCGGCGACGAACATCCGAAAGCCCACCCCATGCACCCGCCCGCTGATAATTGCGCGGAACTGCTCCTCATTCATAACGAACGAATCCTTGTTATGGTGTCAAGCGTTCGGCAGCTATTATACCAGATCATGGGGATTGCAGTTTGCAGTTTGCAGATTGCAGATTGGAGTAGCGATCGAGTGGTGGGGTAACGGTGGGTCGCCGATGTGACCTTGTTACTCATGCCTGATTGCCCGATAAACGAAGTTGTGATGTTCTCCCCTCCCGCCGGGAGGGGTTGGGGGTGGGTCTGTGCTGCACAACTCGCACCATCCCCTACCCCTCCCGGCGGAAGGGGGAACTTCGCGGGGGTATCTACAGCGTTGGCGCGGGCCTGCACAACTCGCACCCTCCCCCTACCCCTCCGGGCGGGAGGGGAAACTTCGCGGGTATCTACAGCGTTGGCGCGGGTCTGCGCGACTAGCACCCTCCCCTACCCATCCCGATGGGTGGGGAAACTACACCTCCACCATCAAGACGCGGTTAATACCGCTACTCATACCTCATGCCTCATGCCTCACGCCTTTCGTTGGATGCTGGCGATGCGGGCGGCGCGTTGGGCGGCATCGGCGGCACGGTCAGCCACTTTGTAGTCGGCGAGGAAGGCAGCGCGGAGGGTGGCGAACTCGCCCGCGATCAGGGCAGCGCGAATCTCCTTCGCCAGATTGACCATGAAATAGACGTTATGGATGCTGTTCAGACGGTAGGCGAGTAGCTCCTCGGCGCGGTAGAGATGGTTGAGGTAGGCGAGGCTGAAGTTGCGGCAGGTGTAGCAGGCGCAGCCCTCTTCGATGGGGCGGTCAGCCAGGGCGTAGCGGGTACTCTTGATCGGGATGCGCCCCTGTCGGGTCAGCAGTGCGCCGTTGCGGGCGAGGCGGGTGGGCAGCACGCAGTCGAACATATCTACCCCCCGTGCGATGCACTCGAACAGGTCTTCGGGACTACCCACGCCCATCAGGTAGCGCGGCTTGGATGCGGGCAGCAGGGGAGTGGTTTGCTCCAGCACGGTGTGCATCTGCTCCTTACTCTCACCAACACTGAGGCCGCCGATGGCATAGCCAGGGAGGTCGAGCGCAGCCAGTGCCGCCGCCGACTCGGCACGCAGGTCGAGGAAGGTTGCGCCTTGCACGATGCCGAACAGCATGGGGGCGGGGTTGGGCCAGTCGTTGCGCTGTTGGCGCAGTTCGCTGAAGGCGGCCAGGCATTGCGCCGCCCAGCGGTGGGTGCGCCCCAGCGCGGCGACATTGTAGGCGTGGTCGCTATCGGCGGGCGTACACTCGTCCAGGGTCATGATGATGTCCGCGCCGAGCAAAAGTTCGGCACGCATCACCGTATGCGGGGTGAAGGTGTGGCGGCTGCCGTCGAGGTGACTGCTGAATATGACCCCATCAGCGGTCAGCTTACGCCGATCAGCGAGGCTGAACACCTGGAAGCCGCCACTATCGGTCAGCAATGGGCGATCCCAGCGCATAAAGCGGTGCAACCCGCCCAGCGCGGCCACCGTCTCCACGCTGGGGCGCAGGTAGAGGTGATAGGTGTTGGCAAGGATGATCTGTGCGCCAAGGTCGCGCAGATCGTCAGGAGCCAAAGCCTTGACTGTGGCCTGGGTGCCAACCGGCATGAACACGGGGGTTTCGACCACGCCGTGCGCGGTGTGCAGCGTACCCCAGCGGGCCATGCTGCCGCTAGTGTCGCAGCCTTGCAGGGTGAAGCCAGGCGAGTGCTGAGTGCTGAGTGCTGAGTGCTGAGTAACGACTGCCACAGATGTATATCCCACCATAATATTAATTCAATTGGCGAAACAGCAAAGTCGGCCTTGTTGAAGTTGCCGCAGGGCGGGCCACCGCCCGCCCCTACGTTTATGGCCTTCCAAAAACGAAGCAGCCCGCAGGAGATCGCTCCGGGGGCTGCTGGCTGGCCTTGCGGCCAAAGAGTAGGGGCAAAGGGGTATGGCCCCTGTTGATTGCTTAGTAGTTGTCCTGGTAGCCGTTGCCTTGCTGGGCCTCGTAGCCACCACCGGCAGGCGCAGCGCCGACTGGCGTAACGTTGACTGCCTGCTGGCCCTTTGGCCCCTGCACCAGTTCGAACTCGACCGCCTGGCCTTCGGCGAGGGTCTTGAAACCGTTGCTCTGGATGGCGGAGTAATGAACGAACACGTCGCCGCCATTCGGCTGGCTGATGAAGCCGTAACCCTTGGCATCGTTGAACCACTTAACCGTACCTGAGATCCGCATAATTGTAATGCCTTTTCCTTTCGTATAAAAACGTGCGAGCGTCTGCCGCCATAGCGAGGCTATGGTAGAACCAGTTGACGCAGTTTGGCCCAGGGTTGGAGGGTTATAACATGGTCACGGGCTTTGCGGCAGCAAAGCGAGTAAATCGCAGCGGGAATACGGGCGGGAGTACGGGGGGTGTTGACGACTGCCCTGCAACTTGCCTTACCCAAATCTACAATCTTACTGCTTCGGCGTAAGTATACGGTATGTTCGTGGCTTTGTCAAGATATTTGAGCTAAACTGAGCTAGACAGGGCGCTTCATTACATCATCCCCTCCTGAGCCTGCAAACTCTTTTCCTCTATCTGCAACGTAGCGTGATCGATTCCGTACCTCTGGTGCAGCATATCGCGCACATCGCAAAGGGTGCCGTGGGCGTTATAGCCGGGGGTGTGCTTGTCCACCAGAATGTGCGCGCTAAGGGCTTCCACCCCGGAGGTGATGGTCCAGGCGTGCAGGTCATGCACCTCGCGCACGCAAGGCATGGCGCGGATGTCAGCTTCCATTTGGGTCAGGTCCAGCCGCGCCGGGGTGGCTTCGAGCAGCACGTCGACCGCCTCGCGCAGCAGCGTCCAGGTGCGGGGCAGGATGAATAGAGCAATGGCGACGCTGAAGATGGGGTCGGCGTAGTACCAGCCGCTAAACAGCATAACCAGGCCTGCCACCAATGCGCCCGCGCTGCCCAGCGCGTCGCTGACCACCTCGTAGAACGCGCCCTTCATGTTCAGACTTTCGCTGGAGGCGCTCATCAGCAGCCGAACATTGAACAGGTTGATACTGAGGCCTACCGCTGCTACCACCATCATCAACCCGCTCTGCACCGCTTCTGGCTGGCGGAGGCGTTGCCACGCCTCGAACAAAATGTAGCCGCTGAGGGCGAATAGGATGATGCCGTTCGCCAATGCAGCCAGGATTTCCAGCCGATAGTAACCGTAGGTTTTCTGGCGCGTGGCAGGCCGCTCGGCGAACCAGATCGCCAGCAAGGCCATACCCTCGCCAAACACATCGGTGAGCATATGGATGGAGTCAGCGAACAGAGTCAGCGAGTTTGCCAGCCAACTGCCGAGCAGTTCGGCGAGGAATATAGTTGCGGTCAGAACCAGCACCAGCTTTAGCCTGCGCTTGTTGCGCCCTGCGCCGCTGGCGAAGTGGTTGTGGCTATGTGGCTGCTGGGCCATCACATTTTTGCCGATCTCGCTCATTTACCTGTCTCTCCCCTATTCCGCTATGCCAATTCTACCCATGTAATTATACAGGCAACCGCCGTGTCGCTTCAAGATTGTTGATATACGGTATCACAAACGACGATGGGCGTGCGTCACGTTCTTGCATACCCAACCAGGGCGAACAACGGTTCGCCCCTGCTGAACCCTTGCTCCGCAAGAACGTGACGCGCACCCAACCACGGCACGGACGTTTACATAAATGCAGCACGGTGGTATAATGTTGTCAACGATTACCTCTCACCCTACCCTCTCCCGCAAGGCGAGAGGGGATAAGGCGATACCCTACCCTCTCCCACAAAGGGAGAGACCCTACCCTCTCACACGGACGAGGGAATACACTGAGGAAAGCCACCCATGCCCTTCGCACGCCGCTGGAGCATCCGCAACCTACTTACCGCCCTGGTGGTATTCGTCATCCTGCTGGCGGCGATGGTGATTGTCCTCAACCTGCTGGGGGTAAATGCGGCACTCATCTTCGCGCTGAAGATAATTATCGCCATCGGCCTGCTGGTGGTATGGGTGGCACTGAACATCCCGCCGCCGCGCCCACCCAGCGGCAACTTCGTGCTGGCGGTGCCGGAGTTTGGCGAACAGGTTCATGACTTGAGCAAGCCAACCGCACGGGGCGAGGCGTTCACCATCCGCCCGGTGCCGCGCAGCCTGCTCGAGGAGCTTAACCTGGAGTTCGATCTACGCAGCCTGCTCAACTTCACCCACCTGCTGCAACGCCAGCCTGTGCCACAGCCACAACCCGCTGGTGTCGGTGCAGCGGTGGTCGCGCTGCCAACCCGCCAGCTCCGCCCCAGTGAACTGACCACCACCCGCATTAGCGACAGTGTGCTGCCGCCCGCGCCGCTAGCTATCGCCACACCGCCCACCGATGCCCGCGAACTCACTGACCGCCTATATGAGCGCATTACCGCGCAGTTCCGTGAAGCGGACGCGCCGGACGCAGCGATTGGCCTTGCCCCCTTCGCCGCCAGCGAGGCTGAAGCGCTGGGCCGCGCCCGTGCGATGAAAGCGACCGCGTTGCTCTGGGGCTGGTTGAAGAGTAATGGTAAGCGCGAACGCTACTTCCACCCCATCTTCCAGATTATCCGCCCGATCGAGGGGCAACTGCTTGGCGACCGTGAGGAAATGCGGTTGGCCGGTCTCAGCCAGGTCAACATCAGCGACCAACGGGCCTCGCGCCCTAACACCCTGCTCTTCCTCATCAGTGGGCTGGCTTGCTATGCGGGGCGCGACTTCGTTCAAGCGGTCAGCGAGTTCAAGATGGCGCTGATTAGCGCGATTATCGCCGCCGACGATGACCGGGCCGCGCTGATGGATCAGGCGATTGCCCGTTTCTACCTCGCCAACTGTTACTATCTGACTGGCGAGATCGCCGCCGCCGAGCATGAATATCAGCTTGCCGCCAAGGCCGATCCGCTAATGGCTGAGGCGTACCAAAACCTGGGTATTGTGCAGCGGGCGCAGGGCAGGCTCGACGAGGCCGCCCGCAATCTGCAAGCGGCGGTGCGCCTCAGCCCCAGCGGGGTGTCCGCCCTGTACGACCTGGGCATCGTCTACATCAACCAGAACCAACCCGCCCGCGCCCGCGCCGCCTTCCAGAAGGCGCTGACCACAGTGGTCGTTACCAGCGAAGGTCCCCGCCAGACGGGGCCGCTAGCACTGGCCACCGCCCGCGAACTGGCCTCCGCGCATCGTGGTCTGGCGCTTGCCTTCCGCGCCGAGGGCAACCCAACCCAGGCGCTGGGCCATCTGCAAGAAGCGCTCAAGGCATATCCGCAGTACGCGGCGGTGCATATGGATATGGCCGCCATCTACCACGAGCAGGGCGAGAACGAGCGAGCCGAGCGCGAATTGCAAGCCGCGCTGGAGGTCGCCCCCAACATGGCCGAGGCTCACTACAATCTGGGCCTGATCTACCGCGCCGAGGGTCGGGTCGATGCCGCCGCCGACCAGTTCCGCGCTGCGATTCAGATTAAGCCCGACTTCGCTGAAGCCCACTACGATCTGGGCTTGCTATATAAGAGCCAGGGGCAACTCGACCTCGCGGTGCGCCAGTTCAAGGAAGCAACCACCATCCAGCCCGCCGATGCCGAGACCTTCATCAATCTGGGGTTGGGCCACAAGGATGAGGGCAACCTGAACGAAGCGGCGCAGCAGTTCCGCCAGGCCATCAGCCTGGAGCCGAACAACGCCGAGGCCCACCACCAGCTTGCCAGCGTCTACCAGGCCAGCGGCGACCCCGGCGCGGCAATCACCGAGTACGAAGCCGCGCTCAAGCTCAACCCCGGCCTGATCAATGCCTACCACCAACTGGCGATTATCTACAAGGGGCGCAAGCAGTATGATGCGGCGATCGTCCAGTTGCAGCAGGCGATCAAACTGAACCGCCGCGATGCCTACGCCTACTACCTGATGGGAACGGTATATGTGACCCAGCGCCAACTCGATCAGGCGTTTGAGGCGTTCCGCATCGCACTCACCTACAACCCTGAGCTGGCCGAGGCCCATTACAATCTGGGTGTGGTACTGACCAGTCGCGGGCGGCAGGCCGAGGCGGTAGCCGAGTTCCAGCAGGTGATCCGGCTCAAACCCGATGACCCCCAGGCGTACTTCGTGCTGGGCATCGCCCTGCGCGACTTGCAGCGTTACGATGAGGCCGCCGACGCGCTTGCCAACGCCGCCCGCCTCAACCCCGACTGGCCTGAAGCACGCTACAATCTGGGCCGCGTCTACCTCGCCGCTGGCAAGCCGGAGATGGCAATGGGCGAATTGCTAGATACCTTGCGCCTGCAACCAGACAACGACAAGGCTCGTTACCAGCTTGCGGCTGCCTACGCGGGCGCAGGGCGCATCAGCAGCGCCATCGAAACCTTCATCGAATTGCTGCGCCATGATCCCAACAACGCCGAGGCGTACTACAACCTGGGTATTGCCTATACCGGCCTGGGTCAGAATGAGAACGCGGCCCGCAGCTTCTATCAGGCGGTGCGCCTGCGCCCCGGCGACGCAGAAGCCTGTAACAGCCTGGGCATTGCGCTGAAGACGCTGGGGCGGGTGGACGAGGCGATTGCATCCTTCAAGCAGGCCATCGTCCTCAACCCCGCCTACGCCCAGGCCCACTACAACCTGGGCCAGGCATACACCGCGATCAACTCTGTATCGCAGGCGATCGAGGAGTTCCGCAAGTACGAGGAGCTGGGCGGCAAGATTGGGCGGTTACGCACGCCGAATGGTAAATGTTGAATGGTAAATGTTGAATGGTAAATGGGTGCGGGCTGAGGTGCAACCCAATCGTTGCAGCGCATCAAGGCTTATCGCTGGCAATAACGTCGCCAAGTTACCGGGGGTTGGGGCCGCAGGCCCGATCGCTGCAGCGCATCAAGGCTTATCGCGGGTCGGTTAGCCAACGGATTGTAAAAACGGATAAACGGATTGTGGTTGGCGTAGGGGCGGGCGGTGGCCCGCCCTGATGCAGCGCCTCAATGCTTATCGCAACCGTCAATGTTGGCGTAGGCGGGTCTGCGACCCGACCGCTGAACCGCATCAACGCTTATCGCTGGCAATAACATCGCCAAGTTACCGGGGGCTGGGGCCGCAGGCCCGATCGCTGCAGCGACACTATGCCCATCGAATAGGATGGAAGCTAGCATCGTTGCGATGCGATAAGCGTCGTGGTGAGGCGGCAACTGGGGGCGTACCCCCAGACCCCCTGTAAACCTTCCGCCGCCCGCAACTTTGAACCATACTACTATTCAACATGAAACCATGACCGAATCTACAATCTACAATCTACAATCTGCAATCCCCAACGCCCTCTTCCATGCCGACAACCTGCCCACTATTCAACGATATGTGGGCGATGATAGCGTTGATCTCGTCTATCTCGACCCGCCATTCAACAGCAACGCCAACTATGACCTACTGAACAAGAGGGAAGATGGCGCGAGGGCGAAGCGGGCGTTCGCCGACACTTGGCGCTGGGATGAGCGGGCGGTGGCAGATTATGCGCTGGCGATGCAGGCAGGTGGGGCGGTAGCACGATATATGCAGGGCTTCTGCACGATGCTGGGCGAGGGGGGAATGCTTGCCTACCTGGCGATGCTTGCGCCACGCCTGGTAGAGCTACAGCGGGTGATGAAGCCAAGCGGCAGCCTTTATCTGCACTGCGACCCGACTGCCAGCCACTACCTCAAGCTGCTACTCGACGCAACCTTCGGGGCGGCGCGGTTCCAGAACGAACTTATCTGGCATTACCAGACTGGCGGGGCGACTCGCCGCCGCTTCAGCCGCAAGCATGATGTAATTTTCTTCTACACTAAGTCGGAACAGTGGAAGTTCTACAGCGAGCGCATCGCCGTGCCGCGCAGCGAGGGGGCGCGACTGCGAGCGCAGCGGCCCACCGGCGCACGCATCGCCGCCGACGATGCGACCAAAAACCCCACCGATGTGCTGCACATCCAGCAGATGAACCCGATGGCGCACGAGCGCAGCGGCTACCCCACCCAGAAGCCGGAGAAATTGCTGGAAGTGCTAATTGAAGCCAGCAGCGACGAGGGCGACACCATCCTCGATCCCTGCTGTGGCAGCGGCACCACGTTGGCGGTGGCGCAGCGGCTGGGTCGCCGTTGGCTGGGCATTGATGCCTCGGCGCAGGCGATCGCGCTAACGCAAGGCAGACTAGCGGGGGCGGATTATAAGATGATTGAGGAGAATGTTGTTTTAGCGGGAACTAATCTGCTCCTGCCGTCGTCTATGTTGTGGAGGTGTTAGCCACAATCATGACCCCACGTGAAAGGAGCAGACCATGCGTACTAACTTTTGGATCGGTGTTGCCCAGGTGGTGTTGCTGCTATTTGCCGCTGCGATCGTGCTGCTGGCCGCGCAGCGGCTGACCTCGCCCGCCAACTATTACCGCCTCGCCGCGCTTGCCGCCGTCGCTACTATCGGCGGGCCAGTGTCAACCAATTCCGTGCCGCAGGCGCAACCACCGCTGCCTGCCTACTCCCCGCCGTTGCAGCAGCCACCCGCATCATCAACCGCTAGCTATACCGCCCGCTCTGCTAGCACGGTGATATACAACATCACGGTCAGCAACAACAAGGCGAACAGCGACACTTACCACGTGACGCTGCGCTCCAGTGCGGGCTGGGCCGCTGCGGATAGCCTGCCCAGCACGCTCACCCTCGGCCCCAACAGCAGCGCGCAGTTCAGCGTAACCGTGCGCGTACCGGCCAACGCTAATGGCGAGAGCGATGAGACCAGTGTGATCGTCAGCAGTGACCTGAACGGCGAACAGGAGAGTTCCACGCTCACGACCGTGGTGTGCAACGGCTGCAACCCATAGGCAGTAGAGCTAATATTACAGCCTCACCGGGCATATTAGCGCCATATTGGTGTAGGGGCGAATCGCATACGCCCTGCCGCCAAGTATCTAAACCAATCGTAACTACATCATCTTGCCTGCCAACTGAGGCTGTAATACTAAGGCCCAGCCTGATACTTCTGCTGGTATTGGAAGGTGCCTAGCTGGCTGAGTTCTACCTCGTAGGGCGTGCCAGCGTTTTCGGGGTGCAGCTCGAACACCGCCCGCTCGAAGTATTGCACCGTATAGGTCTTACCGTCGAGGGCAGACACCTCCTGGAACTCATCGCTGATCGGATAGCCCTGCTGCGTCAACCCACCATGGCTCACCCAGTAGGCGCGGAACTTGCCGCCCACCGTATGGCCGGTAAGCTGGAAGTAGAGCGGGTTATCGGTGCTGACCGTCTGGTTGGGCGCACCGTCGGGATATTTGGCGTGGTAGCGGAAGGTGCCTAGCTGGCTGAGTTCCACTTCGTAGGGCGTACCAGCGTTTTCGGGGTGCAACTCGAACTCGGCCCGCTCGAAGTATTGCACCGTGTAGGTCTTGCCATCCAGCAGGCTGACCTCCTGGAACTCGTCGGTGATGGGGTAGCCTTGCTGCGCCAATCCGCCGTGGCTCTCCCAGTAAGCGCGGAACTTGCCGCCGATGGTCTTGCCAGTCACGTCAAACTTATAGGGATTGGCGGTGCTGGCGGTCTGCGGCGGGGGGGTGGTCGCCGGGGTAGCTACTGGCGTGGCGGTCACGGCAGGCGTTCCTGATCCCCCTCCCCCGCCGGGGGGAGGGTTAGGGAGGGGGGCGCTGCGCGTGCCGCGAATGGTATAGACATCCTCGCGCTGATTGCGGGTATCGGTCCAGACTATCCATACCGCATTACCCGCGGCGGAGATGCCCATGTAATCGCCTGCCGCGTTGCCCGCGTCGGCGGCGATGCCGATGTTGTAGTCGGAAGCAGCGGTGCTGAGGCGGGTATCCGGCTGCCAGGTCTTGCCACCGTCGCTGCTGGAGGTATAGTAGAGGTTGAGCAGCAAGTTGTTGGGGTCGTCGCGCTTGTCCATCCAGGCCACGTGAATCGTGCCGTCGGGCGCGACCGCAATGGTAGGCTCCACCTGGTCTATGCGACGGCCAGTCGGGTCGTCGTTGAGCCGCACGGGGCTGCTCCAGGTGTCGCCGCTATCGGCGCTACGGCTGTAGTAAATGTCGTAACCGTTAGTGGCATCGTTGCGGGCATCCGGCCACACCATATAGACGTTGCCATTGTGACGGTCCACCGCCACCGCCTGCATCGTGATGGTGCGCCAGTTCTCCGCGCTGTTACCCCTGGGGCAGCCAGTGCCGCAGTTCACCTCGGCAACGTCAGCGATCGGCCTCTCCGCCGACCAACTAACCCCGCCATTGGTGGATTTCACCTCGGTGATGGCGGTGGTGCCATCGCCATACATCGTCACCAGCACATTGCCGTTGGGCAGCACCACCGGGATGCTTACCAGGGTCTCGTTATTACCAAGCTGCACAGGAGTTGACCAGGTTGCGCCGCCATTGGTGGAATATGCGCCGAAGTAGCGGACCACATACTCATTGCTCCAGGTTACATATAGGCGGTTGTAGTAGGGGCTGGCAGGGTTGGTGTCAATCGCCATCCAATCCTTGTCGCTGCTGCCCTTGCCGCCGCGCCAGGCAGCCACTACCTTGCTCCAGGTTGCGCCGCCGTCGCTGCTGCGGGTGACGTATGTCCCCTCATCGGGGCCACCGTAGGCTAGCAGCGAGACGTAGGCCACGCCGTCCGCGCCGAAAACTACTACGGGGTCGCTTTCATCGGCCACCTTGAGGTCGCGCACGCCGGGGGCCAACTGGTTAGTCCAGGTTTGCCCGCCGTCGAGGGTTGCGCCCAGGTAGACCTGCTTTTTGCCGTCGCGCCAATCCTTGAACGCGACCACTGCGTTCATGTCGTTGCGCGGGTTGACCGCGATCTCCGGCTCGTGGTGGGCGCAGTTGGTGTTGCTGGCGTTGCAGGTCTCGGCATCGGTGTTGGCCTTCTGGTTCGGTCCCCACACAATCGGCCCGCTCGGAATAGATGGTGGGGTTGGGGTAGGGCCGCCAATAGCGGGCGTTGTGGTAGGCGTGGCAGCGGGCGGGCCGGGCGGAGATGTGGGGGTGCGGGTAGGCAATCCGCGATATAGGCCGCCCGCTGGCTGCGGCGCGGTAGACGCGGCCTGGCTGATGTTGCCCGCGACAAACAGGGTCAACGCGAAGAACACGAACAAGAGGGTTGACAGTTTACGCATCTTTCACCTCTCCTTTTAGCCACGTCCGGTTGGGTTACGCCATATGGCCGTAGGGCGGGATAAATCCCGCCCCTACAACCCGATTTGTACCTTTAGCAGAAGGATAATCCCACCCTGGCTAAAGCTCGTTATGGTGCAATCGGGTACTTCTGCTGGTACTGGAAGGTACCTAGTTGGCTGAGTTCCACCTCGTATGCAGTACCCGCGTTTTCGGGATGTAGCTCGAACACCGCCCGCTCGAAGTATTGCACCGTGTAGGTCTTGCCGTCCAGTGGGCTGACCTCTTGGAACTCGTCGGAGATGGGGTAGCCTTGCTGCGCCAGCCCGCCGTGGCTCTCCCAGTAGGCGCGGAACTTGCCGCCGATAGTATGTCCCGTCTGCGGGAAGGGGTAGGGATGATCGGTACTGGCAGTCTGACCCGTTGCGCCGTTGGGGTATTTCTGCTTGTAACGGAAGGTGCCAAGCTGACTGAGCAGCACATCGTTAGGTGCGGCGTTTTCGGGGTGCAACTCCATCACTGCCCGCTCGAAGTATTGCACGGTGTAGGTCTTGCCGTCGAGGGCGGACACCTCCTGAAACTCATTGCTGATCGGGTAGCCCTGCTGCGCCAACCCACCGTGGTTCTCCCAATAAGCGCGGAACTTGCCGCCAATAGTCTTGCCAGTCTGGGGGAAGAGGTAGGGATGGTCGGTGCTGGCGGTCTGCGTCGGGGCAGGAACGGGTGTGGCGGTGGGTAGCGGCGTGCTTGTTGCCGCAGGGGTGGGAGTTGCGTCCTCGCAAGAGACGGTAGCCGCCTCCACCGAGGTGAGCAAACTGCCACGTGCACCGCCACCGATGGCAAAGATGGTATTGCCCACGCTTGCCCCTGCTGGGATCATACGGTACTGCGCCATGTTCGGCCCGTTGCTCCACGTGTTGCTAGTCGAGTCGTACACGTAGCTCTGGTTTTGCTCCGCTGCGCTATTGCCGTAGATGCCACCGAAGACATAGAGGTGGTTACCGACCACCGCACTGCCCGGGTAGTCAATCGCGCGGGGTAGGTCGGCGCGGGCAGTCCAGGTATCCGCGGCAATGTCGTAGTCATAGGTAGAGGTGGTAAAGCTCATCGAACCCAGGTCGAAGCCACCGGCGCTGTAAAGATGGCCGTTGATTACGCCGTAGCCCATACCGCTGACTTTGGCGGGGCTGGTAGCGCGGCTGGCCCAGGTGTTGGCAAGGGGGTCGTACACCCAGGTCTGATCGGTGACTGAAGGGGTAACCAGGCTGGTGAGGCCGCCAACCAGGTAGATCTTGCCGTTCCAGTAACCCGCCGCCATGAACGCATGGGCCAGCGGCATGGGTGCGCCGCTGCTCCACGAGTTGCTGGCGAGGTCATAGATGCGCGTGTCGGCGAAGCTGCTGCTGTTAGTCGTGAGCGTGCCTTTTACGCCGCCGAAGACGTAGAGCTTCTTGTTGATTGGCGAGTAGACGGCGTTGCCAGCCAGAAACGCGCTGGGCGCATGGGCGAGGCTAGTCCAGGTGTTAGCAGTGGGGTCATAGCGTAGTAGCTGGTTGCTCTCGTTCAGTCCTGACAGGGTAAACGTCCCGCCTGCCACGTAGACGTAGGTGCCGTCGCTGGCCGCCGCGCCGCTCATCGAGCCGGGCAGCGGAGCAACAGTTTGCCAGTTCCCCAGTGGCCCATTGCAGGGGGCAGTTTGGGCGGTGGCCCTGGTAGCTAGCCCACTAACGCTGCCAATCATCAGGGCAACGATAGCCGCGGTGGAGGCAAGCCTAACCAGTACGCCGCTCAGGTGCGGCATCGACATGGAGGTGGTTGGATTCTGATTCTGCATCTTTACTCTCTCTTTCAGGCCCGCAATGCGGGCGCTATAGGTCAATATCAGCAATAAAGGCGTGGTCGCCGGGGTAGGAGTGCCAGCCGAAGGCGGCGCAGGCGGTGCAGCCTGACATGAGACAGCGGCAATCTCAGCCGAGGCTAGCAGGCTGTCACTGCGGCCCTCGACTGCCACGATGCTGTTGCCGACACTCGCGCCGCCGGGCAGCATCCACGCTTGCGCCATGTCCGACCCGCTGCTCCAGCGATCGCCGGTGGGGTCGTAAACGTAGGTGTGAGGCTGCATTAGGCTGCGATTATCAATGCCGCCGAAGACATACAGATGGTTGCCCACCACGGCGCTGCCAGCATAGTTGATCGCGGTGGGTAGGCTAGCGCGGGTCGTCCAGCGATCGGCGGCGATGTCGAAATCATAAGTGGCATTGGTAAACCCGCCAGTGGTGGGGTCGAAGCCGCCCACTACATAGAGGTGACCGTTGATCACGCCGTAGCTGGAGCCGCTCGCCCGCACCGGCAGCGCGGCGCGGTTGGCCCAGGTGTTGGCGAGGGGGTCATATTCCCAGGTTTGGGTCATGGTCGAAGGATTAGCCAGGCTGGCAAGGCCAGCAACGAGGTAAATACGGCCGTTCCAGTAGCCAGCGGCCATCAGCAGGCGGGTATCAGACATCGGTGCGCCGCTGCTCCAGGTGTTGGTGGCGGGGTTATAGATGCGGGTGTCAGAGAACGGATTGCTGGCGGCAGCAGTGGGCCCGTGTGCGCCGCCGAAGACGTAGAGTTTCTTGTTGATTGGCGAGTAGACGGCAGTGGCGGCGGCAAACGATGCAGGCGCGGGGGCGAGGGTTGTCCACTTGTTGGCAGCAAGGTCATAGCGCAGTAGTTGATTGCTCTCTTTAAGCCCTGACAAAGTGAAATTTCCGCCTGCCACATAGACGTAGGTGCCATCGCTTGCGGTAGCCCCACCAGTTGCCGCGCCGGGGAGCGAGGCAGCATTGTGCCATGACCCAGGCGGCCCATTGCAGGGGGTGGGTTGAGCGGTTGGTGCGGCAGTTGGCATCAAAGTGGGCGTTGGCGTAGGTTGCGCGCCAGGGTGAAGTTGCTGCCTCCTGATCAGGTCGGAGGCGACCGCGATGCTGCCGAGCAGCAACCCGATGATGATAAGGGCGGTGACAAACCGACCGAACAGGCTGCTCAGGCGCGGCAGCGGCGAGGAGGTGGCGGCGTTTTGCGGTGCTGCGTTTTGGCGACCTGCCCAGCGGGGGCTGGCGCTAGTGCGGGCAAACCTCGCCTCTGCCTCGAGCTGCTGGCGCAGCCGTGTGCGGAAGGCGGGGGTGGGCTTCTGCCCATGAATCTCCCGATGCAAGCGCCTGGCAATTATAGCCTCACCAGGATCGAGGCCAGCGGGCGGCCTGGCGTTTTCGTCCTGAGCTAGCACAGCGCAGTATTGCTCGAGCAGGGTGGCTTGTTGCTCTGGGTCGGTCATCAGGCCATCTCCGAACCTAGAATGAGCTGCTTCAACCTTTCGACAGCACGGTGACGCAGCATCCTGATTGCCGGGGCGCTCTTATCCAGCGCCTCGCTGATCTGCGCCCCGCTCCAGCCCGCGCACTGCAACTCCAACACGGTGCGCTGTTCGTCAGGTAGCTGGGCCAGTGCGACGCGCAAGTCCTCAAGTTCGCTAGCGATGATGATCGTCTCTTCCATACTGGGGCTGGGGTCCGCCAGCTCGCTCATCTCGAACGAGGCATGGGGTCGCTGGCGAGTTTGCAGATTGATCACCACATTATGGGCGATACGGAACAGCCAGGCGGCGAACATCCCGCCACGATAGCTGCCCAGCGCGGTGAACGCCTTGAGGAACACCTCGCTGCTGGCATCCTCGGCTGCCTCGCGGCTGTTCAGGCGCACGTAGCAGTAGGAGTAGATCGGCTCCAGGTAACGATCGTATAGGCGCGTGAAAGCCAACGGGTCGGCCAGCGCCGCTCGCATCAGTTCTTCATCAGGCTGCTCCTCGGATGCGGCCACTTCCGCCCGTCGGCGGCTAGCCAACCCGAACAGGAAAAGCATATGCTTGCCCCTTGTTTGTCGCTGCGCCCAGCAAGTCCGGCGCTTGCCTCACCAGTATAGACACTGCAGTTGGGTTAATGTAACGTGCGGTTTGCGGCAATATCTTTGGCCCACCCAGGAAACACGCCGAGTAGCCGCGCCACCGTTGCGCTGGTGGCCGCATTGCCCAGCGCGTGGAAGCTGAAGAACTCCACGACTACCCACACTTTGGCAACGGCAATGGCGACAGCCAACTGTTGCGCTGCCGCACCTTGTTCGCCGCTATAGCGCGAGGCGATCAGCCAATAATCGTCCATGCTGCCCAGGCCGGGGACAGTAATCGCCAGATCGAACGCCACCGCCCCGCGTCCGAAGCGCTCCCAATCGTAGAGGGAGAGTGTGCCATCCTCGCGCACGCCCCAGTTCATCGGGTTGGGGTCGCCGGAGATGTAGCAATCGGGGCCGAGGTGCACACTGGTTGCTTGTAGGGATTTCAGCGGCTCACGGAGGATGGCGGCGGCAGTGGGGGTAAAGCAGGACAACGCCGCCGCGCTCATCTCATCCGTCCACTGGGGGCGAAACAGAGGCAAATCGGGAGGGGGTGTAAGGTCTAGCTGATGCAAGGAGCTCAGCACTGCCAGCAACTCAGAGTCAGCCAGCCAGCGCTCACGAGGCAGCGACGTGGGGATGTCTTCCAGCGCCAACCAGTAGGATGCGGCATCACGCGCCGACCAACGCAACTCCGGCACGGCCACACCGTTCGCCCGCAGCGTCGGCGCAACCTCGCGGTAGAAGCGAAACTCGCTGGCCTTGCCGCTGACCTTGATAATCGCCGAGCCACCAGCGGCGAATCGCACCCGCCACACGCTTGCGTCGCTCATCCCGCCGAGCTGTTCACTCGACTGCGGTGCGCCGTAGGTGGTGAGCAGGAAGGTGGTTAGGGCGGCGGGCCAATCAAGCATGGCTTGACCATCATCCCCCACCCAGATCCTGCGGCCACGCGGGGGCAATCATCCCCGCATAAGCCATAGCCATGAACAGGTAGCCCTGCGCGATCATCTGATTCTGATCCTCAAGTGCGATCGCGCCGATATTGGGGTAATGGGCCCGCACGTACTCTCGCGCCTGCTGCTCCGCTGTCGCCTGCATCACATCCACCGCAAACACACCGGGTTCGCTCAGTAGTTGCCCAATCTTGGCCTTGTCTGCGCTGATAACAATGAAAACGATGCCGAATACCTCTTCTTCGGCAGTGGAGGGCAGATGCAAGGGCGGCTGTTCGCCCTTGATGCAGGCCGGGCCAATGCCGGGCATATCGTGGTAGCCGCGCGGGTGATCTACGAAACTGAACGAGCAGAAGCTCGGCTTCAATCCCTCGCGCTGGACGAAAGCGTTGAACTCGGTGTCGGTAAGCGGGCGGCGAAATTGCACCTGCACCTCGGCGCTGCCTCGCAAGCCCGTGACAAGCTGGCGATTAAGCGCAACGTAACGGTTTATATCATCGGCGGTTGCGAACTTATTACCCGTGCAGGTGGGGTGGAGAGGGGTGCAATTGACTTCTAGTCTCAGACTGTGATGAGAAAGCGTAGCCTGGTAGCTCCAGCCAGCGAACTTCTCATTCCAGCGAAGGTACGGCCCGGCGGTGAGTTCAATTGCCGCCACTGCGCTTTGGGTGGGGGCTGGGGGTGGCAGTTGCGGAAGATCGGTTCTAACCGCCTCTGGCAGCGTGGTTTGCTCCGACTGCGGCAGCGCGGATGGAGGAGTAGCGAGCGATTGTACCACGGCGTTACCCGGTGCGGGATTCTGTCCGCCGCAGCTAGCCAGCAGCAAACAGAGCAGAGCGATTAGTGCAACTTGCGGGTTTGCACCCCTACCTTGCGCTTTCACCATAAGAGTCTAACCATCTTTCACGCTGATTTATCCGGCTTCCGGCAGCCCCGACATGGGGCTGCTGGGGCTGGCGCTGGCTGGCTCGATATTGGCGGGATGCTTGGGCCGCTGCTGCAGGGCGTATAGGCCGATGCTGATTAGTATGATGGCAACGATGACGAAAATCGGCAGCTTGCTAGCCTGCCAGGCAGCAGCGACGGCGGCATCGCCCTGCACCTTGCTGTTGAAGTAATCGAAGTAGGGGAGGACGAACGAGGGAAACTTGCTGGTGAGGGTAGTGGCGATGATACCGGGATCCTGGTGGGTGATCTTGCTGAGAACATCACTCAGACCGAACACCAGCAGCGAACTCTGGCCGCTCGGCTGGTTGTACATCCAGCGCGGTTGGTAGATAAAGCCGTACATCACCGCATAGCTGGTCAGCAGCAGCACCCCATAGATGAATAGATAGACCACCTTGTAGGCAAGCGCCTTGAAGCTGTCAATCGCCACTGCAAAGGGCAGGGCCAGCAGCGGCAGCACCGAGGTGAGATAGCGGGCAGGCGGACACCACTCGCCCCACCATTGCGCGTAATTGGAGATCACCGCGAAGTAGGGCAGGAACACGATTGCCAGCCAGAGCAGATCCTTGCGCCAGCCCTTTTGCAGGGCCATCACGATCAGACCCACGATGGTCAAAATGAAGATTGGTGCGGCGACGAATAGACCCCACTGCTCGTCAATCAGCGAGCCGACCGCGCCGCGAATTGTGCCAGCCACGTCGCTGCTGCCCGCGTGGTCGCTGGCGTTGGGGATCAGCTGGGCGTAGCGTTGGTAGAAGAAGGCCATCATCAGTATCGCTGAAACCACGACCTGCGCCGCCACGATGATGTAGTTACGCAGCCGTTCCTTGCTCGGCTGGCGGTTCTCCTGCCACATATAGTAGAGAAACAGCGCTATGCTGACGGGAATAAAGCGATAGTGCATCCAGGGGATGAAGGCGATGCTGAAGCCGACCGCCGCAATTTGCAACCAGTTGTTGTGCCACAGGCGAATACGGCGGAAGGCGTAGACGATAAACAGCGCGACCGGCAGTTCGGGGAAGATAAGGAACGAATATGCCATAATCGGCGCACTAAAGGAGAAGGCAATCCAGGTCAGGATCGCGGGCAGCAGCTTGCCGGTGCCTTCGCGGGCGAACAGGTAGATGTTGGCGGCGAGGATGGCGGCGAGGAAGTTGAGGAAGTAGACCACCAGCAGGCGATCGCCGATGATGTAGGCGGGCAGCACCAGCAGACTGAGGCCGAGGCCGTGCTTGGAGTATAGCTCATTGCCCACGGTTGGGTCGGCAGGCAGCGGCACATTGGGGGTGGTGTTACACTGGCGGCTGGGTGGCACAAGGATGGCGGGGTGGGGCGGCAGCGGGTAGGGGATACCAGGGGGCCAGCCCTGCCAGTCGGAGGGAAAGTCGCTAAGGTCAATTCGGCCCTTGGTCGAGTAAGCCTGACCATAGAAGGGCGGATAGATCTTGGCTTCTGCGTGGGTGCGATAGCTGTTGCACTCGTTCAGAGTGTGGTTGTACCAGATGGTGCCAGCGGTCATCAAGTAGAACGGCTCGTCGCCAGTCACCGGGTTGAGCATGGCAGTGATGCGGGGGGTAACTAGCGACAGCACCACCATGGTGATGGCTGCGACGAGAATTGGCTCCCACCAGGCGATTGTCGGGCGGCGGGACTGGCTGGCTGGCGCGACAGCGGTAGTGTCTCTCTTCTGCCGCGTAGATAGTTGCGCGGGTAGTTGCAACACTAGAACTCTCCTTCGGGACGCAGTGGGCGCGTTGGGTGCGATACATCCAATTGCAATACGTTGTTGGTGTAGGGGCGGATTGCGTCCGCCCTGGCTGCCCCTCACCCTAACCCTCTCCCATCTCGGGAGAGGGGATCTGCAGGGCGGGGTGCTGTTCACAGCACCCGTGCGTTGGACACAGGTAAGCGATGCTGGTATAATTATAGCATAGACAGGAGTGATCGCCAACCATGCCCGAAGATATTGCCGCGATTCTCAAGGACAGGATACACGATTTTGCCGCCGAGTGGGCGGCCAGTGACCTCTCCAACGCGGATGAATCCAGCGACAACCCCGACCCCCGCTTCTACCTCAGCGTTTACCGCACGCTGGTGGCAGCGCTGCGCTCCGATAACTATAGCCCCTTCCTCGACCAGCTTTATCAGGAAGGGGTCAACCTCAGCATCAATGGGGCGAAGGTTAGCTGGGTGGTAGCGCGGCTGCTGGCCGCCAGCCGCGTGCTGCGCGGCATCGTGCTTGCCGATCTAGGTGAGGGGGAGCGGCGGGCGGCGCGAGAGTTGCTTGACCAACTGGAGGAGCGTAGCCTGAGCGCGACGCTGGAGGGTTACACCGCCGGGGAGCATCGCTACATCGCAGCGCAGGGAGCGGCGATGAGCGAACTAAACCTGCGTAATTACCAGCAGTTGGGCCAGAGCGACCGTAGCCTGATCGCCCGTATGGCTCAACTGGGCGCGTTGCACAAGATCAACGCTGCTGCCAACTCCAGCCGCGACCTAGATTATCTCTTGCAGGTGGCGGTGGATGCGGTTGCCGATGTGCTTTACGTGGATGTCTGCTCCATCTTCCTGTACGACAGCGGCGACTGGCTGGTGCTGCGGGCCACGCACGGCCTTAGCCCCGACTCGGTGGGGGTGGTGATGCTACGAGTCGGCGAGGGGGTGACAGGCCGCGCCGCACTCGAAGGCAAGCCGGTGGCGGTGCGCGATGCCTGGAACGATGCCAGCTTCAAATATGTGCCGGGCATAGGCGAGGAGGCATACAGCAGCATCCTCTCGGTGCCGGTGCTGCTGTTTGCCGCTGGGCGCAATCAGGGTCAGTTGGTGGGCGTTTTCACGGTGCAGACCCGCAGCTTCCGCGATTTCAACGACGATGAATTGAAGTTTCTGGAGATCCTCAGCGGCGAGATCGCGATTGCCATCGAGAACACGCGGCTGGCGAACGCCACCGATGAGCGCCTGCGCCGCAAGGTCAGCGAGCTGAACACCTTGCAATGGGTGTCCAAGCTGATCGTGGGTAATACCGACCTCGGCTACGTCCTCGATCTGATCGTGCGTCAAGCATTGCCGCTCACCCAGGCGGACATGGCGGCGGTGTTCGAGTTCGAGCCAGGCAACGGGATGCTGCGTATCGTCGCCAGCCACGGTCTCAGCGATGAATATATCAGCAAGGTGCGGCTGCCGCTGGCCTGGGGCGCGCTGGGCCAGGCGGTACGCACTGGAGAGCCGGTCTACATCCACGACATTCACGCCTGGATGGAAAGCAGTGGCGCGATTCCTGATGAACAGGTGCGCGGGGTGATAGACAGAGAAGGCTTCACCTCGATGCTGTGCGTGCCGCTGGTAACTGCCCGCGAGACGCTGGGTGGGATTTGCATCTACACCCGCCAGCATCACCAGTTCACCGATGAGCAGAACGAACTGTTCCGCTCCTTCGCCGACCTGGCCGCACTGGCAATCGAGAATGCCCGCCTCTACGATGACCTGCGCCGCAGTCTGGCGACCAAGTCGCTGCTGCTGCGCGAGTTGCAGCATCGCGTGCGTAACAACTTGCAGGCAGTGGCGGCGCTGCTTTCGATGCAGCAGCGACGGATGAAGGGCGCAGCGGCGAATAGTCTGCGCGAGAGTGTGGCCCGCATCCAGAGCATCGCCGCCGTCCACGACCTCCTCAGCCGCGAGGAGGTGGGTCAGACCAGCGTGGCCGACCTGGTGCGCGAGATTATGGGCGTGGTGCGTACCAGCCTGCGTGCGCCCAACATGAAGCTCGACCTGGTGGTGGATGGCGCAGACAACATCGCGGTGCGCGACAAGGAGGCGACTCTGCTGGCCCTCATTCTCACCGAACTGTTCAGCAACGCGGTGCTGCACGGCTTTTCGCTCGATCGGGTGGCGGCGGGCGGGCGGGTGCAGAGCAACTGCGTAATCCACGTCAGCGCGGCGCGTGACGCAGCCGACCCCGCGCTGGTACGGCTCACGGTCAGCGACAACGGGCGCGGCCTCGGCCCCGACTTCAACCTGGCAACCAGCGCCAGCCTCGGCCTGCAAATCGTGCAGACCCTCACTGAACGCGACCTCGACGGCAAGTTCAGCATTGCGCCCGCCACGCTGGGCGGCGCGGCAGCGATGGTGGAGTTCTGCACTTAACCAACCCCTTCTCCATATCGGAAAGGTCGGGGGCTGTGTCAATGCGAATAGACGCACGACAACTTCAAAGCAGCATCGCCGTACTGGGCATAGCCCTGCTCGTACTCACCAGTTGCGATCAACAGCCAATCGGTGGAGCAGCAAATCTGCCGACACCCACGCCAGCCGTCACCACGCCCCTACCGAGTCCGTCACCAACCTCCTTTACTGCCGAGGTCGTTGACGACTTCACCTTCCAGATCCCCTTTCCACCCTCTGCCAGCCCTTCGCCAGCCGGAGGAGGTGAGCAGATAAACGACCAAAGCGCAGCAAACCGCTTCACTCCACACGTTGCGGTGGTGCCAGTTACCCAGATCGTCAGCGATAATCGCGGTGCTACAGTGCGGCTAACCTTCCAGATCTACAACATGGGCTATGAGACTGACACTTACTCGGTCAGCATCACCTCGACGCAGGGCTGGCAGATAGATCGTAGTGGGATGCCTACAACGCTAACCTTGACCGCTCGAAGCGGTGTTACCTACACGATCAGCTCTATAATCCCCAGCAGCGCCAATCCAACGGATGAGGACATGATCGAAGTCACTGCCCAGAGCCAGAACCACTCTGAGTCCTACGATGTTGGCACTGCTAAAATTATTGTCAAGTGTCCAATCAGCTTCACCGATGTCAAGCCGAACGGAGATAATACGACCGCAGACTACGCTACCTACTACGTGGCCTGCCATAACATCATCGCGGGGCTAACCCAGCCCAACGGTAGTTACAAGTTCGAGCCGCAAACCAGCATCTCCCGCGCCGACTTTGCCCAGGCGATGGTAGTTGGCTTGAGCCTAAAGCCCTATACGCCCACTATCCCCAGCTTCGCTGATGTGCCTACCAGTTCGCCATCTTACCGCTACATCGAGACCATCGCGCACATTAGCCTGTTGAATGGCGATGCTAGCGGCAAGTTTAATCCTGATGCCAGCCTCAAGCGAGGCGATGCAGCGGTGGCGATTGTTGCAACCAGAAACCTCCTCATCTACAATCCGGGGCAGGTCTTCCAGGATGTGCCAGAAAGTAGCCCTTACGTTACGGCAACTGCTACCCTGGACGCAAACGCCTACTTTCCCAGAGAGAAATGTGGGCAAGGCAGCGGCTTCTGCTTCCGGCCTGACGACCCGCTCACGCGGGGCGAACTGAGCGTCGTCCTGCGTAATATACTGGACCATTGATCTGGCTCGGATAACCATGCAAGGACAATGGTGGAGTTCTGTACATAATACATGGTGGAAATCCTTGTGGAAATGTGGAAAAGCCTACCTCATCCTGCCTCCCAGCAGCGCAAAAAAGGCTTGACAAGAGTGTTAGGCGGATGCTAAAATGCCTGTAACCTGACAACATTGCTATCAACCAGGTGAGTAACCAACAGCGGGTTAGTGCAACTGCGGAGATCACTGCTTGGAAATCGCCTTCCACGCAAAGATACGAAAGGCTTGCGAGAGTACCATAGAGGCTATTCGCAAGCTCGGTCCTGAGAGAGCCAAACTGCTCCAGCGTAGACTTGGAGATCTAATCGCCGCCGATTCGCTGGAAGATATGCGTAATATACAACAGGCCCGCTGCCACGAGCTAAAGGGCAATCTTGCTGGACAGCTAGCCGTTGACCTCAAACATCCATATCGCCTGGTTTTTGAAGTAGCTGATGACCCGATTCCGAAAATGCCCAGCGGTGGTCTTGACTGGAAAAATGTGCGATCCATCAGAATCCTGGAGGTGACAGACTACCATGGCTACTAAAGCAATACAGAACGGATTCAACCCCGATTTCGCATCTCCGCCGGGCGATACGATAGAGGGAGAACTAGAGGTAAGGAAGATAACCCCCCCCGAACTGGCGGATCGGATGGGCTATCCGCTGAACACCATCAATGAAATTATATCGGGCAATAAGGAAATCACCGCTGATATGGCGACCCAGCTAGAGCTAGTGTTTGGCATCCCTGCTCACTTTTGGCTTAACCGTGAGCGCCGATACCGTGAGGCGTTGGCGCGTCGTGCCGATGCCGTTGCCATAACCGCATAGTCACCTTTTTATTCCTCTAGCCTGGCAACATTGCTAGCAACCAGGTAAATAACCAACAGCGGGTTAGTACAACTGCGGAGATCGCGGCTTGGAAATCGCCTTCCACCCAAAGATACGAAAGGTTTGCGAGAATACCATAGAGGCTATCCGCAAGCTCGGCCCTGAGAGAGCCAGACTGCTCCAACGTAGACTCAATGACTTGCGTGACGCAGAATCGCTAGCAGTGATGCGTAAGCTGCCACAAACCCGCTGCCATGAACTAAAGGGCGTTCGCGTTGGACAGCTAGCCGTTGACCTCAAACAGCCATATCGCTTGATTTTTGAAGTAGCGGACGATCCAGCCCCCGTGCTACCCAGTGGCGGCCTCGATTGGGCAAGTGTGCGGTCAATCAGGATACTAGAGGTGGTAAGTTACCATGACTAAAATTGCACAAAACGAATACTGGCCTGATTCAGTCACTCCCCTGGGTGATACCTTGGAGGAGACGCTAGAAGCGAAAGGGATGACTCACACTGAGCTGGCAAGCCGAATGGATTATCCGCTGAGTACCATTGACGAGATTATCGCAGGTAGTGTGGTTGTTACTCCAGAGATTGCGGCTCGGCTAGAGCAAGCGATCGATGTACCCGCTCATTTTTGGCTTAACCGCGAACGCCGATACCGTGAGGCGTTGGCGCGCCGTGCTGATGCGGTTGCCATAACCGCATAGTCAACTTTATTCATTCCTCATCCTTTAGACCTACACCCCGGCCTCTGGCAGATACGCCTTGAGGCCGATGCTTTTGCCCTCCCCTGCATGGTAAGATAGCGAGGTTGCGTTGCACCCGCACCCCAACCCTCTCCCGAAATGGGCGAGGGAGATGTAAGGGCGGGTTGCACTCGCCCAAAGCAGTTGTGTTTGACGGCGGGGCGTGCTATAATACAAACAGATGTTCTAAACGGAAAGGGCTAATAGCGATGAGTGTGGAGGTTCGTGAGCAAATGACCAGCACAGATAATCCCATGGGCAGGCCGGTGGTAGCCGCGAACAACCCGCTGATTGCGGAGCGTGACAGCCACGATACCCGCCCCCTGGCGATCAAGACGATAAATGTAAGCCGCGTGTACAAGATACGCGGCCAGAAAAACAAGAACGGTGAGACCACCAAGACCCTTACCGCCCTGGGTGGAGTCGACCTCGAAGTGTATCAGGGCGAGTTGTTCGGCCTGCTAGGGCCAAATGGCGCGGGCAAGACCACCCTGATCAAGATATTGACTACCCTGCTTGCGCCGAGTGGTGGCCTCTGCTACGTGGACGGCCTCGATGTGGTCAAGCAGGCCGACGAGGCGCGACGGCGCATCAACATGGTCAGCGGCGGCGAGACTAGCGGCTACGGCATCCTCACCGTGCGCGAAAACCTGTGGATGTTCAGCCAGTTCTACGGGGTCAGCAACAAGGACGCGCAGGAGCGCATCACCAAGATGCTGAAGATTGTGGAGCTGGAAGACAAGGCCAACGCCCGCGTCAGTGGCCTGAGTACCGGCCAACGCCAGCGCATGAACTTCTGTCGTGGCTTCATCACCGACCCGCGGGTTGTCTTCCTCGACGAGCCGACGTTGGGCCTCGACGTGAACGCCGCCCGCATTGTGCGTAACTTCACTCGTGACTGGATGAGCGAAGACCCCAGCCGCACGGTGCTGCTCACCACCCACTACATGGCCGAGGCCGACGAGCTATGCGACCGCATTGCCATCATCGACCACGGCGCGGTGCTGGCCTGCGACACGCCCGCCAACCTGAAGCGACTCTTGCAGAAGCAGCCAGTGTTCGAGATCAATGCGGGCGGCCTCAACGACCGCAGCCTCGACGCGATGGCCCACAGCCCCGGCGTGGTGCGCATGACCAGCGAAGCGGCTGAAGGCGGCAGCGCCTACAACCTCAAGTTCATCCTGGAGGATGAGGCGGCCATCGGTGGGGTAGTCAGCACGCTGGCGGCGCACAACGGCAACATCATCAGCCTGCAGAAAAACGAGCCAACCCTCGAAGATGTGTTCATCAAGCTGGTGGGCCGCAGCCTGAGCCAGAACGAAGAGTGATTTCTGATTGCAGATTATAGATTTCAGATTTCAGATTGAAAGAGTGAAGCGGCATCGTGATAGCTGTTCGGCCCAACCGCTGCCAAGAATCTACAATCTGCAATCTATAATCTGCAATTTCCACCGGAGGTTACACTGTGAAAGATACTGGCGTAAAGCTATTCCTGCGAGCGGCAATTGCCCGCGCCTACCCGCGCATCTGGGGGGCGCATCGCGAACTTAGCTGGATCTTCTTCGAGATTATCGTGCCGCTGATCAACACCTCGGCCTTCGTCTTCCTCTATCGCGCCCTCGGTGCGCCAGAGCAGTACATCGGCTTTGTCGTCCTCGGCGGGGCAATGGCGACCTACTGGCTGAACGTGCTGTGGATGATGGCCTCGCAACTATACTGGGACAAGCAGGAAGGCTTCCTCGAACTGTTCATTCTCTCGCCGGTGTCGCTGATGGCAATCCTGCTGGGCATGGGCGTGGGTGGGCTGTATATGTCCACCATTCGCGCTGGGGCCATCGCCATCATCGGCACGCTGCTCTTCAACGTGCAATTCAATGGCGACCAGTGGGGCTTTGCCTTGCTCGTTTTCTTCGTCACCATGTTCGCGCTGTACGGCCTGGGCATGATGCTCAGTTCGGTGTTCCTGATGTGGGGGCGCGAGGCGTGGCAGGTATCGCTGGCGCTCACCGAGCCGGTCTTCTTCCTGTCGGGGATGAACTTCCCCCTCAGCAAGCTGTTCACCACCGTGCCAGGCGTGGTCAGCCTGTTCTCCGCGCTCATTCCAGTCAGCCTGGGGCTTGATGCGCTGCGTCAATTGCTCTTCCCTGGGCAGCTACAAGGTGTGTTCAGCCCGGCGGTCGAGCTAGGCATCGAGGCAGTGCTGGGCATCATCTTCAGCGTCGCCGCCTACCTGCTGCTCAAGCGGATGGAGCATCTGGCAAAGGTGGAAGCCCGCCTCAGCCTGCGCTGGCAGTAGGGCGAATGGTAAGGTGAATGGTAAATGGTGAATGGTAAATGGTAAATGTAGGGGCGGGTTGCACTCGCGCCTTCTGGGGGTAACAATGATAGAAACTGCAACCAAACCGAACATTAGCGTCAGCGAACCAGGCAGCGTCTGGCGCGAGAACCTGCGTACCTTCCGCATCGCTTCGTGGCTGGGCTGGCAGGTGGAGAGCAACTGGGCGGATCCGTTCGTGTTCTTCATCTTCACCATCCTTCGCCCGATGGCCTCCGCCCTGATCGTGGTGGTGATGTACAACGTGATTGCGGGTGGCAACAAGGGCAACTACTTCTCCTACCTGTTCATCAGCAACGCCTTCTTCGTGCTGGTAACGCAGACGATGGCGGGGCTGGCCTGGACCATCTTCGATGACCGCGAAAACTACAAGATGCTGAAGTATATCTACACCTCGCCCGCCCGCAAGTTCGCCTACCTGATTGGTCGAGCGGTAGGCAAGGTGGGCATCGGCCTGTTCACCGTGATCATCCTGCTGCTTACCGGCATCCTCTTCCTCGGTCTCCACATTGACTGGGCGCGGGTGGAGTGGGGTTGGCTGCTGGCCTACTTCGTTACCGGGATGCTGGGGCTGGGCGGCCTGGGCATCATCCTCGCGGGGGTTGCGCTGGTGATTGCGCGGCATGGCGCAAGCATCGGCGAAGTCACTGCCGGGATGCTGCTGCTATTCTGCGGCGCACTGTTCCCACCCGACGTGTTGCCCGCTGGCCTCAAGCAAGTGTCGCTGGCGCTGCCACCCACCTACTGGCTGGAGGGGATGCGCCGTGCGGTCAACGGTGGTATCATGACCAACATCAGCACGGTCAACGGCCAGACTGTCACCGCGCCAATCAGCCCGTTCCTCGCCCAGTTCAGCGACTGGCAACTGCTCGGCATTGTCACCGGCAGTGGCATCCTCTGCGCCATCGGCTCGTTCCTGTTCTATCGCTGGGTCGAAAACCAGGCCAAAGAGCGGGGCATGATTGACCGGCTGACGGGGTACTGAACGGGAGTGCTGAGTGCTGAGTGCTGAGTGCTAAGTAGCCAAAAAGCCCCTAGCGATCGTTTGGGGGCTTTTTGCCATATGCGCGCTGCGCCTCATGAGGTTAGAGCGAACCGACGTTTTCTGGTAAAATAGCGTAGTGGATGTTTGGATAAAGGATCGCTGGAATAGAGGCGGGTGGCACTCGCCCATAAAAGGAGATTAGCACATGAAGATGGGATTGAGAGCGCCGATGTTCACCTACCCCGAAGGCGCAGGGGTGATTGGTGAGCGATTTGGCCGCATGGCGGAGGAGGCCGAGGAGGCCGGGTTCTACAGCTTCTGGGTGATGGATCACTTCTTCCAGATCGGCAACTTTGGGCCGAAGGAGCGGGAGATGCTGGAGGGCTACAGCGCGCTCACCTACGCCGCTGCGCTGACTAGCAAGGTGAAGCTCGGCACGCTGGTCACGGGGGTGACTTACCGCTACCCCGGCATCCTGGTCAAGACGGTGACGACGCTGGATGTGCTTAGTCGCGGGCGGGCATACTTTGGGGTGGGCGCAGCCTGGAACGAGCTGGAACACAAGGCGCTGGATGTGCCGTTCCCGCCGCTGAAGCAGCGCTTCGAGATATTGGAAGATACCTTGCAGATGGCGCTACAGATGTGGAGTGGCGAGGCCAAGCCATTCGACGGCAAGCATCTGCACCTGGCCGAGACGCTCAACTCGCCCAACGCCATCCAGCGACCGCACCCGCCGATCATGATCGGCGGCGAGGGCGAGGAGAAGACGTTCCGCCTAATCGCCAAATACGCCGATGCCTGCAACATCTTCGCCTTCTCTGGCCCTGAACACGTCCAGCAGAAGTATGACGTATTGCGCCAGCGCTGTGAGGAGATTGGCCGCCCCTACACGGAGATTGAGAAGACTACCGTGCTGGCAATGCTGGTGACCAAGGATGGCCGCGTGCCAGATGGATTGGAGACCAAAGTTCCGGCGATAACCGCCGCGCAGGCGATCGAGGTATTGCACCGACTTGCCGAGATCGGCACCGATCACGCCATCGTCAATCTGCCCAACTATACCGCACCGGACGCGCTGGAGATCTGGGCCAGCGAGATTGTGCCAGCAGTGACTAAGCTGGCCGTAGCCGGCCGCTAATAAGAAAGCGCCTGGAAAGTCGTTGCATAGTTCGTAGGGGCGAACCGTTGTTCGCCCTTCGAGATGTTCTAAGAGGAGCATATCAATGAGTGAGCAATTGATGAGCAAAGCGGAAGTGCTGGACGCAATGAAGCGCGGCCACAATGATTTTGTTATGATCATCTTCGACCTCGATGAAGCAAAGATGACCGCTGTTGGCCCCTACCCCGACAGCGATTGGACGCTTAAGGACACCCTGTCCCACCTGACTGCCTGTACGGAGAGCATGATTAGCCGCCTGCCCGGACAGCAGCCCATCCCGTTCCCGGTCGAAGCCAGGGAAGGCGAAAGTTGGGATAGCCAGATAGAGCGCATCAATGAATATTACTATCAGCGCGACAAGGACAAGCCCATGGTCGAGGTGGGTGCCGAGTTCGAGAAGGTCTACCGGCAGGCGGTAGAGGCGGTGGAAGCACTCAGCGAGGGGCAAGTCGCTGATCGCGCCGTGCAGGAGCTGATCGCGGGCGACAGCTACGTACACTACACCGAGCATCTTGGTTATATCGCCGATTGGCTGGCGCAGCAGGATGCTACCCCGCTCCGCAACAAGGAAGATTTGCTAGCCGCGATGCAGCAGGGTCACGATAAGCTGCTGGCCGCGCTTGCTAGCCTTAGCGAGGCACAGATGACCACGCCTGGTCCCGACCCGCATAGCAACTGGACGGTTAAAGATACGCTAGCCCATCTTGCGGCGTGGATGGGAGCGATGGTCGAGCGGCTGCCGGGCGGTGGGGGTAAGCCATTCCCCTTTGAGGAGCAAGCAGATGAGGGCCATGACCGCTTCGTCGAGCGGGTGAACGACTACTGGTATCAGCGCGACAAAGACAAACCGCTGGCTGAGGTGCGTAGCAGGTTCGCGCAAGCCTATCGCCAAATGGCTGATGCGGTTGCAAACTTGAGCGATGCACAGGTGGCCGAACGCGCCGTCCAGTATCGCATCGAGGGTAATACCTTCGCACACTTCGAGGAGCATCTGGGCTATATTGGCGATTGGCTGAAGCAGCAGCAGGGGCAGGCATGAGCGTCACGCTACGCGATGTAGACAAGGTAAACTGGTACTGGGTCACTGAACTGCGGGTGCGTGACGAGCAGAAGAGCTTCGTGGCCGACAACTCCTTTTCGCTGGCCCAGGCAGCCTACAACCCCAGCTTCGTGCCGCTGGCCGCCTACAACGAGACTGGCGAACTGGTCGGTTTCTTTATGTACGGACATGAGGCTAGCCATGACCGCTGGTGGATCGCCCGCCTGATGGTGGAAGCGGCGCAGCAAGGCAAGGGCTACGGACGGGCGACAATGGTCGAAGGCATCAGGATGATGCGCGAGCGCACTGCCTGCCGCGAGATTTACATCAGCTACGAACACGACAACCCGGTGGCCCGCCAGCTATATGCCAGCCTCGGCTTCGTGGAGGTCGAGGTCGAATACGGCGAGATGATGTACGGCATTTACTACAACGAGCAGGTGGCAGTGCTACATCTAGATGTTTCATTAACTCCTCATCACCCCATCATCTCTTTCTCATCTTTGTTTGTTATCATAGGGCTGTACGGTTCAGCAGGGCGGGCAGCAGCCCGCCCCTACGATTTACAAAGCGATGAATTACACCCCTAACAAAGAATGGAGAACAGAGCATGACAACCCCACACCGACAGCTGACCAGGGCGATGGCGATCGCATTGCTCGCCGTGCTGCTCACTTATGGTGGGCAGGCGTTTGCCGCACCGACCACGTTGGCAGCGCAAGCCGCAGCTAGCTGCAGCAGCGGCAGCATCACCCCCACCGTAACCGAAGGCCCATTCTATAAGGCCGGTTCACCGCAGCGCGCCTCGCTGCTTACGCCGGGCATCAGCGGCACCCCGGTCACTATCACTGGCTATGTGTACGACAAGAACTGCCAGCCCATCGCTAATGCCTGGCTGGACTTCTGGCAAGCCAGCGCCAGCGGCGTGTACGACAACGCTGGCTATACACTACGCGGCCACCAGTACACCGACGCGGCTGGTCGCTTCATGTTGCAAACCGTCGAGCCGGGCGAATACCCTGGTCGCACCGAGCATATTCACGTCAAGGTGCAAGCGCCCAGCGGCCCCATCCTTACCACTCAGCTTTTCTTCCCCGGAGTAGTTCACAATAGCAGCGACTCGATCTACGACCCCGCCCTGCTGATGAACGTACAGACCGCAGCGGACGGCAGCAAGACTGCCACCTTCAACTTCGTCCTCGATGTCACCACCACGCCGACTGCCCAGACCACGCCGACAACGACCGCTAGCTACACCTTTCCGCAGACTGGCTTTACCGTGTCGGGGGCTTTCTGGACTGCCTGGCAGAGCGGGCGCTCATTCGCCGATAGCCTGTACATCAACGGGCTGCCCATCAGCGCGGCGCGTAATGAAGTGTCGCCTACTGATGGCAAGACTTACCTGACCCAGTGGTTCGAGCGGGCGCGGCTCGAGTTGCACCCGCAGAACGTTGCGCCCAATAATGTGCTGCTCGGGTTGCTAGGCACGGTGGCGGCTCAGGGCAAGCAGAACCAGGCCGCCTTCCAGCAGGTGAGCAATCCCGGCGGCAGCGTCGCCTGGTTTAGCCAGACCGGACACACGGTGGGCAATAGCAGCGTGGGCGGGCAAGCCATCGCCACCGCGTGGACGCGGCTGGGCGGACTGGCGCAGTTCGGCTACCCCATCTCCCAGCCGTTCACCGAGGTGAGCAAGGATGATGGCAAAAGCTATCTGGTGCAATACTTCGAGCGCCAGCGCTTCGAGTACCACCCTGAGAACGCAGGTACATCCTACGCCGTGTTGTTGGGCCGCCTGGGAGCCGAGCAGATGACGAAAACGCCGTAAGCGCGGCCCAACCAGGCTAGCAGCAAAAAGCCCCCAGCGGGAGTTGGGGGAGAATCTCGAACCTGCTTACTGTTGAATAAGTGCTGTTCGCTGGCGGCATGATGTCATAGGCGGTGGGCAGTATAGTTAATTCAGCATGGTAGCGCTTCGAGATCCTCCCCAAACCCCGCTGGGGGCAATCCCTATTCTACCTTCTACCCGCTACCTTCAACCTTCATTTGCAACTCGCCAGCGGTGGGGTGGGCTGGTTAGGCTGGGTGTAGCCTGAAGGGATGCTGACCTGGATGTTGGTGGGGTGAAGGCCGTCGGCGGCGATGCTGATGCCCTCTTGCAATAGTCCGGCGTAGAAGGTCATGCTCGTCTCCGGCTTGTAGATAACTATATCGCCCTCGACAGTAGTCTCCTCGCCGGGCTTGAGGTCGTGGCCGAGACCCCAGCGGAAGGGGTAGCGCAGCGGTGCGCCCACGCGGTCGTTGTTGTTGCGATTGTTGTTCCAGTCCACGCCCACCCGCCAGAAGCCCGCCGCGTCGGGGCAGCCAATCGAGGCATAGGTATCGTTGGTTGTATAGGTGAAGCCGCCGGGCGGCCCCTGGGTGCGTAGGGTAGTCTTGCCGGTGTTACGCACCTTGATGCGCACGTGCAACTTGCTGCCAACGATTACCTGAGTGGGGCTGAAGTCCACGCTAATGGCGGTGGCCGAGGGCGGGCTGCCACCTTCGACGCTGATCGGCAGGCTGCGCTGGAAGACGTTGCCCGCCGCATCCGCCGCCTGCACCGTCACGGTGTACGCGCCATCGGGCAGCGGCGAACCGGACGGCTGCTTGCCATTGAAGGTGAGCGCGTGTTCGCCAGTAAGCACCTTGAGTGGCGGTTGCACGATTGTGGTAGTGCCAGTGATATCGGTGGCGGTGGCGCTGACCTTGGCCGCTTTAGCCAGGCGATAGGTGAGCTGGGCGGAGTCGTCAATCGCATCGTCGTTGGGGCTGATGGTGGTAGGGGCGGCGGCAAGGTTGTCAATCGTCGGTGGCATGGTGTCGGCGGCGACGATGCGGAACGTCTGTTGCTGGTTGGCGGTCTGGCCGCTAGCATTGACCTCGACCACAAACTGATAATCGCCGACCGGCAACACCTGGCGCACCAGCCCGTTAGTGTTGCTGACCGGCAGCGAGCCGTCGAAGGCGATCTGGTAACCGCCCGCGTCGCGGGTACGATTATCGTTGCGTAGGTAATAGCGCTGGCTAGCGGCGAGGATGTAGGCTTTGATGGTGGAGCGTTGGCCCAGGTTGTAGTCAAAAACGATGAGGTTGGGTGCGGCGCGGCTGCCAGCGGTGCCGTCGGCAGTAAGCTGGGTGATACCCGCCTCGGTAGAAATCGGTGACAGCAGCGCGCCGCCCCAGCCGCAACCAGCCAGCAGCGTAACGGTAAAACTCAGGGTTAGGAAGATTTTGAATAGTCGCATAAGTAAATGGTGATGTGAATGAAAAGTGAAGCGGGCCGAAGACCGCAAATAGTGGTGTAGGGGCGAATCGCATCCGCCCATAGGCATCAAGCTAAGAAAGTAGGGGATGAGCTTGGCGGTCTGGGGGTTCAGCCCCCAGCGGCTCAAACGCATCAATGCCCATCGTTTGCCACCCCCGTTAGCGGTCAGGCCATGCCATGGTTACAGCCAATTAGTGATGGTGCCGCAATAGATTGAGGCAGGGCGAACAACGGTTCGCCCCTACAGAACTATAGCATCTCCTTGGCTATAATTGGTATTACAGCCAACCTACCGCGCATTGTCATTGCAACAGCGGGGGCTGAACCCCCCAGACCTCCATCGTGTCTTCAGCATCAAGCCTAAACCAGCATATGTGCACTGACCTGTTTCCTTAGCTTGATGCCTATGGGGCGAATCGCATACGCCTTGGTGATGCGCTTTCAACGTTGATGCCGGTCAACATCCCCCAACCCTCGCTGGGGATTAGTAGTTGAAGAAGTTGGTGTAGGGGCGAGCCGTTGTTCGCCCTAGTGAAGCCTGGCTCGGTTGGCTAGCTCCGCTCACGCTTTCACCCGCTCGGCGGTTGCCTCTGCTGGTTTGGCATCGGCAAGCAGGGGCGGGGCAGCGCCGCCGCTGCCGCTCTCGCCGTCGTCGATCTCACCCACTCTACCGAACTTCAGGTGGAAGAGCAGCATGAACACCAGCCCCACCAACACACCGAACCAGAGGGTGGCAAGGCGAATCAGCAGCGTTGCAGCAATGGCAAGGCCACTGGTTATCGCAGGGCTGACGAACGGGGGGGCGACCAGCACTAGCAGCAACCCGGCGATGCCTGCATCAGCAACCCCCAACCCGCCCGGCAGTCCGCTGGCCGCGCCCGCAATGCTGGTTGCCCCCAGGATGAAGGTGGTAATGAACAGCATATTCCATGATGGGGCAAAGCCGAGACCGATCATCACCAGAAAGAAGGCGAAGCACTCGCCCGCCCAGGAGATGAAACCGAGGCTGGAGGCAATCAGCATGGCGCGCGGACTGAGCAGCAGGTTGGAGCTGACGAACAGGCTACGTAGCAGGTGCATCCGCTTGGCGACGAAGGGGAAACGCTCCAGCCAGGTAAACAGCCGCTCGGTAAGGGTACGATTACGCACCACCACGATGATGGCGATGTAGGCAAACACTACCAGTGCCAGGATCGGCCAGAAGCCGTTGGCCGCCGAGGTTGCGCCGCCAAAGAGTATGAGCAGACTGAAGCCCAGCACCGCCAGCAGAATCATGGCGATGCCGTCGCTCATTCGCTCGGCGATCACAATGGGGGACGAAGTGGTGATCGGTGTGCCATTCACCTGGCGCAGTAGATACGCCTTGAGCAACTCGCCTACCTTACCAGGGGTCATCACCATGGTGAAGCCGCTGTAAAACACCAGCCCGCTATCAGTCTTGTTGATGGGGCGGTCGCTGACCAGGTGAACGTAGTAATCCCACTTGAAGAAGCGTAGCACGTAGTTGAACAGGGTGAGGCCAAGGATAGCGGGAATCAACGCCCAGTTGAAGGTACTGAGCGATTGACCCAGCTTGCCCAGGTCAGTAAATAGCCCCAGCGCCGCAATCACCATCACGCCGAAGATAACCGACAGGATAATTTTGCCGCGCACCCGATCGAGGAATGACAAAACTTTACCACCTTTCCAACCCTGGCCCTATATCACGCCCGCCTAGTTTACCAGATGGGCGGGCTTTCTGCAAGGTTGACTCCGGTGGAGGGTTTGCGTCATGTTCTTGCAGAGCAAGCGTTCAGTAGGGGCGAACTGTTGTTCGCCCTGGTTGGGTGTGCCAGAGCGTGACGCACACCTCCGGTGGAGGGTATGCGTCATGTTCTTGCAGCGCAAGCGTTCAGTAGGGGCGAACCGTTGTTCGCCCTGGTTGGGTGTGCCAGAGCGTGACGCGCACCCATCGCTGGAAGTTGTTGTTCCGTTTGTCCGTTGAACAGCCAGTTGGCTGGCTCCGTTGTTCCCAAAATAGCCCAAAAGTCCCAGCCGAAAAAGCGAAGCAACTCTCCACCAAGCGCGTATAAGCACCCAGTAAGCAGTTACCCAACCTCAATCGCAGTTTATCACCATCAGCTAAGGAGGATTACAATGTCCAACCAGGTCAAGTATTACATCCGCGTCGCCATGGTCACCTTCATGGTAATTGCAATGGCGATCTTCTACCTGCCGCGTGGCAGCGCGGCCCAGAGCAGTGCGGCCCAGAGCGGCACCGCCATGAACGGCTACAGCGTGGCTCCCGACTTCCTGGCCTACTGGAACGCCCATGGCGGTCTGGCGGTCAACGGCTACCCAATTACCAGCGAGGCGGTCGAGGCTAGCGTCACCGACGGCAAGAGCTACGCTACGCAGTGGTTCGAGCGGGCGCGTTATGAGCGCCACCCTGAGAACCCCACTGCTACTGGCACTCTGCTCGGTCTGCTGGGCAGCGAATATGTGAAAGGGCGCACCTTTGCCCCGGCCGCCAGCCAGGTGAGCAATGCCAGTGTAGCCTACTTCGCGCCGACCGGGCATAGCCTGGCGAACAGTCCCGCGCCGTTCAAGGATTACTGGCAGCAGCACGGTGGCCTCGCCCAGTTCGGCTACCCCCTCAGCGAACAGGTGCAGGAAGTCAGCACCGACGGGCATACCTACACGGTGCAATACTTCGAGCGTCAGCGCTTCGAGTACCACCCTGAGCAGAGCAACCCCCAATACCACGTGCTGCTCGGCCTGTTGGGCGTGCAATTGCATAATAGTCCCGACCACGAGCGCCACTGCGAACCAATCGCCAACAGTAACCCGCTGCCAGAGCCGACTGGCACCGTCCAGGTTACACATGAGCCGCGCCCCACCTGCACCCCGCAGCCAACCGAGAGTCCCGAGGCCACCCACCAGGCGGAGCCGACCGAGACCCCCGGCTGCGATAGCAGCAACAATGAGTGCCACACCCCCGAACCGACCCACCAGGCCGAGCCAACCGAAACCCCCGGCTGTGATAGCAGCAACAACGAGTGCCACACCCCCGAACCGACCCACCAGGCCGAGCCAACCGAAACCCCCGGCTGTGATAGCAGCAACAACGAGTGCCACACTCCCGAACCAACCCATCACCCCGAGCCGACCGAAACCCCCGGCTGCGACAGCAGCAACAATGAGTGCCACACCCCCGAACCGACCCACCAGGCGGAGCCGACCGAAACCCCTGGCTGCGACAGCGGCAACAATGAGTGCCACACCCCCATGCCAACTCCCATCGCGACGACCACTCATGAGCCAGAGCCGACCCACACTCCCGATTGCGGCTTCCACTGCAATACCCCAGCGCCGACCGAAACCCACCAGCCAGAGCCAACCGAGACCCCTGAGGCCACCCATCAGCCGGAACCGACCCGCACTCCCGATTGTGGCTTCCACTGCCATACTCCCCAGCCGACCGAAACCCACCAGGCGGAGCCAACCGAGACCCCCGAGGCTACCCATCAGCCGGAGCCGACCCACACTCCCGATTGTGGCTTCCACTGCGAACCGACGGTCACGCCCCGGCCCTGAGCAGCGAAACTGAAGATCGCCAATCGCATCCCTCCGCGCCCTGGCAGCAATGTCAGGGCGGGTTATTTTGGCACTATTATTTGCCGCTGATAAATAGCCCAAAAGTCCCAGCCAAAAAACCGAAGCAACCCAGCCCCACTTACGTATTAGCTCTCGTTAAGCAATTCCCCAATTCTGGTGCCAACCTGGGCCGACCGCGACGGCAGGTTGCCCAGGCAAATCTAACCACAGCATTATCAGCATCAACAGGAGGAGAATAACAATGCCCAGTCAGATAAAGTTTTACATCCGCGTCGCGCTGGTCGCCGCCTTGGTGATCGGCTTTAGCATCCTATTCATGCCGCAGGGCAATGCAGCCCAGATTGTTTCGCCCGATGGTATCACCAATCCGCAGCCCAACCCCGACCACCACTGCCGTTCAGGGGTCAATCTGAATCCGCTGCCGCAGCCAACTGGCACGGCCCAGGCCACGCCCATGCCGACCTGTACCCCGGAGCCGACCCGCACACCAGTTCATTGTGAACACCACTGTGGCACGCCAATGCCGACCCCCATGGCAACCTCCACCGAGCAGCATTGCTGGCACGAGTGCGGCACCCCCGAGCCAACCCACCAACCCGAGCCGACCCGCACTCCCGGTTGCGACAGCAGCAACCATGAGTGCCAGACTCCGGAGCCAACCACCACCGAGCAGCATTGCTGGCACGATTGTGGCACGCCAATGCCAACCCCCATTGCGACGACCACCGAGCAGCACTGCTGGCACGATTGTGGCACCCCGCAGCCAACCCACACCCCCGAACCGACCCGCACCGCAGAGCCAACTCACAATCCGCAGCCAACTACCACTGAGCAGCATTGCTGGCACGATTGCGGCACCGCCACCCCAACCCCCACCCGCGTATCGAACTCCTAATCACCCCATCTGATGCTTACGAACCCGATCAAATGCGCCTTGGCAACGATGCCGAGGCGCGTCGTTTTTGGTACTATGCTATGTTACTGATGCCATATGCGGTTCTGCCAAATAAAAGCGAAGTAAAAACATAAATCTACGTATTAGATTATGTATGAAACTATGCTATAATTTAATAACCAGGTTGGCAGACCTGTCCTGTAAGGATTGCTGAAGATGATTTTGCAGCGGAGCGCAACTCTTGTGGTGAGCAGCACTACTGACCAACAATTCGACTTGGTCTTCAACAGATATGGTGGGTTTGTCTACACAATTGCCCAGGCGCTGCTGAAGAACCGGCAGGACGCAGAAGACGCTGTGCAGGAAGTGTTCATCCGGGTGTATCGTTCGATGGACCATTATGACGAAATCAAGGGCAGCATGGAGGGTTGGCTACGGGCCATCTTGCTCAACTACTGCCGCGACAAATGGCGCAAACGCGGTTTCCTCAGCATCCCTATCAGCCTGCTCGCACATAACCAGGATGATGGGGACGGCAACTGGGAGGAAGCGCTGGGTAACGCGGGTGGCATCAGCAAGCAGGAGGCGGGGCCGGATATGACCTTGCTGCGCCGCGAGAGTGAGGACGAGCTGTGGACGGCAGTGAATAGCCTCAGCGAAAAGCTGCGCCGCGTGGTGGTGCTGCGCTACTATATGGATCTCACCGACAACGAAGTGGCCGAGACGCTCGGCCTGCCTAAAGGCACGGTCTACTCGCGGTTGCACGCCGCCCACCAGCGCTTGCAGGCGCTGTTGAACCCTGGTGAAGAACGATGAATCACGAACAAACTCAACGTGCAATTAACGGCTACCTGCGCGGCGAACTGGGAGCAGACGAGCAACGCGGCTTCCTTGCCCATGTCCGCGCTTGCCCACGCTGCAGCAGCGAACTGGCGATTGCCAGCCGCCTACAACGCGAACTGCCGCAGGCTGCGCCCTATCGCGCCAGCATCGGCACACCACTGCCTGCCGCCCTGGCGGCCAGGGTGCGGGCTAGCGTCGCCGGTCAGCAGGGGGGCAAGCCGCTCGGCTGGCTCGATTGGCTCTTCCCTGGGGCGCAACCCAGCCTGCTGCGTGGGGTGGTCAACGTGCTGGGCGTGTTCCTGCTGCTGTTCGCGTTCGCCGTAGGCGCGGCTGCGCTACGCAACGCCTTCCAGCCCGGCCCATCCAGGCCAGGGTACGCCGCCAACTTTACCTACTCGGTCAAGCAGAACCTCACCTACGTGTTTACCGATACCACCATCACTACCGACACGCTGACCTACAGTTGGAACTTCGGCGATGGCGGCAATAGCGCCATGCACAATCCCAGCCACACCTACGGCGTGAGCGGGGTTTACAACGTGAGCATGGCGGTGAGCGGGCCGCGCGGAACTGGCAACAAGTCTCTGGGGGTGTCGGTTGGCCCCAGCGTTGCCGTCACCGTCAGCCCCACGCCGACGGCATTGCCCAGCGCCACCGCGTTCCTACCCGGCCCGTTTACGACGACCCCGGCGCTGCTGCCGTCGATGGATACTGCGACTCCACCAGCAACCGATACCCCGTCTCTACCCGGCCCGCCCATCCCGACGCGGCCCAACCTCACCCCGCTGCCGTTCGTGCCGCCCAGCGCGACCCCGCTGCTGCCCACCCCACCGACCGTGCTGCCACAGCAACCCAGCCCCACCCCGGCGCAATTGCCCAACAATGGACCAACCGGCACGGCCTTGCCGCAGTCGAGCGCTACCCCGCTGCCCATATCCAGCGCCACTGCAGTGCCGCAGCCAACCAGCACGCCATTCGCTGCGCCAAGTGATACCCCGCTGCCCGCGCCGAGCAATACCCCACTGACCGCGCCGACCATCACGCCGACCGCCATATCGAGTAGCACACCGACCGCCATTCCGACCAGTGAGCCGAGCAGCATACCGAGCAGTACGCCACGTCCAGAGCCAAGCAATACCCCTCAGCCGGAGCCGACCAGCGCGCCGAGCGGTACGCCACTACCCGTGTCGAGCAATACGCCCGCGCCAAGCGATACGCCAGAACCGCAGCCGAGCGATACGCCAGAACCGCAGCCGAGCAGCACGCCGCTGCCGAGCAACACGCCCGCGCCAAGCGATACGCCGCTACCGCAACCAAGCAGCACGCCGCTGCCGAACCACACGCCACATCCAACCGAGACATCAACGCCCACCCACGAGCCGCAGCCGACGCACACACCAATGCCGCCCACTGAAACGCCCACCCCGACCGAAACGCCCAGGGCCGAGCCTACCGAGACACCAGGGCCGCACCCAAGCTGCACCCCGCATACGGACAGCGAACCAGACTATGGCTGCAGCGGTTAATTGGTAAAACACAAGCCGGGCAATTGTTGCCCGGCTTTGCTGATCCACCTACGCTTCTTCCTCGTCCGGCTTCACCGCTTCGTCGGCCTTCCAGTGCAAGTAGGTGTTGATGAAAGGGTCGAGGTCGCCGTCCATCACCCCGAAGATGTCACTAGTCGAGTAGCCGCTACGATAGTCGTCCACCTTCTGATAAGGCATAAAGACGTAGGAGCGGATCTGGCTACCCCAACCCGCTTGCACGTGTTCACCACGCAACTTGGCCTGCTCCTCATCCTTCTTCTGCCGCTCCAACTCCCACAGCTTGGCCCGCATGATCTTCATCGCAGTCTCGCGGTTCTGGATCTGGCTACGCTCGTTCTGGCAGGTGACCACGATGCCGGTGGGGATATGGGTGAGGCGGATGGCGGTCGAGGTCTTGTTCACGTTCTGGCCGCCCGCGCCGGTAGCGCGATACATGTCCATCTTGATGTCGTCGTCGTTGATCTCTATCTCGATCTTGTCGTCAAGCTCCGGCAGGATTTCGACGAGGGCGAACGAGGTCTGGCGGCGGTGCTGGCTATCGTAAGGGGATATGCGTACCATACGATGCTGGCCCGCCTCGCCGTGCATATAGCCGTAGGCGTTGCGCCCGCGAATGGTCATCGTGCAACTCTTGATGCCCGCCTCGTCGCCTTCGGATACGTAATCAAGCTCCGCATCGTACTTGTGCTGCTCGGCCCAGCGGGTGTACATCCGCATCAGCATTTGCGCCCAGGCCATCGCCTCGGTGCCGCCCTCGCGGGCGTAGATGCTCATAATCACGTTGCCCGCGTCGTACTCGCCACCCAACAGCAGTTCCATCTCATCCTTGACGAGTTGTGCGGCAATGCTGTCATGCTCGGTCTGTAGCTGGGCCAGCATATCATCTTCACCCTCGCTCAGTTCGGCCAGTTCGCGCAGCTCGGCCACCCGGCTGCCCAGCGTAGCCCAGCGCTCAATCTGCTCACGCAGTTCCGCCGCCCGCTGCGTCACCTGGCGGGCGGTCGGTTGGTCGGTCCAGAAATCGGATAGCATTGCCTGCTCGTCTAGCTCGATCAGTTCCTTCTCTTTGCGGGGCAAGTCAAAGACGGGCCTGCATCGTATTGATGCGTTCGATGAGCGCATCGAACCCGCTAGTTAGTTCTTCCGTGGTTGGCATGGTTTAGTTGGTCTCCTCCTTGATTTGCAGATAGCTGCACTTTGATGGGCTTGCAGTCTGATTCGGTGGGTGATCTTGTTTGGCTGATCAGAATTGGATAATACTCCAATTTCAGACCGAAGATTTGGAGTTTTCGCCCCGAATCTCCAAATCTTCGGGATCAAGTTGCCGTTCTCTCTACAACATTCATGATGCCCATAGCCGTGTACTTCTTATCGTAGCCACTTTCATCGGCTGGCTGGAGTATATTAGCCGCCACCAGGTTTTGTACTGCACTCTTTGCTGTTTTGTAGTCGCAACCCAGTACCTTTGCAGCAGCGGAGATTGTTGTTACCGGAGACTCGAAAAGGGCATCTACCAACTGCAGCGTTTTAAGTGAGCGGCTGGTTTGTGAAAGCTGCCTGCGCCAGGCAATCTGCAAATCCTGCAACTGCTTTGCCCGATTTGCCGCATCACCGGCTTGCTCCTGTACACCGCGTAGGAAGAACTTGACCCAGCCATCCCAGTCGCCGTGCTGGTTCACTGCCAGCAGCCGCGCATAGTATTCGTTGCGATGTTGCTCGAAGAAGGCGCTGAGATAGAGCAGCGGCTTGCGTAGCAGCCCCCAGCTTACCAGCAGCAGGGTGATGAGCAAACGTCCCACCCGCCCATTGCCGTCGAGGAAGGGATGGATAGCCTCGAAGTGCTGATGTATCATCGCAATACGCACCAGCGGCGGATACTTGTTGCTATAGTGAAGATATTTCTCCAGCGCATCGAGGCAGTCGAGCATATCGGGGGCGGGTGGCGGCACATAGGTGGCCTGGTTCAGCGTCGCCCCAGCGGGACCAATCCAGTTCTGGCTGCGGCGGAACTCGCCTGGTGTAGCCTGGTCGCCGCGCACGCCGCGCATCAGATGCTCGTGCAGCTCAAGCATAAAGCGTAGACTGAGCGGCAGGCTCTCTAGCCGCTCGATGCCGTATTCCAGTGCATGAACGTAGTTCAGCACCTCGCGCACATCCGACTCCGGCACGGGTGACATCCCCGGCAGCGGCAATTGCCCCGCTTCGTAAGCGTACAAGTCGGCGATACTCGCTTGCGTTCCCTCGATGCGCGACGACAGCACTGCCTCGCGGCGGATGAAAGGGTTGACCAGCAGGTGAGGATTAGGCAACGCATTGCCCAGACCATCCAGCCTGCCCAGCATTAGCGCCGCTTCACTAGACAACTGAATGGCTTCGTCGTCTAGTTCAAGCGCAGGAGGTAGAGGGTTAGGCACGAACGCCCAGTAGCTAGCGGTTCCTTGCCCTACTTTGTTGATGCGCCCCGCTGGGCTATTTTTGAAATCTTCGAGGTTCAACGCAACGACCTCCACTGCGACACAATATGCCAGCCTATTATACCCAAATAGCCAAAGGTGATGCAACCGCATATGCAAGTAGTTAAGGGGAGAGGGGAAAGCAACATTGCCGTAGCGCAAGCGGGCAAGCGCAACCCGTCCCTACAGTGTTTCCGCCGTGCTTGCCGCAGTGGTATAATGCAACGGCATAATATTGATGACCACAATTTTGCGTGGTCTGATTAGCGGGCAGAACCGCCAGCGAAGAACCAGCCTACAGTGTATACGAGAGGGGCAGACAAGATGGCAGCATATAGCAATCATGACCGTACCGCAGGGGCGACCCCATAGCAGAATGAGTGGGTGCGGCAGACACTGCGCTCGGAGCAGCACGGGCGCATCAGCGATCGCATCATGCTAATCAACTTTAGCGGGCGCAAGAGCGGCAAGCAATACAGCGTGCCGGTCAGCTATATGCGCGAGGGGCAAGAGGTTATTTGCTTCAGCGACAGCCCCTGGTGGAAGAACCTGGAAGGTGGCGCGAAGGTGACGCTCACCCTGCAGGGGCAGGATTTGCCCGCCTACGCCACCCCGACCACTGACCTAGAGGCAGTAGTGGCAGGGCTACGCCGCTTGATTGCCAAAGATGCCAATGATGCACAGTTCTTTGGCGTGAAGGTTGATGCCGAGGGGCGGCCCGATGAGCAGCAGCTAAGGCAGGCGGCCAGCCAGACGGCGATGATCAGCATTGCGCTGGCAAGCTGATGTTTAAGCACATGATGCCGCGATATGGCAAGGTAAGAAGGACTAATACCAATTCTAGCGGCTAATGCGGTAAATGTAGGGGCGGATGGCATTCGCCCTGGTGCAACAACTACCAACATTGTCGTAGGGGCGGATGGCATCCGCCCTGGTGCAACAACTACCAACATTCAGGGTTGGCGCTATAGCAATATCGACCCTTTGTGCCGGGTTATCTCGCGCCGCCAACCCTTAAACCGCTATCACGATTAGCGCATTAAGGCTTTCGATCAGCATTGATGCGTTTGAGCGCAAGGAGCTACGCTCCTAACCCTCAGTAACACGGTTAGCGTCGGCCTAACCCCAACCACTACTGCCTTTTCCCACGTGTGGGTAACGTTAAGCCCTCTGGGCAGCGGCTTTTTGCTTCCTTGCACTTCTGCTTTCTCCGCTGCTCCGTTTAACCTAACCCGTGGGCGGCTTTTGGCGGCTAGGCCACCCCTACTGCCCGCAGCAACGCGAACGCGGCCAAGCCTGCGAAAATAGTAATCGCCATATTGCGGCTGAAGTAAGCGACCAGGACACCGAATAGACCAGCGTATAGGGCCGCGCCTGCCACTATGCTGCCATTGGGGGCGAACAGGGCAGGCACGATTAGCGCGGCGAAGATGGCGGGCGGCACGTAGCTGAGGACGCGGGCAAGTTGCGGGCTGGGCTGGCCGCGCAAGGTCAGCAGGGGGATCACGCGTGTGGCGTAGGTGACAATCGCCATGCCGAGAATGGTCAACCAAATGTTCACTTACGCTCCTCCAGCAGCGCCCCGGCCAAGCTGCCACCGATTGCGCCAATCAGGATGTACCAGCTACCGGGTAGCAACAACCGCCCGACTAGCGCGAGGGTACCAGCAACAATTGCGGCTATATACTGTGGGCGGGTACGCAAATAGGGCATCAGCAGCACACTGAAGCTTAGGGGGAACACCAGTTCGAGGCCGAGCGAGGTGGGATCAGGGATCACCCCGCCCAGCAGCAGGCCAGCTATGGTGCTGACTTGCCAGATAAAATACAGGCTGATGTTCGAGCCGAGTAGCAGGGCGGGGCCAGATAGACGCTTGCTGACTCGCCCCACTGTCACCGCGTAGGTTTCGTCTGTCACCTGAAAAGCGAGGCCAGCGCGTTGCAGCGTGGGTAGATGGCGCAAACCAGGCGCAAGCGAAGCGGTAAGCAACAGGCCCCGCAGGTTTATTATCAAAGTCGCCAGTATGATCGACAATCCGTTTGCGCCACTGGCAAATAGACCTGCGGCAGTGAGTTGCGATGCACCAGCGAATACCAGTAGCGACATCCCCATCGTCTGCGCCGCATCCAACCGCGCAGCTTGTGCCGCCAACGCATAGGCAATGCCAAATGGCGCAACCCCCAACCATAGTGGGATGGTGTCGATGAACCCACGCCAGAACTCGGCTCGGACAGTGGGCCTGATTGTCTCGCTCTGCGACTGATTATCAGCAGCGCCATCCACCGCCATCTTTTCGTCCATCACCCGCAGCCCTCTATCCCACCGATAATTGCCTCAGCCTCGATCTCCACCAGCATCGCCGGGTCAATCAGGCGGCTGACCTCGACCATGCTGGTTGTCGGTCGGATCGTGGCGAAGCACTCTCCGTGCGCCCGGCCCACCTGCTGCCAGTTGTCAATGTTGGTGACGTAGATGCGAGTTCGTACCACATCGCCGAGGCTAGACCCTGCCTGCACCAGCGCCACCTCGATGTTCCTCAGCGCCTGCACCGCCTGGGCGTAGGCATCGCCCGCGATGATGTTGCCCGCTACATCGGTCGCGGTCGTGCCGGAGACGTGAACGAACGGCCCTACCCGCACTGCCCGCGAGTAGCCGACGATCGGCTCCCACGGCGCGCCGCTAGCAATGTTCTCTCTATCCATCGTTGTATCCTTCCTGTCACTGCGCTAATCTCCCCCTGACTATAACACATCAGCGCAAGTTGTGCAACCATCTAAAGGCTGATTAGGGGTTACAAACGAGTGTGCAGGCGGGTTGTAAGGCAGACGACACGGTGGTATAATGCACTTACGAAACACGAGAGAAGCCAACTGGAAAGGACTTCACCAATGGCTGACACGATGATCAGAACCAGCACCCGCACCATCAAAGGAATGCTGCGTGAGATAGACCTGGAGCGCAACTCCTGCCAGATCTTCATCGCCAAAGGCAAGTTCGTCAGTTGCACTTATGATGAGAACCTTGAGCGGGAGATTATGGCAGCGCTCGGTCTTGAGGTTGAAGCAACAGGCGAGGTGCTAGGTGCTCAGGCAAATGGCAGCAATGAAAAGGCCAGTTGGCTTCACATAGAAGAGATTAGCGCTGAGGAGAAAGAGTTCGACTTTGAGGCGGCTGAAATAAGGCCATTCACCGGAAAGGATTTGCTGGACTCCGGTTTGATCGGTATGTGGAAAGATAGGACCGATATGGACGATAGCAACGATTTTGCTCGTAGCCTGCGTGAGTGAAAGCATAGAAGATAGATAAGGTGTGATGAGCTATGGCTGTAGCAGTGATAGATACCAACATAATGATACAGGCTCTACCTGGCAACCCCATTACCAAGAAGTGGCTTGCTAGAGTGGAAGATAGGATCACCCTTCCCTGTTTCGTCGTAATGGAGCTGATTAAAGGCTGCGACACGCGAGACGAGCTTACCCGCCTGGACAGCTTCCTCACTCCCTACACCATATACTGGCCGAATCAGGAAGATTGTCGAAGAGCAGTAAGCATAATGAAGGACAACTATCGTCATGGTTATAAAATGGGTGTTGTGGATGCACTGATTGCCGCCTGTGCAATTGCTCTTCATGCCAAGCTCTACACGCTCGATCACGACTTCCGCCCAGTCCCTGGCCTAAAGAAGCTCACCCCATATCAACTATCTTTAGCCGTCTCGGTTAGTACATAGGAGGTAATATGCCCGAAGTAACCGCCCCCATCATCGCTGTCACCGTCTATACCGACCGCGCCCAGGTTACGCGGCGCGGCACCATCAGCCTGAGCGAAACGGGAACGCAGGAGCTTACCGTCAGCGGGCTGCCCACCAACATTGATGGCAATTCGCTGCGGGCCAATGGGCGGGGAACTGCCGCCGTCACCATCATGGGGGTGGAGAGCAAGGTGCGCTACTTCACCGACCCGCCCCGACTAGATGTGCGCGACTTGCAATTGCAATTGCAAACCTTGCAAGACCAGGCCAGCGAATTCGCCAACCAGAATGAGACGCTTGTCAAGCGGCTCGAAACCGTGCAGAAGATGGCGGAAGTGGCTGCCGACCGTTACGCCCGCAGCCTGGCGCAAGGCACCGTGCAGCTCGAAGCCGCCCAGCAATTGCTCGACTTTATCAGCGGGCAGACGCAGCAGGTGAAGCAGGAGCAGTTGAAGCTCACGCAGCAGCAGCGCGAAAACAAGAAGCAGCAAGAGGTGGTGCAGAGCCAGATCAACCAGCTAGCCTCGCCCCAGCAACGTCAGGATAATTTCGTCAGCGTGCCGGTGGAGGTGAGTAGCGCGGGCGACTTTGCGCTAGAGCTAACCTATGTGGTCTATGGCGCAAAGTGGCAACCACTTTACGACCTGCGAATCAGCAGCCAGCCTACCGCTGCACCGGCCCTGGTGCAGCCTGCCGCCAGCCCACCACCCAGCGCAGTGTTCAACGGCAAGCTCACCCTCGGCTATCTTGCCAGCCTCAGCCAGAACACCGGCGAGGACTGGAGCGCGGTCAATCTAACCCTCTCTACCGCCCGGCCCAGCCTCGGCACGTTGCCGCCCAGGCTCGACCCCATCTACCTCGATGTCTACTCCCCACCTCCACCGATGTATGCCGCTGCGCCGATGGCGGCTCCGGCAGGGATGGCGCGAAAGGCATCCGCCCTCAGCATGGCCGATGATGCAATCATCCCAGCGCCCCAGCAGGAAGCGACCATCGCCCAGGCCACGGTCAACAGCAGCGGCGCAAGTGTCACCTTCAGCCTGCCCCGCCCCCTGGATGTGCCGTCCGACGGTCAGCCCCATCGCACCATGATCACCAGCCAGGACTACGATTGCCGCCTTGACTACAGCAGCGTGCCGCGCCGTGCCAGCCTCGGCTACCTGCGAGCCACGATTACTAACAACAGCCCGCTCACCCTGCTGCCCGGCTCCGCCAACGTCTTCCGCGATGGCGAGTATATTGGCAACGCCAACCTGGAACTGGTCGCCCCTCAGCAGGAGTTCAAGCTGTTCCTCGGCCCCGACGAGCAGGTACGCACTGAGCGCGCGCTGGCGGGTCGCGAGGTGGACAAAACCTTCATCGGCAGCACTCGCCGCAACTCGTATGCCTATGTTATCAAGCTGGAGAACCTCAAGTCCTATCCGCTGCGGCTGGTGGTGCAGGATCAGATTCCGGTCAGCCGTAGCGAACAGATCAAGGTCAAGCTGAACAATGTCCAGCCACCAGCGGCGGAGGTTGACCACCTCGGCATCATCCGCTGGGAGCTAACCCTGCCCACCGGCGGCAAGCTGCAGCTACGCTACGACTACACCGTGGAGAGCAACCGCGACACCCGCATCAGCGGCCTTGAGGATTAGCAGGGTTAAGGCTGATCTGTAGGGGCGAACCTTTGTTCGCCCTGCCCGCTGATTAACTCGCGTTAACCCGATCTGTAGGGGCGAACCGTTGTTCGCCCTGCCGAAGGAGCATACAACGTGCGATTGGTAATTCAGCGCGTAACCCAGGCATCAGTCACAGTCGAGGGTAAGGTGATCGGGCGCATCGGCAAGGGGCTGGTGGTGCTGGTGGGGGTGGGCAATGGTGACGATGAGGCGAAGGCGGAAGCGCTGACCGCCAAGCTGGTCAACCTGCGTATCTTCGCCGATGCTGAAGGCAAAACCAACCTCGCCGCCCTGGAGGTGGGCGCGGAGATGCTGATCATCTCGCAGTTCACCCTCTATGCTGACACGCGCAAGGGTCGTCGCCCCAGCTTCATCGAGGCCGCCCCGCCACTGGTCGCCGCTCCACTGGTCGAGCAGTTTGTCGCAGCAGTGAAAGCCTACGGCCTGCGCGTCGCCACCGGCCAGTTCCAAACCGAGATGCTGGTCGAGATCCACAACGACGGACCCTTTACGATAGTGATGAACGATGAGTGACGAGCTAACCTGGCAAGCCGGAGTGAAGCAGACAGTGCAGCGTACCGTGCTGGTGGCACTGAGCGTGGGCATTGTGCTGCTGCTCCTGCTGCTGGCGAACCTGCCCACGCTGGTAGCCACGCTGCTCACCCTCGCCTACGCCCTCTATGTGCTGCTGCCTTACCTGCTGCCGGTGCGTTATCGGCTCAACGCGGCGGGGGTGCGCTGGGGTCAGGGGCTGGACAGCCATTTTCGCCCCTGGGACAGCTTCAAGGTCTATCGTCTGCAACCGGGTGGCATCGAACTGAGCGCCTACAGCCGTCGCGATGGGCGCGTGCCTACGCTCAACAACTATCGCGCCGTCTTCCTCCCCTACGGCAAGCTGCCCCCCACCGACCTCGAAGCCGCCGTCGCCGCCCATCTGCCGCTGGATGTGTGAGGGCAGAAGGTAGAAGGCGGAAGGTAGAATGTGGATGGGAAATGAGCGAATGTTACTTATCAAACTTGCCACTCATGCCTCATACCTCTGCCTCATACCTGTCTTCTTGACATAATCTGGGCAATTTTGCCCAAATTGGGGGTAAGGTACTTGACGTAACGTTGCGATGGTAATATACTATACGCAAGGCAGACCATGTTCTAATCTGTTGGGTCCGCAATAGCACGAGGTGGGGCAATGTTTAGCAAACAACCAGGCAAGCAGCAGGCGGAAGAGCCAGTCACCGCCGCCGATATTGCGGCGGCTGACAAGCTGGCGGCCAGCGTGGGTAAGTGGGGAATGAGCGCCCCTGCGTTGCTGCTGCTGGCGATCGGCAAGCCGCTCGGCTTCTTCGGGGCGCAACTGCTCTACGTTGGTGGGCCGCTGCTGCAGATGCTGGGGGCGGCCACTGGTAAGCCGCTCGCGGCGCGGGCCGACAGCCTCGCCCGCCTGCTGGAGAACCCCGCCGCACTCGAACAACTGACCACTCGCATCGAGCAGAGGGAGAAGCGATAGATGAAGAGCCGGGGTAATGAGTTTTTTACCTTCGTTTACGGCAACAGCGAGATTGTCATCCTCGCTCTGCTCGGCATCTTCCTGCTCGTCTTCCTGCTGCTGCTCAGTGCATCGCAGCGGGGTAAGCTATCAACCTTGCGTGAGTTGCTCCCCTACCAGCGCATCAAAGGTGCAATTGGCCGCGCCGCCGAGCTGGGCAAGGGGGTACACTTCAGCCCCGGCTCCGGCGACCTGGCGCAAGGGCTGCACCCGGTCGAGACGCTGGCGGGGCTGACCATCGGTGAGGCGGTAGCGCGACAGGCGGCGCAGAGCGGGGCGCGGCTGGTGACTACCACCAACGGGCCGGTTACCTATGCGGTGGCCGACAACGTGGCCTCACGCGGCTACGCCAACATGGGGCGACTGGCCGATTACAACGCCGAGGATACCCGCTTTGTCACCCAGAGCCTGAGCGATCGCCTGCCTTATCTGGTGGGCGCTGCCGATGTGGTCGAACACGAGGACACTGAGGTGAACATCGCTATTGGCTACTTTGGGGCAGAGTACCTGCTGCTGGGTGAGACTGCGGCGCGCAGCGGCACTAACCAGATCGTGGGCAGCAGCGAGTCCAGCGCAATCCCGCTGATGCTTACCACCGCCGACCCTGAGCAGGTGCTAATCGGTGAGGAGATTTTTGCAGGCGGCGCGTACCTGCAGCAACGTGCCAGCCATGTCGCCTCGTTGATCGCCCAGGATGCGCTGCGTATCGTGCTGATCATCGCCATCATCGTCGGGGCGCTGCTGGCGAACCTGGAACCCGACTGGCTGAAGTTTATCTTTTCGCGTTAAGGAGACCAGCCCATGCGCCGTCGCCCTGGCTTCGACTTCGGCTATACCGCCACCTCGGTGATCATTTACGTCACCGCGTTGATCGTGTTCGCCACTTTCTTCATCACCGCGCAGGGGCCAACCACCGACAACCCGCAAGGCTCGATCCCCTATCGCGCAGGCATCTACCTGCCTGCCCTCGCCGCGCTGCTGACCGGCTTTGCCCTGTTGCTCGGCCTTGCCAACCTGGTGCGGGTTCACGTTGGGCGCATCCAGCGGCAGGAGCGCAACTGGCCTTACAGCGGGGCGCTGCTAGCTAGCGCGGGGGTTACGATTGTGGTTGGCGCGATAGTCGGTGGCAGCGGGCCGAACAGCGCGGGCGCGACCTGGATTTTCAACAATGTATACCAGCCGCTAGCCAGCACCTTCTACAGCCTGCTCGCCTTCTTCATCGCCGCCGCCGCCTTCCGCGCCCTGCGCGCCCGCACAGTAGAGATGACCATTCTGACGGTCGTTGCGCTGATCGTCATTCTGGGCCAAGCGCCAGTCTTCCAACTGGATCAACTAAACTGGTTGGCGGCGCTCAAGGATTGGATCGTGCAGTATCCCGCGCTGGCGGCCATCCGCGGCATCGCTTTGGGCGCGTCGCTGGGTATCATTGCCACCAGCGCCCGTCTGGTACTGGGCATTGACCGCCAGTATTTGAGTTGAACGTTGAATGTTGTATGTTGTATGTTGTATGTTGAAGTGGTTGCTCATAGGGGTGAGCCGTTGTTCGCCTAATAGCGCATCCACAATCTAAAATCTAAAATCTAAAATCATTATGGCTGAAGACTACCGCGAAGAAGAGATTATCGTGCCGTTGCGCTGCCCCAACTGTGGCGGGCTTAACCCGCCGGAGAACAAGGTGTGCCAGCTATGCGGCTTCCGACTGGTCGGCGCGACCCCAGTGTCGCCACCGGGGGTGGAGATGCGTAGCGGCAGCGAGCCGCCTGATGTGCCTGCAACGCCATCTCCGGCGATAGTCGAGTCGCTTGCGCCCGTCCCGCCGCCCGATGTTTCACGCCCCTCGACTCCGTCGGCGCGTGGCTCTGGCCTGGCCGCACGGCTGGGCGGGGCGAGTAGCGCTGCACCGCCACCCGCTGAGTGGTTGGGCGACTTGCGCCGCAACATTGGTGGCGATGCTCCTACCCTGATCAACCCACCAACGGCATCCCAACCTGCCCCACCGCCCGAACCGGCGCGGTCGGCCAGCGGGTTGTGGGCAGCACCAACCGCGCAGGGTGATGAGCAGCTAGGCTACGTTGCGCCACCTACCCCTACTATCAGTCCTTACCGCCGCGACGATCTGCCCGGACCCACCAATAAGCCGGTGGATTGGCTGGCAAGCCTGCGCGCTTCCAGCAGCCTCAGCCCCGAAACGGAACCGGACGCAGCAGCCGACCAGCCGGAGGACGCGCCGATTGCCATTCCCGACTGGCTGCGTAACCTGCGTGCGAGTGGCGCACCGGCAGCGGGTGTAGCCGCTGAGGAAGATGAGGGGGTTGATGCGCCGCCCTGGTTGACCGACGAGGTCGCTCCCGATACCGGCCCGCTCGATCGGGCCGAGTCCGTTACTGCGCCAGCTAAGGACCTGCCACCCTGGCTGCGCGACGGCACCGATACGCTCGACCCGAGCCGCGTAGACCAGTTCGCGGCCACGCAGAATGCTGCTGAGGGGCAGGTGGCTAGCATCCCACCCTGGAAACAGCAGCCGCCTGAACCGGCCCCGCCTGCGCGCCCCGACTTCAGTGACTGGTTCACCAACCGCGCCGCCACGAATGTCGCACCAGCGGAGCAAGCGCTACCCTCGACCACAACCATCGCCCGCAGTGGCAGCTTCCTGGAAGACAGCGATGCACCCGCCTGGTTGCGCGAGGTGGCGGCGGCTGCACCTCCGCCGATGCCCCAGGCGATGTCTGATCCGCCCCCCACACCTGCTGCTGAACCCCTCGCCGTCGAAGAGGGGCAATCGCCAGAGGTAGCTGAACCCGATGCAGTAGATGAGGCCATCGCTTCCGCCGCGCCGTCCGCCCGGCTGCAGCCGCCAGTCAGCGATGGCGAAACTGAGGTCGGGGTCGCCCCAGAAGCGGACGAAGCGGCTACCGATCAAGCAGACGAACTCGTCAACGATCAAGCGGAAGCAGAGGTTGACGCGATCGCCCCGCAAACGGACACCGGCTCTGCGCCGGAAGCCGCGACTACCATCCCCCGCCCCACCACCAGCGGTGGGCTGGTCAGCGGTGAAGATCTACCACCCTGGCTGCGGGTAGTCGGCGGTGAGAGCGCGGCCAGCGGCGCAACCCTGACGGTGGCGGATACTACCGTCGCGCCTCCTACCACGACCAGCTTCTTCCCCGGCGACACCGCAGAGGATACCACTGTTCCCGACTGGCTGCGGGGGATTGGCCGTGACCCGCAGGATGTCACGCCCGCCAGCGCCGAGGCGTTGACCGCATCCGTGGCCGAGCCAGTGCAGCGCATCCAGCGTGTTATGAGCGTGCGTCAGCCCCGCCCCGGCGCGGCGGAGGCGCTGGCCGCCCTGGTTGCCACTCCCAGCGCCAGCACGCGCACCGCGCCGCTCGAACTCAAGGGGGAGCATAATGTTCCCGCCAGCCTGATGCGTTGGCTGCTCAGTGAGCGCGGCATCTACCTACTTACCGCGCTGGTGATGATTGCGGTAGTGCTGGCCGACCGCGTATGGGGAGTGCAGCCGCTGGTGGTTACATCGCCCCCACCAAACGCGCAGGTAGATAGCTTCTATAAGACAATCAATAATCTCGAAACCCAGCCAGGTGCGCCGGTGCTGGTGGCCTACGATTGGGATGCCAATCGTCAGGCGGAGATGGAGCCACTCGCCCGCGCCGTCACCTGTCACCTGGGCGCGATCAAAGCCCGCTTTGCCACTGTCAGCCTAGCCCCCACCGGCCCGGCCTTCGCCCAGCGGATCGCGGAGGCAACCGTGGATCGCACCAACCCCTGCACCTCCCGCTATCAGTATGGCAGCGATTACGTCAACCTCGGCTACAGTGCGGGCGGCGACTTCGCGCTACGCAGTATGGTCGGCAATATCGCCACCGTGTTCAGCACTGATTATGTGAACGGCAGGCCGCTGTTTGGCGCAGGTGGAGTGGCCGCGCTGAAGAATGTCAATCGCCTCAGCGATTTCAAGCTGATCATCGTGCTGGAAGGGGATGAGAGTACCGCTCGCTCCTGGATTGAGCAAGTTGCCAGCCAGCCCAACACCCCACCCCTCCTGCTTGGTGAACCCGCTGCGCTCGACCCCAGCCTGCAACCGTATCTCACCATCGCTGCGCCCACCCGTTTCTTCGGCAAGGTTGCGGGCCTGAGCGATGTGGCCCGCTATCAATACGACCTGACCAGCAAAGGGTTGAACATGGCGCGCACTGACCTGTACTTCAGCCTCAACACGCTATCGTTCGCCGCCCTGCTCGTTGCCCTGCTAATCATTATCGGCAATATCGTGTTTATTGCCCGGCTGGTCAACCGCCGCAAGTAACAATTCCCCCTCTCCCCGTGGGAGAGGTTGGGTGAGGGTGCGGGCGGGATGAATCCTACCCCTACCAGAATGGTTCTAAGGGAGCCTTAGATGGACCTGTCACTAATCGGCACCATAATCGCAGTCATTCTCACCCTGATGGTCTACAGCTACCTGATCGGCGATAATCCGCTGTATCGGCTGGCGCAGAACATCTTTGTGGGGGTCAGCATCGGCTACATCACCCTGGTAGTGATTTACAACGTGATTGTGCCGTTCGTAGGGCGCACGCTCCAGGATCGGCCCTGGCTGGAGCGGGTGTTGCCGTTGCTGGCTCTACTGCTGGGAGTGCTACTCTGGTTCAAGGCGGCCCGCCCGCGCAACGTCTTCTCCAATGCGGTGCTGGCGATTATCGTCACCACCGGCGCAGCGTTGGGCCTGGGCGGCACCCTGGTCGGCACCCTGTTGCCCCAGATGCAGGCGACGATGCTGACATTTAGCTCCGACATCGGTTCGATCATCGGCAACCTCGTCATCATCGTCGGGGTGATCGTCAGCCTGGGTTATTTCTACTTCACCGCCAAGCCGGACGGCACCCGCACCATGACCGCTGGCTATGTGGCGACCGCAGGCCGCTGGTTCATGATGGTGGCCTTCGGCACCCTGTTCGGCTTCGCGGTAACATCGTTCTTCGCTCTGCTGGCGGATCGCATCAAGTTCTTGATCAGTCCGGGGTCATTATTATTGTAGACGGTGTATGGTAGATGGTAGATGGTGGATGGTAGATGGTAGATGGTAGATGGTAGATGGTAGATGGTAGATTATGAAGATTGGCGAGATAAACTTATATCTGTTCCGTTGCCATAATGGCAACGGAAGGGAGAACAAATGGCAGACGAGCAGGCAACGCCAAAGCACAAGGTAGAGTCGATCCTCAGCGCCGATGTGGGCAGCCTGTGGACACGGGTCGCGCTGGTTGATGTGGTCAGCGGCGAGTATCGCTTCGTTGCTCGCGCCGTCGCGCCGACCAGCGCGGAGTTGCCCTTCGGCGACATTACGGTGGGGCTATACAACGCCATGGCCGAGCTTGAGCGCCTCAGCGGGCGGCAGATTGTCGAGGAGGGCCATCTAATCATCCCGCAGTTGCCCAATGGCAACGGGGTGGATGCCTTCATCGCCGCCAGTTCCGCCGCACCCGCAATGCGCCTTGTGCTGCTAGCCCTCAACCGCGACATTACCGCCCGCAGCGCCCTGCACGCGGCGGAGAGTACCTACACCAACGTGCTAGATCTACTTACCGTGGACGAGCATCTGGCCGAGGGCGAGAAGCCGCTGCCGGAGGGCGAGTGGCTGAGTCGGCAGGTGCAGCGGCTGGTCGCCTTGCAGCCCGATGTAGCGTTGATTGTCGGTGGGGTGGATGGTGGGCCGGTCGTGCCGCTGCTCAAGCTGGCCGACGTAGTGGCGCAGACGGCGCGGCAACGGGTGGTGCAGGAGCAGAGCATCAATGCCACGCCCACCAAATTGCCAGTTATCTTTGCGGGCAATCAGAGCGCAAGGGGGCGAGTTGCCGAGAAGCTGGACGAGGCCACCGACCTGCGTCTAACCGAGAACGTGCGCCCCCGCCTCGATCGCGAACGCCTTGCCAGCGCTCAGGAGCAACTCGACAATCTCTACTTGCAGAAGCAACTGACGGCGGTGCCTGGCTATCGGCGGCTGGCTAGCTGGACCGAGAACATCATCCCCACTTCGCTAGCCGAGGGCATTGTCACCCGCTATATTGCCGCCCAGTACAACCGCGATGTGCTGATCGCCGATGTGGGCGCGGCGAGTGTGGGCGGCTTCCTCACCAACGAGGCACCCAGCGGCGCAAGCCCCGCTGCGGGCGAACGCGGCTTCTACCGCGTGGTCAAGGGTGATTTCGGCATGGCCTACGGCCTGCCCAACTTGCTACGCCAGGTGGGCGCGGCGGCGGTGCTGCGTTGGCTGCCATTCACCATGGCCGAGAGCGAACTGGTCGAGTGGGCGCTCAACCGATTGCTGCGCCCGCTCAGTCTGGCGGCGGAAGAGCGCGACCTACAGATCGAACACGCCTTCGCCCGCGAGGCGCTGCGTTACATCGCGGCGCGGATGCGCGAACAGGCCAACCCCGGCGCTCGGCCCGCCTACGACTTGCTGATTGGCAGTGGCGGCCTGCTGGCAAACGCGCCCAACCCGCAGATGGCGGCATTGTTGCTGCTCGATGGGCTGGAGCCGGAAGGTCTGCCTACCGGCTCGGTGGAACTGGCGCTTGACAGCACCATGCTGCTGCCCCACATCGGCACGATGGCCGCCGCCAACCCCGCCGCTGCTGCCTACGTTTTTGACCGCGATAGCCTGCTCTGGCTCGGCACCGCGATTGTGCCGCTTGCGGCAGTGGCTAACCCGCTGCCTAACCAACCCGCCGTGACCGTTACAGTCGAGTACGCCGATGGCGGCGACCCGCTCAAGGTGGCGGTCGCCTATGGCGAACTGCGCGTGATCAGCCTGCGTCCCGACCAGCGGGCCAATCTGATTGTGCAGCCAGGGCGCGATTTCCGCGTCGGTGGCGGTGAACGCGGCAAGCTGGTGCGTACCATGGGCGAAGAGGTGAAGGGTGGCTACGTGGGGCTGATTATTGACGCACGTGGTCGCCCCCTACGCCTGCCCAGCGCGGAGGCCGCCCGCATCGCCACCCTGCGACGCTGGCAGGAAGCAATTGGCGCGGCTGCCATCGCGGAGGAACAAGCGGGCGCGCTACCCAGCTTGAGCAGCCAGCCCGATCTGCCCCCAATTGCGACGCGCATGGCGCTCAGTCCGCTGCCAGAGAGCGAGGCGGAGGCTGCGCCCGAACCGTATGCCGATGATGAAATACCTATGGCGGAGGCGGAAGCTAGCGATATGGCGATCAGCCCCGCTAGCGATGACGAATACCTTCCGCCCTGGCTGATGGCCGACGCGCCGGATGAGGTTGCACCCTCGCCCGCTCCAGCCCCACCACAGGAAGAAGCCAACGCGACAATGCCGCCCTGGTTGCTGGCCGACCAGCCCGCCGACCAGCCCGCCGACCAGCCCACCGACCAGCCCACCACACGCCCCGGCGCGATGACTATTCCGCCCTGGCTGCTCGGCGCGGATGAAGACGAACCCAGCAACGTGAGGTAACTATGAGCTTCTATTACCCAACCAAGCAACCTTCGATTGCGATGACCACCCTGGTGCGCCTGGATCGGCGACTGCCGTTCGCTGGTGAGGTGACAGTGCGGCTGGGGGCGCGGGTCGAGCCGGACGATGTAGTGGCCCGCACTCTCATCCCCGGCAAGCCGATGGAGATTGACCTGACCGCCGCGCTGGGCGTAAACGCGAAGGCTGCCGCCAAATTGATTCGGCGACGGCCAGGCGAACAGGTGCAGATGGGCGACACCATTGCGGGCAAGCGCAACCTGGGGGCGCGACAGGTGCGCGCCCCCGCCGCCGCCGTGTTCAGCAGCTACGATGATAAGGCTGGTCTGGCAACCCTGACCCCGATGGGCGAGATGTACGAGCTTGACGCGCACCTCAAGGGCATCGTGATGGAGGTGTTCGCCAACCAGGGGGTGAGCATCGAAACCCCCGCCGCGATTGTGCGTGGCATTTGGGGCATGGGTGGTGAGCGGCACGGTGTGCTGAAGCTGCTAGTAACTGGCAACGATGAGGAGCTTACCCCCGAACTGATTGACGCGAAGAGTACCTATGCGGTGCTGGTGGGTGGCTCGTTCGTTACTGCAGCGGCGCTACGCAACTGCGTCCAGAACCGCGTGCGCGGGGTGATCGTCGGCAGTATGCCCGCCGAGGAGTTGCGGGCCTTCCTGCTCGATGTCTATACCCCCGCTGCTTATATGGCGGGCGCATCGGCGGTAGACTGGCCGATGGGCAGGCTGGGCTGGCAGTTCCCGCCGCCGCCGCTTTTCCCCAGCCTGCTGCCTAGCGCTGCGCCAGAGAACACCCCTACCGCGATGCTACTCAATCGCCAGGGCCGCTCCAGCGAGGCACCTTTCACCCTGATTGTAACCGAGGGCTTTGGGCGGATGCCGATGTCGGAACGGGCCTTCGAGTTGCTGGCCGCCGCCGACGGGCAGGAGGTAGCGATCAGTGGCACCACCCGGCTGCGCGGCGGCCTGGCCCGCCCCGAAGTGATCATCCCACTGCCGCGCAGCAGCGTGCAGGGCCGCGACCTCACGGCCAGCCAACAAGCGCCCGCGATGCGGGTCGGCAGTCTCGCCCGCGTACTCAGCGGCAGCTACCTGGGGCGCATCGGCAAAGTCAGCGCGTTGCCACCCCGCCCTCAGCTACTGCCCAGCGGCATCCTCGCCCGCGCTGCCGAGCTTACCCTTAGCGATGGCACCCACACCCTGCTGCCGCTGCTCGATGTCGAGGTGCTGGAATGATAGTGATAAGTGATGAGTGATGAATTGTGGTATAAAGATGCGCCCGCCTCTTTCGAGGCGGGCGCATTGTTTTGGGCTACGCTATTCGCTTTGCCCGTTCCCCTTACCCCAACCCTCTCCCACCAGGGGAGAGGGGGCGAAGGGATAGAGCCTACTTGTCGAACCAGTCGGGCTGGCTGTTGTTGACGTTCGGATCCTGATTGGGTACTGGCGCAGCGCTCAGGCCATCGGCGTGCATGATGTAGAGTTGCTGCTTGGTCAGTTGGCGCATATAGATGATGCGGGTGCCGTTGCTGTTGAAGGCCGGGTCCCAGTCATTGGTGGTGTTGTTGACGATCTTCTGCTTGTTGCTGCCGTCGACATTCACCGTGTAGATGTCGGCATTGGCGGGGTCGCCAGAGCGATAGACGATGATGCTGCCCTGCGGCGACCATCGTGGCTCTACGTCAGCGGTGCCGTCGGTGCCGCCGGTGATGTGCTTGACGTTGCTGCCGTCAGCGTTCATGGTGTAGAGGCTCTGGGTGCCGTCGCGGTTGGAGGAGAAAACGATTTGCTTGCCATCGGGCGACCAGTCGGCATCGGTGTCAATAAAGGAGTTCTCGGTCAGCCGCACCGGGTCGACTCCGGCAAGCGCCTCGGTAACGAAGATCTCACCATCGGGGAAGCCATCGGCATCCACGCCAGTGAAGAGGATGCGGGTGCCATCCGGCGACCAGCGCGGCCTGAACTGCTTGGACGGGAAGCGTGAGTTAAGTTCGATTGGGTTGCTGCCGTCGGCGTTCATAATGTAGATGTGGTTGAGACCCCCCTTACGGTCGCTGACGAAAGCAACCTTGGTGCCATCTGGCGACCAGGCGGCCTGGGTGTTGTTGCTGGGATCATGGGTCAGGTTGCCTCGACTGCCGCCGTCCGACTTGATCGAGTAGATCTGCAGGTGGCTGGTGTCGGACATATCGGAGGTGTAGAGGATCTTGCCGCCAATCGGCTTGGGCATGGGCGTAGCGGTGGGCGCAATGCCGGGGGTGGTGGTGGGCGTGGTCCCACCGGGGGTGCTAGTTACCGGGATGGGCTGCTGCGGATTGTAGCGCCAATCGAAGTAGTGCTGGCCGATGTTGCCCATCTCCACCTGGAAACCCGCCGGGTTGCTGGGTACATAGGTGAGCACGCGCCGCTGGTAGGGTTGAATTAGGACCGCGACGTTGGCCGTGCCTGCGATCTTGACGTTAGCCCAGAACGGCTCGGCGATCGGGTAGCCGCTGGCGTAGAACCAGGGGTCGTTGAGCCGCTGCTGCACAAACTGGCCGTTGACGTAGACGGGGCCAACCTCGTTGAGGAAGTCCCACATCGCCTTGGGGATGTTGTGCTGGGTAGTACCCTCATAGTGGACGAACTGGGTGCCAGGGACGTTCGCCTTGCTGGGGTCGTTGCCCACATCGCCCGCCCGATTGATGGTCTGGGTGGCGTATTGACCACTGCGGTCGCCGCTGGACAGGCTGGTTACTCCCTGGAAGCTGGCATAGGTGGGAGCGTTGGGGTCATTCACGTCGGAGGCGATGTCAATGTTGGCGGGGGTGCGCTGCACGAAGGTGTTGTCGCCGATCTGCATCCTGCCGGTGGTTAGCTCGACGGTGAGCAGGCCGTTGGTGACGAAGAAGGGGTTGTGGCGATCGCCGTTGGGGTTGTTGATCTCCATGCGGCTCTTGTCGAAATACTGCACCAGGCGCTTGCCAGTGCCATCAGGCGCATCGACGTATTGCTCGAACATGATGCGGGTCGGGCTGCCCTTGAGTGGCCCCCAGTACCACGAGCGGGAAACCACGCCCTGCTCTACCGGCAGGTCGGTGCGGTTCCAGGTACTCTGAAAGTTGGGGTCGCCGAACTGCACGGTTTGCGCGCTGGCATGGTTGCCGAGCTGCGTCGCCACCAGCGACAGCACCAGGCCGAGCGCCACGAGCAGCATCAGCGCGACATTACTGCGATGAATATATTTGGACATAGATTGTTGCTCTCCTTCCAAAACTGTTGGCTTGGCCCCAGCGCCACGGATGGTTGCGCCGAGCCAGCGTGATCCTACACTATCTGCGTTGTTGCGGGCAGCTTGTGCAGCCGCCGGGGCGTTTGGCCCTCGCCCATATTGTAACGAATGACCGCAAGAAAGGTTACTCTGCCACATTTTGTGGCAATCCTGCTTCCCCATTTTCTGATAAGCTCCCTCCGCCATTTCGGGGGTTGGAGGTCAAGCGTCTTCCTTCACTGGCGTGGGATAAATGAACAATCCGATGGTGTATTGGTGCTTACCCGCTTCATCCGACTTGCCCGACTTGCGGGCATCCTCTAGCATATTGGTAATGAATGAGTGTAGCTCCTTGACCTGCTCATCGGTGAGGTAGAACTGTTCGCCGACATCAAAACTGACCATCGGTGCGGCGTTTGTGGTGGCCTCATCCGCGTCGCCTGCGCCTTCCTCAGCGCGGATCCGCTGATCGGTTACGCTAATAAACTCGTCGCGCACACGGCTGACCAGCGCAACGTGATGCGGCACCTCCTGTTTATCCTGGATACGTAGCAGGCTGGGGTCTGGCTCGAATACCCTGGCGATGGCGCGATAGTATTTCTCGACCACCCCGCCCTTCTCCTGCTTGTGTACCAGGTGGATGAGGCCGAGGCGCGCCAGCTCGCGCACATGGTAGTGAACCTTGCCAGGCACGTCACCAATGCGGTCGGCCAACATCTTGGTGGTGGCTGGTGCGGCCTGTAGCATCCGCAGGATGTTGAGGCGGTAGGGGTCGGCAATCACGCGCAGCTGATCCAGGCTGGTCAGGGTGATGCGCTCGGCAATGTTGTCTTCGTCCATTGTCTCTCTCCGTTATTTTTATCGCGTTCTGGAAAATTATATCACGGGCGCGGATTTTTGTAAAGATGTTTGTAAGGGCGAACCGTTGTTCGCCCTTAATGAGTTTTGACCACCAAAACCGGTAATGAAGAATCTGTAGTGGCGGGCTGCACTTGACCCTTGGCATCAAACTAATACCAATTAGCGATGGTGCCGCTATAGATTAAGCCACGGCGAACAACGGTTCGCCCCTACAGAAATACAGCGTAGCCCTCGCTATTTGCTATAGCACGGCGCATCCCTGCTCGTGTCTGAGAAACAGCAAAATGGGGTTGGTAATCGGCATTATCTTGCTGCCTGACCAACCCTATTCTACCTTCTGCCTTCTACTTCGCCTTACGGGGTAGTTACGCCTTTGTACACAATCTGGGCCATCTCGTCGCGGCGGATACTCTGGTTGGGGCGGAAAGAGCGGTCGGGATAGCCGTTGATCACTCCCTTGTAGTGGGCAGTCTCGATTGAGACAAAGAAGACGTTGGCAGGCAGCACGTCAGTGAAGCTCGGCTGCCCGCCAGTGGGGGTGAAGGAGGGATAGTGGGCGGCATTAACTACCAGCTTGGTCAATTGCCCGCGGGTGATGGCGAGGTTGGGGAGATAGCAGGGGAAGGTTGCGCCGTGCGTGATGCAGCTATTCGAGTCGAAGCCGCTGAGGATGCCAGCGTGGAAACCCGATTCGATGTATAGATAGGCGAAGTAGCTGGCTGGCACATCGCTGAAGTCGGGCGAACTGGGAGTATAGAATGGGGTGCCGAAGCCGAGTATCACCACTTTGGCAAACTGACCGCGGGTCGACGTGCCGCCCGGTGAGTAGTGAGCGGCATCAATGCCGTTGATCACCCCATGGCAGTTGAGGTAGTGGATTGCCCCGTAAAAGATGTTGCCTTGAATATCTACAAACGGGTTAGGGCAATCGGTCGGTGTGATGGTTGCGGGCGCGGGCGTGTTGGTGGCTGACACCGGGGTGCTGGTGGCTAGCATTGGCGTGCTGGTCGCGGCGGACGGCGTGCTGGTCATTGGCATCGGCGTGCTGGTCGCTGGCATCGGCGTGTTGGTGGCTGGCAGCGGGGTGGCAGTGGGGCCGCCGGGGGTCTGGGTTGGTGGCACCGCCGTGCTGGTGGCTGGCATTGGCGTGCTGGTCGCGGCGGGCGGCGTGTTGGTGACACCTGCTGGTGTACTGGTCGGCGTATTCGTCAGCGGTGCAGGTGTACTGGTTGGTGTGTTCGTCGCGCTTGGTAGGGGCGTATCGGTTGGCGTGTTCGTCGGTGGCGCAGGTGTAGAGGTTGGCGTGCTAGTGCGCGTTGGCGTAGCGGTGGGAGTGACCGTGCTGCAGGGGTCGCTGTAATGCTGGGTCATTGTATGGCTATCGTCACCGACTGTCCAGATGTCATTGACCCCTACTGCAGCCGTTCCCCAGGAGGTGGAGTTGTGGGCGACCGGGCCGTTGGGGATAGGAACAATGCTCCAGACGCTACCGTTCCAGTGTTCGCTAAACGGCACCCAATCAGCCACTGTCGCCCCGGTGTAACCGTTAGCCCAGATGTCGTTAGCGGCGGCGGCGGCAACCCCATGTAGAACGCTATCACCGGCCGGGCCGTTGGGACTGGGGATGACGCTCCAGACGCTGCCGTTCCAATGCTCGACCAGGGTTTGCATTGGGCCGCCGTTGGCGTAGTCGCCGACCGCCCAAACGTCGTTGGCGGCAACCACTGTCACAGCTTGGAGGATATTGACGCTGCTGCCGACGTTCGGGCTAGCGACGATGCTCCAACTGCTGCCGCTCCAATGCTCGGTCAGGCTTTGAGGGCCAGCCGAACCAACCGCCCAAACGTCGTTGGCGGCTACCGCTTTCACCTCATTTAGGTTATTGTTGCCGCTACCAAGATTGGGGCTGGGTACTATGCTCCAGATGTTACCGTCCCAATGCTCGGTCAGCGTCTGAGTGTCTGTCAGAGGGCCATAGGAACCGACCGACCATACATCGTTGGCCGCAACTACCACCACCCCGGCGAGGCCGTTATTGCCACTACCCTGGTTGGGGCTGGGTACAATGCTCCAACTGCTGCCGTTCCAATGCTCGGTCAGTGTCTGGGAGTGGCTACCATTACTATAGTTACTGACCGCCCACACGTCGCTGGTCGTAATCCCTGCTACACGGCTGAGGAAGCCGGTGCCGGGGGTGGATACCACACTCCAGGCGCTACCATCCCAGTGCATCGCCAGTGTATGTCCAACGCTGCCATTAGCGTAGAAGCCGACTGCCCACACATCGTTGGTCGCGATTGCCGCCACTCCATAGGAAATGTCGTAGCTGCCCGGGTTGGGGCTGGGAACGTATCGCCAGAAGAGGCCGCAGGCCGGAGGTGGGGTGGTTGTCGGAGCGGCAGTCGGGGTAGCCGGGGGAGGTGCGCTTATCCCCTGCTGGCGCAACGGGGAGCCGCCTTCGCTTTCGGCAGGGCCGTGTGAATAAGGCGATGCGCTAGCGAGGGTGGTGTGCTGCCAGTTAGCGAGGAGCGATTGCAAGCTGAACGCCGTGAGCAGAGCCAGGATGAGAAGAATCAGGTTGTGGGAACGTGGAAAACGCATGGGGATACCCTCCTTTATGCTACAAGTTAACCACAAAGCTGCCGTTCTGTCAATCTTATACCAATTAGCCGAAGCGATGTGATAGTTCTGTAGGGGCGAACCGTTGTTCGCCCTGGCTCAATCAATAGCGGCATCACCGCTAATTGATTTTACCATAAACTAGCGGGGCAAGCCCCTCCTGCTGCGGGGAATCCTCAAATGGGATTGCTCAACGGCCTGATCGAGCCGCCAGACCAACCCCATTCAACTTATATTTAAAGCCAGGCTAGAGACCAAAGACGAAGGATGGCGTAGCGTGTTCTTTAATCTCTAACTTTTAATCCTTAATCTTCTAACGGGGTGGTTACGCCCTTGTAGACGATCTGGGCCATCTCATCGCGGTGGATGTTCTGGTCGGGACGGAAGGTGTGGTCGGGGTAGCCGTGGATGATGCCCTTGGCTGCCGCCGTCTCGATTACCTGATAGAAGGGGCTGCCCACCGGCACATCGTTGAATGTCTGACCGCCAGGGGTCGCCACGGTATAATGAGCGGCTAGCACGACGAGCTTGGTAAGCTGGCCGCGGGTGATGGGCAGGTTCGGGATGTAGCAAGGGTAGGCGGCATTGTGCATGGTGCAGCCCGCATGGTCGAAGCCGCTGAGGATGCCCGCCTGCAGGCCGGTCTCGATGAAGCTGTAGGCAAAGTAGCCAGGCGGCACATCGGTGAAGTGCTGGGTGGAGGGGGTAATCAGCGGCATACCGAAGCCTAGCACCACTACCTTGGCGAACTCGGCGCGGGTGGCCGATTGGCTGGGGTGGAAGTAGGCGGGGAACTCCCCGGTAATTACCCCGTGATGGTAGAAGTAGCTGATTGCCGCATAGAAGATGTCACCATGGATGTCCACGAAGGGCGTGTCCGGTGTGGGGGTCAGGGTTGGCCCGCCGGGGGTAATCGTTGGGGTGGGGGTCAAGGTCGGCCCGCCGGGGGTGATAGTCGGCGTGTTGGTTGCGGTCGGGGTGTTGGTCGGCGTGGGGGTCAGAGTTGGCCCGCCAGGGGTGATGGTTGGCGTGGACGTATTGGTTGGCGTGGATGTATTAGTCCGCGTGCTTGTCGGGGTAGGCGTGTTGGTTGGGCCGCCAGGCGTATTGCTCGGCATTGGGGTATTGGTAGGGGTATTGGTAGGGCCGCCAGGCGTGTTAGTCGGCGTGGGCGTGTTGGTGCGCGTCGGGGTATTGGTAGGCCCAACCGGGGTGTTGGTGTGTGTTGGCGTGTTGCTTGGTGGCGGCGGGGGTAGGGTTGGCGTATTGGTTGGCGTGGGCGTGTTAGTTGGCGGGGTGGTTGGGGTCTCAGTGGGCGTGCCAGGGGTGGGCGTAGAGGTGGAGCCGTCAATCTTGGCAACGAAGGCATCGGTGCCGCCTTCAGGGGTGAGATCCCAGGCGTTGGCGGTAACCGGGAAGTCGGTGCTATCGGTGCTGCCGGTGACATAGGCGAAGTTGAGATCGTCGACCGTAACCGCGTTGGCCTGCTGGGTGCCGGAGCCGCCGATGTAGCTGGAGGTGAACAGCGAGGCGATACCCACGGCGAAGGTATTGACGCGGGTGACGAACCCCTCACTGCCGCCGTTGAAGTTGCCGTCGAAGGGGTCTACCAGCGGGAAGTGTTGCGCAGGGCTGGAGTCAGTTATACCTACCACGTAGACGTTAGGTGGAACAGAGTGGTCCAGGGCGATGCCATAGCCTGCCTCGGTCATATTGCCGCCCAGGTAGCTGGAATAGAGTACCGAGTTGGCTCCAATGCTTGTGTTGATCATCGCCACGAAAGCGTCTTCCGCGCCGCCGAGGTCGGGCTGGAAGGCATTGACAACCGGGAAGTGGTCGGTGGCTGCCGAGTTGGTCTGGCCGGTGATGTAGGCGTTGCCCAGGTTATCGGCAGCGATGGCGTTGCCGGTTTCCACGAAGTCGCCACCGAAGTAGCTGAAGTAGTCGAGCGCGTTGCCGCCAGCATTGAGGCGGGTGACGAAGGCATCGCTGTTGCCGCGCAGGGTGGTGTCGTCCTCATTGGTGGCGTGCGGCCAACCGCCGCTCGATGCGGTGTCGCCCACCACGTAGGCACGGTTTGCGCTATCTACCGCAATGCCATTGCCCTGGTCTATGCCATCGCCGCCCAGGAAGGTGGAGTAGGTAAAGTGCTGGCCGGTGCTGTCCAGCTTGGTGACGAAGGCATCCTGCGGCCCGTTGAGGGTGTCGGTAATCGGATTGGCGATGGGGAAGGCAGATCCCGAGTCGGTATAGCCGGTGACGTAGGCATTGTCGTTGCTGTCGAGAGCAATGGCGTTGCCCTGGTCCGCGCCGTTGCCGCCCAGGAAGGTCGAGTAAATCAGGCCATTGCCAGCCGGGTTGAACTTGGTGACAAAAGCATCGCTGCCACCCAGCAAGGTGTCGGAGATGGGAGACATCAAGGGGAAATCGTCGGAGGCGGTCACGCCGGTGACGTAGGCGCTGCCCAGGTTGTCCACCGCGATACCGCGGCCCTCATCGGTAAAGCCAGGCTGGCCTGCTGTACCGCCGCCCAGATAGGTGGAGTAAATCAGCGAGGCTACGCCGGAGAGGTGGGGGTTGAACTTGCTGACGAAGGCATCGGTCTGCCCCTTGAGGGTGGCATCGAAGGTGCCTGCCGTGGTGGGGAAGTCGCTGGAGTAGGTCTTGCCGGTAACGTAGATGTTGCCAAGGTTGTCAACCGCGATGGCCTGACCGAAGTCGTCGGCGTGAACGTTCAATACCCCGCCCAGGTAGGTGGAATAATCCAGCACTGGGTCAATAACCAGCGGACGGCTGGGATCGTAGGCAGCGACTGAGAAGCCGTACTCGCCTGCAGCAGTAAGCTGGTAGTTGGCGGCCACCTGCTCACGGCCATTCGGCCCATCCTGATAGACCAGCGGCTGGCGCTGGTGCAGCACGCCGCTGCCGGTGTGGATTGCCAGGTCGCCGCCATCGAGCGCCAGCCGGTCCGCGCCCGCCACTGCCATGTGGATGCGCGACAAGTCCGCGCCGGGCTGGGCGATGAAGTCATATTCGAGCTTGCCCGCGCTGCCGTAGTAGGCGAGGTCGATGCCGGGGTAGACCGACTGGTAGCTGACCCGCCCGTAGTTCGGCACGTCGGTGTGCCATTTGGTGGAGTCTTTGCCGAGGAAGTAGTTGCTCCTGGCCGCCAGTTCGTCACTGGCGGTCAGTTGCGGCGCGGGGTTAGAGCCAACCAGCGAGAAGCGCAGCACGGTTGTCTGCGCGGGGGCCGATTTGCCGGTGGTCATGCCGCCCAGCTTCAGCACCGCCTCGCGGTCGGTGAGGAAGAGGGTGTAGCCGCTGGTGCGGGCGAGATAACGCACGCTGGGGTCGCTCTGCCCCATATTGGCCTCGAAGCTGAGAGGCAACGTGCCACCCCGGGCGGCAGTAGTCTTTTGCGGCTGGTTGGTGGGGGATGAGTGGGTCGCTACGCCCTGCCACAAAGTGGCTTGCAAACTCAAACTGAGGATTAGCGCGAGGGCGAATACAGCGACCAGCCCACGCCTGACAATCTTGTACATTCTGCTTGCTCCTTTACGGTTATTGCTGCGATTATGATAGGGCGAACGCGCAACTCCGATGGCCTGCCAGCCAATTCGGGTAACGCCTCGCTATGCCATAATTGTAGCCGGAGCAAAGGTAAATCCTGTTGGGTCTTGTTGGGGTTTTGTTGGCAATGGCAGTTAAGTCGGGCAACAAAAAGCCTCTCCCCTTGCGGGAGAGGTTGGGTGAGGGGTAACGCTGCCAAACTTCCCCTCTCCCCTTGCGGGAGAGGTTGGGTGAGGGGTAATGCTGCCCAGCTACGTGCGACTGCACTCTGCCAGTATTGCCTCAAGTACCACAGCGAGATTATAGCGCACCTCAGTGTTGCTGAAGCGAATAACGCGAGGGGCTTTGTGCTTAGGCGAACAACTCATCCAACTCCGCCATCTCTTCCTTGCTTGGCTCGTGCGCGGGGTTGTGGCCGTTGCTACTGGCGCGGGCGACAGCAGCGATGGCGGGGGGCGGGGCGGAGCCAATCGCGCTGCGAGTGCCGACGTAGCCGCAGACCGAGCAACGCACCGCCTGGCCGTCACGGCCCTTCTCGGTGAGCAGGCCACCGCAGTTGGGGCAGGGCGGCGTGGCGATCGGCCGATCCCACAGCACGAAGTCACATTCGGGGTAGCGGTTGCAGCCGTAGAAGGTGCGCCCCTTCTTGGAGCGGCGCTCCAGGATCTCGCCCTGGCTGCACTTGGGGCAGGTCACGCCGGTGTGCGTCTCCGGCATCGGCTTGGTGTTGCGGCACTCAGGAAAGCCGGGGCAGGCGATGAACTTGCCGTAGCGACTCAGCTTGATCACCATCTCGCGCCCGCACTTCTCGCAGGTGACACCGGCGGGCTGATCCGCCACCTTGACTGGGCCGATCGCTTCCTCGGCGTGGCTCAGGGCAATGGCGAAGGGGTCGTAGAAGTGGTGCAGCACTGGGGCGATGGTGCGTTCGCCGTTGGCGATGTCGTCAAGCTCCTGCTCCATCTCCGAGGTGAAGTTGCGGTCTACCACGCTGGGGAAGTGCTGCACCAGGATGTCGTTGACCACGATGCCCAGTTCGGTCGGCACCAGCTTCTTCTCGTCGCGGATGACGTAACCGCGCTCCTGGATGGTGCCGATGGTGGGTGCATAGGTGCTGGGTCGGCCAATGCCCTGCTCCTCCAGCTCCTTCACCAGGGTGGCCTCGGAGTAGCGCGGCGGCGGCTGGGTGAAGTGCTGATCGGGAGAGAGGTCGAGCAGGTCGAGCGGTTCGTCCTTCACCAGCAAAGGCAGGGGCGGCGATTTCTTATCGAACTCGTCACCAGCAGCGGGGTCGTCGACCCCCTCCTGATAAACCGCCAGGAAGCCGGGGAACTTGACCACGCTGCCGGTAGCGCGAAAAATGTAGGCTTGCTTTGGCCCCTTCGCCGCCACGTCTATAGTGGTGCTGTCGAGGATGGCGGCGGCCATCTGGCTTGCGACGAAGCGCTGCCAGATCAGCTTGTAGAGCTTGTACTGCTCGGCGGATAGCGCCGCCTTGATGCCATCGGGGTCGCGGCGTGAGGATGAGGGGCGAATCGCCTCGTGCGCCTCTTGCGCCCCCTTCGACTTCTTGGTGTAGACTGGCGGGGTGGGCGGCAGGTAGGCCGCGCCGTAACGCTCGGCGATCACCTCGCGGGCCTCGGCCTGGGCGCTGGCGGCAATATTGGTGCTGTCGGTACGCATATAGGTGATCAGGCCGACGCTGCCCTCGGTGGGCAGGTCGATGCCCTCATACAACTGCTGCGCCACAATCATGGTCTTCTTTGTGCCGAAACCCAGCTTGCGGCTGGCCTCCTGCTGCAAGGTGCTGGTAGTGAACGGCGCGGAGGGGTTGCGGCGCATCTCGCGGGTCTTCACGCTGTCCACCGCGTAAGCCGCGCCCTGCAGCGCCTTGATTACCGCATGGGCCTCGGTGGTGTCGTGCAGCTCCGCCTTCTTGCCCGCAATGCTGATTAGCTGGGCGTGGAATTGGTCGCTCTTCTTCGGCTTGGCGAGCCGCTTGCTGAAGTCGGCCTCGATGCTCCAGTATTCGACTGGCACGAATGCCTCGATCTCGCGTTCGCGCTCCACAATCATGCGTAGGGCCACCGACTGCACCCGCCCCGCGCTGAGGCCACCCTTGACCTTCTTCCATAGGATGGGGCTGATGCCGTAGCCGACCAGCCGATCGAGGATGCGACGGGCCTGCTGCGCGTTGACCAGGTCCATATCAATCTGGCGGGGATGGGCAATCGCGGCCTGTACCGCGTCGCGGGTGACTTCGTGGAACTCCACGCGGAAGACCGGCTTACGCCCATCTACACCCGTCGCCGCCAGCAAGTGCCAGGCAATCGCCTCGCCCTCGCGGTCGGGGTCAGTGGCAAGGTAGATGGCGCTAGCGCGGTCGGCATCCGCCTTCAGCCCTTTGACCGTCTGCGACTTGTCGCGGGGGATGAGGTACTGAGGGGTGAACTCGTTATCCACATCCACGCCCAGCTTGCTCTTGGGCAGGTCGCGGACATGGCCCATGCTGGCCCGCACCGCAAAGCCGCGCCCCAGGTACTTGCTGATAGTCTTGGCCTTAGTCGGCGACTCGACGATGACCAACTTGCTGCCCTGCGGCACGCTGCTGCTGGCCGCCGCCCGCACACTGGCGCTGCCATCGGCCTCAGTGCTGGTGCTGCGCTTGGCGCGGGCGGTGGTTGGCCGGGTCGCCTTTGGCGCGGTCGTGGTTTTCTTTGCGGTGGTCTTCTTCGCCGTCGCGGTGGTGGTCGTCTTCCTGGTCGTCTTCTTGGCGGCGGTGGGCGCGCTTGTGCGCGGGGTTGTAGTCTTTTTGGTGGGCATCTCGGTTTCCTTAATCGCAATTATGCGCCCTGCATACGCATGGGCGCACTATAACTATACTTACTTTGTGCCTGCTTGTCAAGACGTGGGCTGGGATTCACACACAATACTAAGAAAAGCGGGGATAGAGTGGCAGTCGCAGCGGGATAGCTGGAACCAGAAGCCCTTCTAAGAGGTGAACTGGTTCTCCGCAGCTACAGCACTATGTATGCCAGGCTCATGGTAGTCTATGGTCAGCCCTTTCATCGAGGTGCTATTGTCCATGCCGAGAGTGCCGAGGTCTTTCGACTAGATGTAATACTATCTGTTTGATAACTATTGTTGCCAAAGCTGCACATACAGCAACCCAACCAAACAAAAATACCTTCCTGTCAAAGTCTGTCGTAAGAGCTGAACACAGTGACAAAATCAAAAATAGGCAACAAAAATTAACAAAGGAAATAGCTATGATCATGCTCTTGGAGAGCATTACATCCAACAACCAACATACACCGCTTACAACTATGGAGATAAGCGAGGCTGCTATTATAAACCCTTTGTTCCTAGTTACTTGCATCATCTGTATACCTCTTGAACTGTTTGATGTCTGCTGATTAGAAGTTGGTTCATCTAGCACAGTTTGCTGAAGGTTTGGAGTGTCCATATAACCAGTATAGGACACTCCGGCAATTATCTGAAGTAGAAGTCTAATGTTTCACGTGCAGCACATCTAGAAACCGGCGAGGCTGACCAGTACGGCGATGCCGACCGCGCCAACCAGGGTAACGATGAAGGCAATAAAACCATTTAGCCGCGCCTGGTAGTTATACTCAGCGGGAGTGCCAGCCAGGGCGCGGGCGCGGGCTTGTTGCTGGTAGGCAGGCATCCCACTGCGCTGCCACAGCAGCCAGATCACCCCAAAGATGAGCATCGCAGCCACCTCGGCGAAGATGGTGCGGCGCAGCAGCTCCTGGCCGCCAGCGCGGAAGAAGGAGGCCACCAGCAGCAGGGTGATGAGCAGCAGCGCGTTACGCGAACCGCTCAATATCAGCAGCCATTTATCACGCTGTTCATCGCCACCGGAAACTAGCATTTGTTCACCTCATCTACCAGGGGCAGGTTGAAGGAGAAAGTGCTGCCCACCCCCAGTTCGCTCTCCACATGGATTTCGCCGCCGTGCTTCTCTACGATTTGCTTGCTGATGGGTAGGCCCAGGCCCAGGCCACCGAAGCGGCGGCGATAGGCATCCTCAGCCTGACTGAAGCTGCCAAAGATGTTGCCCAGATACTCAGGGGCAATACCCGCGCCGCTGTCGCAGACGTAGATGTTGACGAAGCCGCGCTGCTCGGTTGGCCGCCAACCCACCTTGATTGCGCCCCCACTGGCAGTGAACTTGACCGCGTTGGCAAGCAGATTGAGCATCACTTGACGCAGCCGGTCAGGGTCAGCACAGACCACCGGCGAGACCGGAAAGTGGCCCGCTTCGGTGCGGGGCGGCATAAGCTCGACACTGATACCTGCGTGGGTGGCGCGGGGTTCAATCTCGTGGACGATGCTATCGAGGAAGGAGTGAACCGGCAGCGGGATGAGCTTCAGTTCTAGCGCACCGGCCTCCATATGTACCAGATTGAGCAGGGCTTCGATGTTGGCAAGCTGCTCCTCGCCAGCGTGGCGCATAATTTTGAAGAAGCGGCGCTGCGTGTCGCTGATTGGCCCCGCGCTGCCGTCCTCTACCACCTCCAGGTAGGCGAGCAGGGTGGCAAGCGGTGAGCGCAGTTCGTGGCTGAGGCGGGCGAGGAAGCCACTCTTGAGGTGGTCGAGTTCGCGCAGTTGCTCATTCTGCTCCTGCACCATCGCTAGCAGGCGAGCGTTGCGAATGGCGACCCCGGCGTAGCTCGCCAGCGCAGTCATCAAGCTTTCATCGTCATGGGTAAACTGGTGCGGCTGCTCATCGTAGACGCATATACTACCCATCACCGCTCCGTCAGCGAATAGCGGCACCGCCATCACCCCCTTGAACCCATATCGTGATGAGGCGCAACTGAGCAAGGGATAGCGGTCATCAGCGCTGAGGTCAGTAGTGCTCGCGGGCCGCTGGTCGATCACGGCGCGGCCTACTACACTGTCGCGGCTGGGGGTAAAGTGGGCATTGTTGATTAGATCAATGTATTCTGCGCTCAAGCCTTTGGAGGCGACAATCTGCCCAACCTGGGTTACAGGCTCGACCAGAAAGATGGCCGCCTTATGCAATCCCAGGTTGGTGGTGGCCGCATTCATGATAGTATCGAGAGTTGGGGCGAGGTCGGTGCTGGCAACCACCGCTGCCGCGCTCTCGGCCAGGAGATTGAGGTTGGTAAGTCGCTGCTGCAGGCGGGCCTGCTCACGGGAGCGGGCCACACTGCCCGCCAGGCTGTCAGCCAGCGGTAGCAGCATATTACCTTGCTGCACACTGAACTGATAGTCAGGGCGGCGGCTGTAGACGGTCAGGCCGCCAATGATCTGACCTCCATCCTGCTCCACGATCAGGACGATCAGCATAGAGCAGATACCCTCGAGGAGTATCAAACCCGGATCCGCAGCGCGTACATCTTTCAGGTCGTTATAAATAAAAAGGCGGCTCTTGGTAGTGGATAGCACAAGCGAACCGACGTTATTGGTTCGCCGCTGGCTGAGGTAGGCGGCGGAGAGATTGTACCCAGCCCGTAGGGTAGCGGTGCCGGTGTTGGCATCAATCAGCCCGATGCTGGCGGCATCCGCCCCGGTCAGGCGAGCGGCGTGTTCGG
>JANXYP010000379.1 GCA_025355955.1 Chloroflexota bacterium
CGTATGCGATTCGCCCCTACACCATTCTGGCTCAATTGTGCCAACTGAGGCTGTAATACTAGGAGTTATTGGTAAACGTAGGGGCGGGCGGTGGCCCGCCCAGGTTGGGGGTGCAAGCAAACGGCGCACACCCTTTATGCCGGGTGCGCTAGTATTACAGCCTCAGTTGCTAGACCAGGTGATGTAGTTACGATTGGCTTAGACACTGGGCGACAGGGCGTATGCGATTCGCCCCTACACCATTCTGGCTCAATTGTGCCAACTGAGGCTGTAATATTAGGAGTTATTGGTAGACGTAGGGGCGGGCGGTGGCCCGCCCTAGTTGGGGTGCAAGCAAGCGGCGCACACCCTTTTATGCCAGTCGCATTGTATGAATGGCATTTAATTTGCTATAATAGGGCTTGCGTGCCTGCAAACGGGTAGGTGCGTGAGTTATTTCCTGTCGCCGCCAGGAAGCGGCGTTGGGTTCTAACAACCTAGAGCAAGGAGAAAAGATTGAAGAAGTTTGGCCGCCTGACAGCGCTGTTGTCAATGCTGCTAATCGTAACCCTTACCCTAAGCGCGTGTGGCGGGAGCAGTCCGACTAACACGCCCGTAGTGACAACCCCAACCAGCGCTACCAGCGCTGTCACCACCCCAACTAGCATGATGTTGGCCTCGCCCACAACTATAACCGTGATAACTCCAACCCAGATGATGGGCAATATGACTCCGACCGCCGGAATGATGATGACCGGCACGCAGATGATCTCCACCCCGGGTATGACCATAAGCGGCACGCAGACGATGGGCGCAACCGCCACTGCGGGCATGACCATGAGCGGCACGCAGACGATCGGTGCAACCGCTACTGCGGGCATGACCATGAGTGGCACGCAGACGACGAGCGGCACGACCAGCATGGCAATGACCCCCATGCCTACCCCGCCACCGCTGGTGGTGGACAAGAGCAAGATGAGCAACACCTTGTACATCTACAACTGGGGCGACTACCTTGATCAGGATCTGGTCAAGCAGTTCACTGCCCAATACGGTGTGCAGGTACAGCAGGATAGCTACGGCAGCAACGAGGAGATGATCCAGAAGCTGGTCGCGGGCGGCGGTGGCTACGACATTGTGGTGCCATCCGACTACGCCGTGGCCCAGATGGTGAAGAAGGGGCTGCTCGACACGATTGATTTCAGCGTCATCCCCAACTACGCCAACGTCGGTGAGGCTTACATGCATACCTACTTCGACCCCAACGACCAGTACAGTATCCCCTACTTCTGGGGTACCACCGGCATTGCCTACGACTCAGCCCATATCAGCTCGGCACCGGATAGCTGGGCGGTGATGTTCGACCCTAAGTACAAGGGCGAGATCGCCATGCTCGACGATGAGCGCGAGGTGCCTGGCGCAGCGCTTAAACTGCTGGGTTACTCGCTGAATACCACCGACACCAACCAGCTAAAGGCTGCCGAGCAGAAGCTGATTGACCAGAAGCCGCTGGTCAAGGCATATGATGCCACCAACCTCGACAACATGAAGAAAGGTGAGGTGTGGCTGGCGCAGATGTACGTTGGTGACGCGCAGCGGGCGCAGGCGGAGCGGCCCACCATCAAGTATATCATCCCCAAAGAGGGCGCAACCCTCTGGCAGGACAACATCAGCATCCCCAAGGGCGCGCCACACAAATACACCGCCGAGGTGTTCATCAACTTCATGCTCGACGCGAAGAATGCGGCAGCCAACGCTAACAACATCCAATACCCTACGCCGGACCAGGCTGCCCTCGCTTACATTACTCCCACCGACCTTAGCAACCCGATCCTCTACCCGCCTGCTGACATTATAGCCAAGCTGGAGCGCATCCAGGATCTAGGCGACCAGACTCAGCTGTATACCCGCCTCTACGAAGAGGTGAAGAACCACTAACTGCGAAGGCACAAGGCTCTTCAGGCACGAGGCATGAGCAAGGGAGCAGCGATGACGCTGCTCCCTTGCTTTTGCCACAAAAAGCCCTCACCTCTTGCGGAGGAGGGTTGGGTGAGGAGTGCTGCTGAAGCGCCGGGCTGCTTATCGTAAGCCAGAGCGCTGCAAAGTTACCGGGGGATGGGGGCTACGCCCCGATCGGTGGGGATGACGATGCCAGTCAAGGGTATTTATGTGGCGTAATACACGCTTTCGAGAGGCATGAAGTTGCTTCCGCATGGGGCTACCGCCCCCAACCCCCGGTAGCTCGGCGGCTCGCTGGCTGGCGATGGGCATTGACGCTGCCAACAACATTCTCCCTCACCAAACACCCACAGGGAACCCGCAAGGGGTTTCTCCCTGACAGGGAGAGGCTTTTTGCCGCTGGGCAACAGGAGACTTTTGCTTTTCACTCATGCATCCTGCCTCATGCCAGAAGAGCATCATCCTCAGCGCTGCTAGCGGCTGCGCCGCTGCGCGATCAGCGCGCCCAACCCCAGGGCGGCCACCAGCACGGCCAGGGCAATCTCGATCACTAGCCAGTAGTTCATCCCGCTGCTCAAGACGTTGAAGTTGTTGGTCTGGTTAGTATTTTGTTGAGGGATGACCCCACTCGCGCTGATGTTGCCGCCGCCAGTTGGCGGATTGTTGGCCTGGTCACTGAATACGGGCGTAGTTGGCGCGGTAGCGCCGATATTTGTGTAAGAGTAGGCCGGGGCGGTCGGATTGTTTCCTGATGACCCACCTGTGGCTCTGGCGTTTGGAACATCACTGGGTGGGGCTGTTGATGCCGTAGCGCTCAAAGCCAGCCCATAACGTGATGTGGTGGGCGAGGCTGCTGCCCCGGGTGCCGCACTCGTCCCGCTGGTCGCGCCATTGCCGGTGCTTCCACTTGTCGCGGTCATCGCCATGTTAGTGGTTACCTCCGCTGTTGTGGGAGTTGCTGCCGTTGCTGCCAGTGCCGGGGCGGGCGCAGCGGCGGATGCGGTGGTTGCTGTAGGCGCAGCAGCAGGCACAGGTGCGCCAGATGGTGCGCTGTCGAAGGTGGGATTCTTATATGCTAGGCCGCCGCTGCTCTGTCCGCTGCTGGGAGTCGTCGCAGCGCTGGTGGTTAGCACGTTGTGTTGCGACCCGTTGCTATTGCTCAACAGTTGCGCGGTCAGCACCAACACCAGCAGGCAGGCAGCGGCCAGGCTGCCGAGGCTGAGGGCAAAACTGGGCGAGGGTACCCAGCCGAATAGGGTGAACCCATGCGGCGACTTTGCGGGTTGCTCCAGCATCGCGGGGCGCACCGCGAAACTGCGCGGCGCAGGTACGGGGGGCAACTCGCTCAACACCTTGCTGGTTGCCTTCAGCGTAGCCATCTCATTGTCGGCGGCGGGCGAACGGCGCAGCCAGTCGCGCACCTGGGCGCGCTGCTCCTCGCTCAGTTCGTAGTCGAGGTAGGCGTTTAGCTGCTCAAGCATTCTGGGGTCGAGCGGCTCATCCGAATGTCGGTTATTATTATTGTTGCTGCCAGGCATTACATTGACCTTCTCTATATTCTGCTAACAAAGTTCTGACGTTCTGCCCTCCCATAGGGAGGGGTGGGGGTGGGTCTACACCACCATCAAAGCTGAGTCTATCTGATGTTCTCCCCTCCCATCGAGAGGGGCTGGGGGTGGGTCTACACCACCATCAAAGCTGAGTCTATGAGATACAAGACTCATAACTGATAACTCGTCGCTATTATGACGAAAAGTGGACGGCAATAGTTCCCCTCGGCCCAGGAGATAATCGCGCATCCGGGCGCGGGCGCGGCTGATGCGCGATTTGACCGTGCCGAGCGTGCTGGCGCTGACTACCGCAATCTCATCGTAGCTGAAACCTTGAATGTCGCACAGGATGAGCGCGAGGCGCTGGTCTTCGGGCAACATGGTTAGGCCCCGCTGGATCTCGCGGCTTAGTTCGGCGCGCAGGGCGCTGCTCTCCGGCCCCTCGCTCGCCAGCCCGTGCGCCAGACTGAAGTTTCCCGCCGCCTCGTAGTCGTGTTCGCCGCCGTCGTTGATCAGCGCATCGAGTGAGGTGGTAGGTCGCCGCTTGCGCGAACGCAGCACATCGTAGCAGAGGTTCGAGGCGATGCGATAGAGCCAGGTGCGGAAACTATTGACCATCGCGGGGGTATCGCCTTGCGGCGCACGGAAGCGGCCCACCGCTTTGTAGGCGTTGATGAAGGCATCCTGGGTCGCATCGGCAGCAGCCTCAGCCTCGCCTAGCATCCGAAAGCAGAGGTTGTAGATGCGCTGCTCGTAGGCAGCCACCAGCTGATTGAAGGCATCGAGATTGCCCTGCTGCGCTGTGACGATCCAGCTGCGTTCTTGTGCTTGCTGCTCCTCTGTACTAATTGTGCTTGACAAAGCCAGCGCCTATCGTTTATAATCTGGTGCAAACTTCAAGCCGAAGTGGCGGAACGGTATACGCGATGGTCTCAAAAACCATTGGGCGCAAGCTCTTGTGGGTTCGAATCCCACCTTCGGTACCATTGGTGACGGCTGCCTCAGCCGTCATTTTTGTTGCCCGCCGCAGATGATTATAGCACGTTTGGCGGGCGGCGCAAAGATCACGGGGGTGCGTCACTTTCTTGTATACCTAACCAGGGTGAACATCGGTTCGCTCCTGATGAGTTTTTAAAACCAGATGCGGTAGTCGGCAGGACAAGCGCATCCCATACCGATCATGCTAATAGAGTTGAGAGTCAGCGTGGGGGGTCTAGGGGTTAGCCCCAGCTGCTGAAAAAGTGATAATGCCCATTGTAATCAGCGTCTTTGTGGGTAGGTAAGTGCAAAGGTGCGGCAAACGCACAGCATTGTGGGCGAGCAGCATCTGGGGGCTGAACCCCCAGACCCCCAGAACGCCATCACCATTAGGAACAAATCAGCATGATTGCTGCTGTTTGCTTAGTTTGATACCAATGGACGAGTGCAGCCCACCCTTACCTCTCCTTCATTACTGGTTTTGGCGGTCAAAACTCATCAGAAACACACCATCTCCGCAGCCAATTGGTATTAACAACAGTGGAGGGCTTATCTTCAAAGCCGTTATGTTGGGTTGGAGCGGGTTGCAATGGTTTCATTTGGGATAAATTATAAAGATTAGTGAAAAGTGTTGCGATTCGGTAAGGTGAATCGTAAGGTTGATGTGTTATGATTAGCAACAAAGACCATCAGGCAGTAACCTATCCGATGGTGCGCGTCACATTCTTGCAATGCAAGCGTCTATAAGGGCGAATAACGGTTCGCCCTGGTTGGTTATGCAAAAACGTGACCCGCATCCCCTATACGACGAAGCAGTTTCGAGAGGAGTTTACCCACCATGCGAGAGGCATTGCTCTCCACCCCAAATGCCGCACAATACCTGGGCATCAGCAGCGTTACCCTTCATCGTGCAGTCAAGCGCGGCATCATCAAGCCAGCGATGGTTACGCCCGGCGGTAACCTGCGCTTCAGCCGTGACGAACTCGATCGCTATATGCGCGAGTCGGTTGAGAATCTGGTGCGTAGCAACGTTCAGCACAATATCGCCTAGCACCCTGCATCATCGATGGCACAGCCCTTGCCATTGTGCTAACCAGGAACACCGCTGTTTCACACCGCTGAATGGGTTCCCCTCGCGGACGCATTGTTGTGTCCACCATCGCTTTACGGGCATGAGACAGCCGGTAGTGAATGTTGTAAGCATAGGGAGCGATGACGTGAGCGCTGACTGGGTTAGCCGTTTGTCCATATCCGGACCGATGGTCGGTAACGAACCATCGCTAACCGCAACCGCTGAGGCGAAGGACGGGTCAACCACCGCGTTGCTCCCTTTTATCGCAAGCATCAGTCGCCTACTCACGGAGGGCGGTAGCCTGGATACCCTGCTCGCTCAAAGCGTAGCCGGGCTGGTAGGAGCGCTGCAAGGTGCCGCCTACGCCAGCATTTATCTCAAGCAGGAGGGCAGCGAGCGCGTAACCCTGGTCGCGCACTGCCACCAGCGTGCGGTTGACGAAGGGACGCGCAAGCCCCGCACCGAACTCGCCGCCCAGGTGGTTGAATATGTCAAGCCAATTACGCTGATGGTGCGCTACGCGCCGGACGCACCGTTCTCGCCAGTTCTCGGTCTGCCTCTCAGCGTCGCGGGTTATGTCCTCGGCGCGTTGGTCGTCGAGACCGATGCGTGCATCGCCGACGAAGGCGACATTGCATTGCTCAATCTAGTAGCCGCCAATCTCGCCCTGGCCCTCGAAAATCACCGTCTGCGCCAGCGCATGATTGCCCTCAGCGATCTGCCTGCTGCCCACGAACAATTCGCTATATAGAATATCCGCAAGGCGAGAATGCAATCTACCCTACGCACGACGGAATGGCTTTGCGGATAAGTTCTTAATCACCAATACAAGAGGTATACTATGAGGCTAATTCAGTTCTGGAGTCCCGGTGTTCCCTCCGCGCCCGCTTCGCCTGCGACCCCCAACGCGCCCGGCAGTGGCAGCGTTCGCATCGGCGTGGTGGATGATAATGGCAACGTCACTGACATTACCCCCGCTGACGGCAGCATCCGCACCACCAACGATATGATTGCTCTGGCGGTGCGCGAACAGACCACCATCGCCGACATCGCCCTACACCTGCGCGATGATATTGACCTGCGCGGTGCGCGCCTCAATAGCTTCAAATACAAGGATCTCGACATCGCCCCCGCAATTGACCGCCCCCACCTGCTGATGCCGGTGCTAGCGCCGGAGGTGTGGGGCGGCGATGCAATCTACGCTGCCAGCATCGAACAGCGCCGTGCTTACGATGCTTCGCTCGGCGATCTCTACGAGCGGGCCTTCAAAGGGCCCCGTGCTGCACTGTTCTTCAAGGGAACGGCCACTCGCTGCGTCGGCCCCAACGCGCCCGTCCGCATCCGCCGCGACAGCGAACTAACCATCGCCGAGCCGGAGGTCGCCCTGATCCTCGATGCTAGCGGTAATATCATCGCCTACACCCTGGCGTTCGATGTTACCGCCCTGGACATCGAACGCGACAACCCCCTCTACCTATCGCTTGCCAAGCTCTACCAGGGCAGTTGCGCCCTCGGCCCCGCGCTCTACACCGCCGATCCGTTGGGGCGGCAAGAGAAGGATGCGACGGTTGGGCCGCTAGAACTCGACTATCGCGTCCTCGATGCCGATGGCAGCACGATCATCTATCAGGCGCAGAGCAGCACCGCCAGCATGGCACGCAGCTTCGCTGACCTGATCGCTGCACTGATGAGCGACAACCCCATCGCCAACGCCACCGTGCTGCTCACCGGCGCGGGCGCGTTGCCACCCACCAACCAGCCGCTCCAGGTAGGCCAGATCGTGGAGATCAGCAACGCCCAGATTGGCACGCTACGCAACCCCGTGGAGCGCGCCGCCGCCATCGCTGGTCGGGGTAGCACCGCGGAACTCGCCACCCCCAATGTCAACCCCAACCCCCAACCCGCTGCTGGTCAATAAAACACCCATCGCCGCCAGCCTCTACATCGAGGCTGGCGGCGGTTCGCCAGGTGTAATACCAATTAGCGGTGGTGCCGCTACAGATTGAGCCGGGGCGCACAACGGTTCGCCTCTACAGAACTATAGCATCTCCGCAGCTAATTTGTATAAGCCAGAATCCCACCATAGGCACATCCAATACCTACCCGGCTCCAGTTAGCTGCCACCGATGGTCTGCGAACGCTTACTTCCTTGACCTTGCACCCAAAGACTGGACCGATTACAGGGTTAGCCCCCACTCTGTTTAGGTCAAGAAGCCGTGACACCCGCACTGCCCGTGACACCCGTGCTTCCCGTGCTGGGAGCGGAGGGCTTAGTGGCAGCGGTAATAGCGCCGAGACCGCCAACGCCGGAATTGGCCGGTGCATCATCCAACGTAATACCAGCAGACTGCGCCAATCGAACAAGCATAGCCGTTTGCTTCAGCAGCTCGTCATCCTGCGCGGAGAGGTGCTGCATTACCTGCTCGATGTCGTGGTAGGTCTTCTGGGTGGTGTTGAACTGCTCTTCCGACTGTATCTCCTGCTGCCGACCGAGCAGACCCTGCCCCACCATGATCACGATCATGAGTGGCAACTGCGGCACCGATGCCAGCGTGAGCAGGAGCGGCCACGGCAGAGGGTCAAAGCTGGCGATGGTGGCGTTCGCGATAATCCACAACACGATCCACGCCATGATCAACCAGAACGTGGGCATGGCCTGGAACAGGGTGGTCATATGCACGGCCACCTGGCGGTTGAAGTTCCCCGCAGCCTTCTCCGCTTTGAAAATCATGTTGGTGTTCTGGGGGCGATGGGGGTGCGAAGTGTGTTGGAAAAGGCTGCTGTGCGCCTTGAGGAGCGGCTCTGGTTGGGATGGTTCTTGCTGGGTTGGCGTACTGGTGATACTCGACATGATACATCCTCCTTATTAGTGTGACGGTGTTTGCTGTTTGTCCAATGCTCACGTTCGCGACGCTTCGCTCGACGTTGAGCGGAACAACACCATTGATTGGAACTCACAGCAATTATATCACACGCCCAACCCCGCTGGAGGCTTAGTAGAGGCTGGTCGCTACGATTGGCTTGGACACTGGGCGGCAAGGCGAACGCCATCCGCCCCTACCCCAACATTGGCGCTTTCGATGGGCGTTGACGTAGGGCGGCAGGGCGTATGCGATTCGCCCCTACACCAACATTGACGCTTGCGATGGGCATTGATGCGTGGCAAGAGGGCGCACAGCCATGCGCCCCTACCCCATCATTGGCGCTTGCGATGGGCATTGACCGTAGGTCAGCAAGGGG